>NZ_JAUZED010000027.1 GCF_030705415.1 Curtobacterium sp. A7_M15 | reverse complement strand
AGGCGCGGTGCCAGCTGGCACCGCGCCTCCCGTCAGTCAGGTGGTCAGGCCGCGTCGTGGTCCGTCTTCAGGAACTCGACCAGGTTGTCCGCGGTCGTCTCGGCGTCGTCGCCGTTCACCGTCAGGGTGACCTCGTCGCCGTTCTCGATCCCGAGGCCGAGGAGCGCGAGGATGCTGCCGGCGTTCCCGGACTTGTCGCCCTTCGCGATCGTGACCTGGTGGCCGGACGCGGTCACGGTCTGGACGAACAGGGACGCGGGGCGGGCGTGCAGGCCGGACGCGCTGGCGACGGTGACGGTGCGGGTGGCTTCGGACATCGATGTACTCCTGTCGATGGGTGGTTGGCTCATGGTAGCGAGCGCGGGGTGGGCGGTTCCGGGGCGGGACGCAGGTCAGTCGCGGCCGGGCCAGAAGACCTCGGTGCCGGCGGCCTCGACCTCGCGGACGAGGTCGGCGTTCACGCCGGGGTCGGTGATGATGGTGTCGATCGCGGCGAGCGGGGCGACGCGGCCGAACTCCTCGCGGCCGAACTTGGTGTGGTCGGCGAGCAGGATGCTGCGGCGGGCGGACTTGATCATCGCGCTCTTCACGGCGGCCTCGGCCATGTTGTGCGTCGTGAGGCCACGCTCGGGCGTGATGCCGTTGATGCTGATGAACGCGACGTCGACGCTGACCATCCCGATGAGCTGGTGCGTCCACGTGCCGACGCCGGCGAGCGAGTCGCTGCGGATGTTGCCGCCGAGCAGGTGCAGGTCGATGCCCGGTCGGTTCGCGACCGCCATCGCGACCGGCAGGGAGTGCGTGACGACGGTGAGGCCACGGTCCGTCGGGAGCATCTCGGCGAGGCAGATCGTCGAGGTGCCGGCGTCGATCATCACCGACCCGTTCTCGGGCAGCTCGTCGAGGGCGGCCTCGGCGATGACCATCTTCTCGCTCTGGTTGATGCCGCCTCGGTCGCCGACCCCGGGGTGCAGGGTGATGCGCTCGACGGGGATCGCGCCGCCGTGCGCTCGTCGGACCAGTCCGCGCCGTTCGAGCGACGTGAGATCGCGTCGGATGGTCTCCGGGGTGACCTCGAGCAGCTCGGCGAGGTCCTTGACATCGACCCGCCCCTGCGCCCGCGCCTGCTCGACGATGCGCTGGTGGCGCTCTGGTGCGTACATCGGGGCCTCGTCGTCTCGGGTGCGTGGGGTAGTCGGAACAGAACGGACACGGCCGGGCACGTTCCGGGCGGCATCGCCGCGGACGGATCAGCCACCAGACGCAAACGGGCATCTGTTTCTGCATTTTTATCCCCGGATGTGTTTGTTTGTCAACGTGGATCGGGGTATGGTGCTGCTCAAGCCGCACCGGCGGGGTCCCGTCTCCGCGCTGCGCGCACCGAACGAACCACCCCACCGCAAGCGCGCGTGAGATGAAGGAGTCTCGAATGTCCGAACTGCTCGGCACCGGCGTCGGCCGTGGCGTCGCCCACGGCCCCGTGCTCCGCATGGCCGACCCGCTCGGCGAACCGTCGACGGACGCGCTGACCGGTTCGGCGGACGACGCGAAGCAGGCGGTGGCCTCGGCGATCGCCGCGGTGGCGGAGGACCTCAACAAGCGCGGCCAGCTCGCCGGCGGGGACGCCCAGGCCGTGCTCGAGGCGCAGGCGCTCATGGCGCAGGACCCCACCCTCCTCGACGACGTGCACGCCCGCATCGACGGCGGTACCAACGGTGAGCGTGCCGTGTTCGAGGCGTTCGGCCAGTTCCGCGACCTGCTCGTCTCGATGGGCGGCTACATGGGGGAGCGTGCTGCCGACCTCGACGACGTCGCCCAGCGCATCATCGCCAAGCTCCGCGGCGTCCACGCCCCGGGCGTGCCCGAGTCGGACACCCCCTTCGTGCTCGTCGCCCGCGACCTCGCCCCGGCCGACACGGCCCTCCTCGACCTCGACAAGGTCCTCGCCCTCGTCACCCGTGACGGCGGCCCGACCTCGCACACCGCGATCCTCGCCCGCGCCAAGGGCATCACCGCCATCGTCGGCGTCACCGGCGCCGACGACCTCTCCGACGGCACGGACGTCGTCGTGGACGCCGCAGCCGGCACGGTCGTGACCGACCCGTCGGCCGAGCTCGTCGCCGATGTCGAGCAGCGCATCGCCGACCGCCTCGCCGCGGCCGCAGCGCCCCTGACCGCCGGCGCGCTCGCCGACGGGCACACCGTCCCGCTGCTCGCGAACCTCGGCAGCCCCGCCGACGCCGCGGGCGCCGTTGCTCTCGGTGCGGAGGGCGTGGGGCTCTTCCGCACCGAGTTCCTCTTCCTCGACTCGCCGAAGGCGCCGACCGTCGACGAGCAGAAGGACTCCTACAAGCAGCTGCTCGAGGCCTTCCCGGGCAAGAAGGTCGTCGTCCGCGCGCTCGACGCCGGCGCCGACAAGCCGCTGCCGTTCCTCACCGACAAGGACGAGGAGAACCCGGCACTCGGCCGTCGTGGCCTCCGCGCACTCCGGAACCACCCCGAGGTGCTCCGCGACCAGCTCACCGCGCTCGCCCAGGCCGACGCCGAGACCGAGGCCGACCTCTGGGTCATGGCCCCGATGGTGGCCGACGCCGAGGAGACCGAGTACTTCGTCGACCTCGCCCGCGAGCTCGGCGTCCGCACCGCCGGCGTCATGGCCGAGGTCCCCTCGCTCGCGCTGATGGCCGAGCAGGTCTTCACCTCGGCAGACTTCGTGTCGATCGGCACCAACGACCTGACCCAGTACACGATGGCCGCCGACCGCATGCTCGGGACCGTGGCGTCCTACCAGGACCCGTGGCACCCCGCCGTGCTCCGGCTCGTCGCGCAGCTCGGCGCAGCGGGTGCGGACGCCGGCAAGCCCGTCGGGATCTGCGGTGAGGCAGCAGCCGACCCGCTGCTCGCCGTCGTGCTCGTCGGTCTCGGCGCCACGACCCTCTCCATGACCCCCGCGGCACTGGCCGACGTGCGCGCCGAACTCGGCAAGCACACGCTCGACCAGGCCCGCGAGATGGCCCAGGCAGCACTCGCCGCGAGCACGGCGGCGGCCGCGAAGTCCGCCGCTGCCGCGGCGCACGCCGCCTGATCCGACCCCACAGCACCACCTCCCTCCACACGCAGCAGCAGCACCTCACAGAAAGTCACCGCACATGACAACGTCGTCCGTTGCAGCGCCCGACGCTCCCGCGAAGTCGCGGGGCGGCGCACGCGTCGCCGTTCAGAAGTTCGGCACGTTCCTCTCCGGCATGGTCATGCCCAACATCGCGATCTTCATCGCGTGGGGCATCATCACCGCCTTCTTCATCGAGACCGGCTGGACGCCCGTGGGCATCCTCGGCGGGTTCGGCGAGACGGGCGGCGTCGCGAACGTCGGCCTCGTCGGTCCGATCCTGACCTACCTCATCCCGCTCGCGATCGCGATCCAGGGTGGCCGGATGGTCTACGAGACCCGTGGTGCGGTGGTCGGCTCGATCATGACCATGGGTGTCATCATCGGTGCCAACGGCACGACGATGATCCTCGGCGCGATGATCTGCGGGCCGCTCGGCGCGTACCTCATCAAGCAGGTCGACAAGCTCTGGGACGGCAAGATCAAGCCGGGCTTCGAGATGCTCGTGAACAACTACGCGGCCGGTATTCTCGGCTTCGGGTTGGCCATGGCCGGGTTCTTCTGGCTCGCGCCGCTGTTCAAGCTCATCGCCGAGGGTCTCGGCGACGCGGTGAACTTCCTCGTCCAGCACTCGCTGCTCCCGCTCGCCAGCGTGATCATCGAGCCGGCGAAGGTGTTCTTCCTCAACAACGCCATCAACCACGGTGTGCTCGACCAGCTCGGCGCGCAGCAGGTCCAGGAGTCCGGCAAGAGCATCCTCTTCCTGCTCGAGGCGAACCCCGGCCCGGGTCTCGGCATCCTGCTCGCCTTCACCTTCTTCGGTGTCGGCATCGCCCGCTCGACCGCTCCCGGCGCGATCATCATCCAGTTCCTCGGCGGTATCCACGAGATCTACTTCCCGTACGTGCTGCAGAAGCCGGTCCTGTTCATCGCCGTCATCCTCGGTGGTGCCACGGGCGTCGCGACCAACGTCGCGTTCCACTCCGGACTCGTCGCCCCGGCATCGCCCGGATCGATCTTCGCGGTGCTCGGTGCGACGGCGAAGGACAGCTTCCTCGGCGTCATCCTCTCGGTCGTCCTCTCCGCGGCGGTCTCCTTCGCGGTCGCGTCGTTCTTCCTCATCGCGACCCGCAAGCGTGACCTCGCGAACGGCGGCGGCGACATGAGCGCCGCGATGGCGAAGCTCCAGGCGAACAAGGGCCGGGACGTCAACGCCGCGACCTCGGGCCTGCTCGGCACCAACTCCCCGGCGAACGAGGAGGAGGCCGAGGCCTCGCTCGGCGGCGTCGGCTCGGCGACCACCGCGACCGCGACCCGCGTCCAGAACCTCGTGTTCGCCTGCGACGCCGGCATGGGCTCCAGCGCGATGGGTGCCAGCGTGCTCCGGAACAAGATCAAGAAGGCGGGCATCGAAGGGGTCACGGTCTCCAACAAGGCGATCGCGAACCTCTCCGGTGACGAGGACCTGATCATCACGCAGGAGGAGCTGACCGACCGCGCGAAGCAGAAGAACCCGAACGCACAGCACGTGTCGGTCGGCAACTTCATGAACGCGCCGCAGTACGACGAGGTCGTCGAACAGCTCAAGAACCAGTAACGAAGTGCAGTATCGGAGGGGGCGGGCCACGGCTCGTCCCCTCCACACGTCCACGACGCAACGTCACGAAGCAAGGAGAACCCCGATGCCCGTCCTGCAGGAGAGCCAGATCCGGATCCACACCGAGGACACCGCACCGACCAAGTCGGAGGCGATGAAGGAGGCGGCCGAGATCCTCGAGGCAGCAGGCGCGGTCACCGCGGACTACTACCCGGCGATGCTCGAGCGCGAGAAGAGCGTCTCGACGTACATGGGGAACTTCCTCGCCATCCCGCACGGCACGAACGACGCGAAGGACGCCATCAAGTCCTCGGCGCTGTCGTTCATCCGCTACGCCACCCCGATCGACTGGGACGGCAACCCCGTCCGCTTCGTCGTCGGCATCGCGGGCGTCAACAACGAGCACCTCGACATCCTGTCGAAGATCGCGATCGTGTTCAGCGACGAGGACGAGGTCCAGAAGCTGACCGACGCGCCCGACACCGCCGCCATCCTGTCGATCCTCGGTGAGGTCAACGAGTGAGCACCCCCACCGCCGTCCACTTCGGCGCCGGCAACATCGGCCGCGGCTTCGTCGGACTGCTCCTGCACGAGGCCGGGTACGAGGTCGTCTTCGCCGACGTCGCCGCACCGCTCATCGACGCCCTCGCCGCCGCCGACTCGTACACCGTGCACGAGGTCGGGCAGAACGCGCGCGACCACGAGGTCACGAACTTCCGCGCCCTGAACAGCGCGCAGGACGAGGCCGCCGTCGTCGCCGAGATCGCATCGGCGTCCGTCGTCACGTGCGCCGTCGGGCCGAACGTCCTGAAGTTCATCGCGCCCGTGATCGCGCAGGCGCTCCAGCAGCGCGACGCGGGCGCCGCACCGATCGCGGTCATGGCGTGCGAGAACGCCCTCAACGCGACCGACCGCCTGCGCGAGTTCATCGTCGAGGCGCTGCCCACCGACGTGCGCGACCAGGCCCTCGCCAAGGCCGTGTTCGCGAACACCGCGGTCGACCGGATCGTCCCGGCACAGCCGGAGGGCGCGGGCCTCGACGTCACCGTCGAGACCTACTACGAGTGGGCGATCGACCGCACGCCGTTCGGCGGACACGAGCCGGAGATCCCCGGCGCGCACTACGTCGACGGCCTCGCCGCATCGATCGAGCGCAAGCTCTTCACGGTGAACACCGGGCACGCCACCGTCGCGTACCACGGCTTCCTCGCCGGGGCGGACAAGATCTCGGACGCCATCGCGATCCCCGCGGTCCGCTCCGAGCTCGAGTCCGTGCTCGCCGAGACGAGCGACCTGCTCGTCCGTCGGCACGAGCTCGACCCCGAGGTGCACCGTGCGTACGTGCAGGCCATCATCGGCCGCTTCGAGAACCCGCACCTGCCCGACACCGTGACGCGCGTCGGCCGGCAGCCGCTGCGCAAGCTCTCGCGCGACGAGCGCTTCGTGTCGCCCGCCGCCGCCCTCGCCGAGGACGGCACGGAGCCGACGGCCCTGCTCGACGCGATGGGTGCTGCGCTGCGCTTCGACGTGCCGGACGACGAGCAGAGCGTCGAACTCCAGGCGCTGTTGCGCTCGGAGCGCAGCGACGCCGAGGTCGTGACCGAGATCACCGGGCTCGACGAGCAGCACCCGCTGCACGCCGCGTTCGCGGAGCGGGTGCGGTCGGTGCGCGCGTAGCGTCCTCGACGCCCCATCTGACGGACTGGAGGCGCGGTGCCAGCTGGCACCGCGCCTCCAGTCCGTCGTCGGGTTGCGGCGCGTAGCGTCGGGCGCATGACGAAGCACTGGGTCGCCCCGCGGTTCGGCGGCAGCGAAGTCCTCGAGTACGTCGACACCGAAGTGCCGGCACCGGGCCCCGGCGAGGTGACGATCGACGTCCGCGCCGCAGGCATGAACCCCGCCGACACGAAGCACACCCGACAGGGTGACCCCTCCGACCTGCCGATCGCCGTCGGTTACGAGGTCGCCGGCGTCCTGAGCGCCGTCGGCCCCGACACCGAGATCGCGTCCGGCGGGGGAGCGGTCGGTGACGAGGTCCTCGCGTTCCGTGTCCCGGGCGGGTGGGCCGAGCGCCTCACGGTGCCGGCGCGCGACGTGTTCGCCAAGCCCGCCGCGCTCGGGTTCCCCGAGGCGGCGAACCTCCTGCTCGCCGGCACCACGGCGGCCGACATGCTCCGCGTCACCCGGGCTTCCGGGAACGACACGGTCCTCGTGCACGGCGCGGCCGGCGCGGTCGGCGTCAGCCTGTTGCAGCAGCTCGGTCTGCTCGGGGCGCGGGTCATCGGCACCGCGTCCGAGCGCAACGCCGACACGGTCGCGGACTTCGGTGGCGAGTGGATCGCGTACGGCGACGGACTCGAGGACCGTGTCCGCGCACTGGTGTCCGACGGCACCGGCGACCGCATCGACGTAGCGCTCGACTGCGTCGGGACCGACGAGGCCGTCGACGTCTCCCTCGCGCTCGTCGCGGACCGGTCCCGGATCGTGACGATCGCCGCGCCCGGGCGAGCGGCGGCGGACGGCTTCCGGGCGATCGGCGGGGCCGAGCCGGAGAGCAAGGCGTTCCGGGACTCGGTGCGGCAGCGGCTCATCGACCTCGCGGGTGAGGGGCAGCTCGTCGTCCCCGTGGCACGGACGTTCCCGCTCGCCGAAGCGAACGCCGCGGCGGAACTGCTCGAGTCGCAGCACCCGGGCGGGAAGCTCGCGCTCGTGCCGTGACGCCACGGACGCGGTGGTGCCCTTCTGGTTGAATCGTCCTCGTACTTCAGCCAACACACGAGGGGGATCCGATGAGTGACCAGTACCCGCAGCAGAACCCGTACGGCCAGCAGCCCGCACCGACCGCACCCGGGGGCGAGCCGCCGATCTGGGCGCCCTGGTACGGCATCTCGTTCGGGAAGGCGTTCTCGCGGTTCTTCAAGAAGTACGCGACGTTCACCGGCCGTGCAAGCCGCAGCGAGTACTGGTGGTGGTACCTCTGGAGCGCCATCATCGGCACGGTCGCATCGATCATCACGGGCATCCTGACGGCGGCGACCGGCACCACGACCACCACGACGTCCTCGACCTACGTGGGCGTCTCGACGATGTCGACCAACCCGCTCGCCGGGACGGCGTTCTGGATCGTCGGACTCGCGCTCATCATCCCGACGCTGGCGCTCATCGTGCGACGGCTCCACGACGCGAACCTCAGCGGACTGCTCGCACTGCTGCTGCTCATCCCGTTCTTCGGTGCGATCGCGGTGTTCATCATGATGTTCCTGCCGTCGAACCCGGAGGGTGCCCGGTTCGACCGACCGACCGGGTCGCGATGACGACCGGCGGCGAACCCGGGTGGGGGCAGCCGGACGGTCAGCGACCCCCGGCCACCGGACAGCAGTACGGCGGGCAGCAGTACGGTCAGCCGTTCCCGCCGTACGGCCAGCCGTACGCGCAGTTCCAGCCTCCGATCCCGGCGGGGCCCGACGGCAGGCCGCCGCTCTGGGCGCCGTGGTACGGCATCGGCTTCCTCGACGCCACCACGCGGTTCTTCGCGAAGTACGCCCGGTTCGACGGGCGCGCCAGCCGGAGTGAGTTCTGGTTCTGGACGCTCGCGAACGGGCTGGTGAACCTCGTGTTCCTCGGCGCGTACCTCGTCGCGCTGTTCTCGTGGATCGCGGCGAACACGTCCACCGACGCCTACGGCGTGACACGGTCCGACGCCGTGGGTCCGCCCGTGGTCGCCCTGCTGATCGGCGGCGTCTGAAGCCTCTGGTGGCTCGCGACGATCGTCCCGAGCCTCGCACTGGGATGGCGTCGGGTGCACGACGCGAACCTGGCGGGACCGTTCTGGCTCATCGCACTGTTCGTCGGGATCGCCGCGATCGTCTTCGGCGCGCTCGAGTCGAACCCGGTCGGCGCGCAGTACGACCGTCCCGACCTCGGGTAGCGCGACCGTCCCGACCTCGGGGAGCGCGACCAGCACGACGAAGCGGCCCACTCCGTCAGGGGCGGGCCGCTTCGTCGTGCTCGGAGCGTCGGACCCGGGTCAGACCACCCGGAGCCGCGAGAGCGAACCGTCCACGACCAGGTCGCGCACAGTGACGGACGGATCCGCCGTCTGGAACCGGAGCGCGCCTCCTGGCTGCTCGAACCACGGGTGGACGAACCGGACCGTCACCAGGAACGGCCGCTCGACCAGGTACCGGTGCGTCTCGGGCGCCGCCGCCACGTGCGGCGGCAGCGACCGCTGGGGGAGCGGGGTGTCGAGCGGGTGCAGGAGGTAGCCGTCCGGCCCACCGACGCGGTCCACCGGCACGCCGGCCGGGATCTGGATCGTGAGACCCTGCTCGCCCGTCTGCGCCACCTGCTGCGCGAGCTGCGGGTACGTCGACGCCGCCCGGTCGCGGAGCCCGTCGAGTTCGTACCGGAGGATGTCCTTCGGTGCCGGGAAGGGCCGGTTGAGGAACCGTCGGAGCATCTCGACCGCGTCCGCCTCACCGCGGGCGGTCGCGAGACGCCGTGCCGTGCCGTAGTCGACGACCTCGAGCGCGAAGTCGTCGGTGCCGTCGATCGCCACCACACGGAGCGCACCCTCGACCGGGGGCTCGTGCAGGGTCTCTCCGGGGAGCTGCACGTAGCGGATCGTGTAGCCGAGCTGGTCGAGGATGGGGCGGGTCTCCGCGAAGGTCATGCAGCGGAGCCTATCGGTGGTGTCCCTGGCGAGCCTTGGACGACGCCGTGGGTCAGGCCCGGCCCCGCATGACGGCCTGCTTGACCTCGGAGATCGCCTTCGTGACCTGGATGCCGCGCGGGCAGGCGTCCGTGCAGTTGAAGGTCGTGCGGCAGCGCCACACGCCCTCCTTGTCGTTGAGGATGTCGAGGCGCACGTCGGCGGCGTCGTCGCGGGAGTCGAAGATGAACCGGTGCGCGTTCACGATCGCGGCCGGGCCGAAGTACTGGCCGTCCGTCCAGAACACCGGGCAGGACGACGTGCACGCGGCGCAGAGGATGCACTTCGTGGTGTCGTCGAAGCGGGCACGGTCGGCGACGGACTGCACGCGCTCCTTGCCCTTCTCGGGCGCGGTGCTCGCCTGCAGGAACGGCTGGACCTCGCGGTAGGACTTGAAGAACGGCTCCATGTCGACGACGAGGTCCTTCTCGAGCGGCAGACCCTTGATCGCCTCGACGTAGATCGGCTTCGAGACGTCGAGGTCCTTGATGAGCGTCTTGCACGCGAGCCGGTTGCGCCCGTTGATGCGCATCGCGTCGGAGCCGCAGACGCCGTGCGCGCAGGAGCGGCGGAAGGTCAGGGAGCCGTCCTGGTCCCACTTGATCTTGTGCAGGGCGTCGAGGATGCGGTCGGTCGGCAGCATCATGACGTCGAAGTCCTGCCAGCGCGGCTCGTCGTCGACGTCCGGGTCGAAGCGCCGGATGATGAGCGTCACCGGGAACGATCCGGGAGGGGCGTCCTGCACGGTGTCGGTGCGGGGTGCGTCGGAGACCAGGGTGTCGGTCATCTCAGTACTTCCTCTCCATCGGCTGGTACCGCGTCACGACGACTGGTTTCCAGTCGAGGGTGATGTGGTCGTCGGCGAGTGACGAGTGCGGATCGCCCGTCAGGTACGCCATGGTGTGCTGCATGTAGTGCTCGTCGTCGCGCTTCGGGTAGTCGTCGCGCATGTGGCCGCCGCGGGACTCCTTGCGGTTCCGGGCGGAGTAGACGACGACCTCGGCGAGGTCGAGCAGGAACCCGAGCTCGACGGCCTCGAGCAGGTCGGTGTTGAACCGCTTGCCCTTGTCCTGCACGGAGACCTGCAGGAAACGGTTGCGGAGCTCGTGGATGGTCTCGGTGACGCGGGCGAGCGACTCGTCGGTGCGGAACACCTGCGCGTTCTTGTCCATCTCGTCCTGCAGTTCCTTGCGCAGCACGGCGATGCGCTCGGTGCCGGTCGAGGCGCGGAGCTGGTCGAGCATGTCCTTGACGCCCTGCTCCGGGTGCTCGGGGAGCGGCAGGAACTCGGCGGTCTTGACCCACTCGGCGGCGTTGTTGCCGGAGCGCTTGCCGAACACGTTGATGTCGAGCAGGGAGTTCGTGCCGAGGCGGTTCGACCCGTGCACGGAGACGCAGGCGCACTCGCCGGCCGCGTAGAGCCCGGGGACGACCGCGGTGTTGTCGTACAGCACCTGCGCGTCGGTGTTCGTCGGGATGCCGCCCATCGCGTAGTGCGCCGTCGGCATGACGGGGACCGGCTCGACGACCGGGTCGACACCGAGGTAGGTGCGGGCGAACTCGGTGATGTCCGGGAGCTTGGTCTCGAGCACCTCGGCGCCGAGGTGCGTGCAGTCGAGCAGCACGTAGTCCTTGTTCGGCCCGGCGCCGCGGCCCTCGGCCACCTCTTGCACCATGCACCGGGCGACGATGTCACGCGGTGCGAGGTCCTTGATGGTGGGGGCGTAGCGCTCCATGAACCGCTCGCCCGATGCGTTGCGCAGGATCGCGCCCTCGCCGCGGGCGCCCTCGGTGAGGAGGATGCCGAGGCCGGCGAGCCCGGTCGGGTGGAACTGGAAGAACTCCATGTCCTCGAGCGGGAGCCCCGTGCGCCAGACGATGCCGACGCCGTCGCCGGTCAGGGTGTGCGCGTTTGAGGTGGTCTTGTACATCTTGCCGAAGCCACCGGTCGCGAAGATCATCGCCTTCGCGTGGAAGACGTGCAGGTCGCCGGTCGCGAGCTCGTACGCGACGACACCGGCGGGCTGCTTGCGGGTGACGCCGTCGTCGCCCGTGACGTCCACCATGATGAGGTCGAGCGCGTAGAACTCGTTGAAGAAGTTCACGCCGAGCTTCACGCAGTTCTGGAACAGCGTCTGCAGGATCATGTGGCCGGTGCGGTCGGCCGCGTAGCAGGCCCGGCGGACGGGGGACTTGCCGTGGTCGCGGGTGTGGCCGCCGAAGCGCCGCTGGTCGATCTTGCCCTCGGGGGTGCGGTTGAACGGCAGGCCCATGTTCTCGAGGTCGATGACCGCGTCGATCGCTTCTTTCGCGAGGATCTCGGCGGCGTCCTGGTCGACCAGGTAGTCGCCGCCCTTGATCGTGTCGAAGGTGTGCCACTCCCACGAGTCCTCTTCGACGTTCGCGAGCGCCGCGGCCATCCCGCCCTGCGCCGCACCGGTGTGCGAACGGGTCGGGTACAGCTTCGAGATGACGGCCGTCTTCGCCTTCGGGCCGGCCTCGATGGCGGCACGCATGCCGGCGCCGCCCGCGCCGATGATGACGATGTCGAACTGGTGGTGGTGAACGGTGGTCTCGGTCACTGGGGCCTTTCAGGTGGAACGCGTCGGCAGGGGTGGGCGACGCGCGGAGAGCAGGTGCGTGCGGGCGGCCGGGCTACTGCGCGGGGCAGAACGACGGCAGGTCCGCGGCGGCGGCGCCGGCGGGGCACGGGTCGAACGTCCAGCACACGAGCAGGCCGAGCACGATGAGCACGACGCATGCGATGAGGATCGCGACGAGCAGGGTCTTGCGGATGCCCGGCTTCGACACGTAGTCGTTGACGATCGTCCGCATGCCGTTGGAGCCGTGGATCAGGGCGAGGACCAGCATGAGCGAGTCCCACACCTGCCAGAACGGCGAGGCCCACTTGCCGGCGACGAACGCGAAGTCGATCTGCTTGACGCCCTCGCCGGCGACCATGTTGACGAAGAGGTGGCCGAAGATCAGCACGACGAGCAGGACGCCCGAGCCGCGCATGTAGATCCAGCCCCACTTCTCCCAGTTGGTGGTGCGGCGGGCTGCTGCTGCCGAGCGCGGGGGCTCGATGGTCTGCGTGGTCATCCGGATGCCCCCTAGTTGAAGTCCGCGACGAGGTTCATGAGCTGGCGCGGCAGGAAGCCGGCGATGGCGACCGCCCACAGGACGATCACGATCCAGAACATGGCCCGCTGGTACTTCGGGCCCTTCGACCAGAAGTCGATGAGGATGATCCGGAGCCCGTTGAACGCGTGGAAGACGATGGCCATCACGAGTGCGATCTCGCCGAGGTTCATGATCGGCGCCTTGTAGGTGCCGATCACCGCGTTGTACGCCTCGGGGGAGAGCCGCACGAGGGCGGTGTCGAGGATGTGCACGAGCAGGAAGAAGTAGATCGCGACGCCGGTGATGCGGTGCAGGACCCAGGACCACATCCCGACGGAACCCCGGTAGAGCGTGCCCTGCGGCGTCCGAGAGGCACGCGGCGCCTCGATCGTCACCGTCGGTTCGGCGGTCGCCGTACCCCCTGCGGTCTGCTCGGCCATGAGCTCGTCCTCCCATAGGACGGGCTCGCCCGATCGGCGAGCCCTTGCCGTTCGTGTTCGTGTGGAACAGGACCCATCCTATGCGCGCGCGCTGACCTTCTCGTGCCAACCCGTCCGGATGCCCCGCGTCGTGGCGGGCGGCGCGCCGATCGTGCGTGCCGTGTCGTGGTGGTCGAGCAGCTGGTCGCCGATCGCCTCCCACGTCGTCCCCTCGACCCGGAGTCGCCCGGCGGAGCCCATCCGCGCGGCCAGGGCGCGGTCGTGGTGCAGGGCGAGGACGGCCCGCCGGAGGGCCTGTGGCTCGTCCGGGTCGTACAGGTCGCCGTCCAGTCCCGGCGCGACGAGGTCGACCGGGCCGCCGGCACCGGGAGCGACGACCGGCAGCCCGCTGGCGTGCGCCTCCTGCAGGGTCTGGCCGAAGGTCTCCGCCGGTCCCGTGTGGACGAACAGGTCCAGGGCGGCGTAGGCGTCCGCGAGCGCGTCGCCGCGGAGCGGACCGGTGAACGTGACGTCGAGGTGTCGGAGACGCCGTTCGAGCGCCGCCCGCGAGGGACCGCCACCCGCGACCACGACCCGGATGCCCGGGACGCCGCCGAGCTCTGCGAGCCGCTCGACCTCCTTCTCGGGAGCCAGCCGTCCGACGTACCCGACGATGGTCTCGCCGCCCGGCGCGATCCGCCGCCGCAGTGCCCGCACGTGCGCCGAGGTGCGACGCGCGGGGTGGAAGAGCTCGGTGTCGACGCCGCGGCCCCAGCGCGCGACGCGGGGCACGCCGTCCTCGGCGAGCATCGCCGCGGTCGCGCTCGACGGCGCGAGCGTCAGCGAGGCGCCGGCGTGGATGCGTCCGAGGATCTTCCGCACCAACGGGACGGTCGCGGTCAGGCCGTTGCGGCGGGCGAACCCGGCCACGTCGGTCTGGAAGACGGCGACGGAGGGGATGCCGAGCCTCCCGGCCGCCGTGATCGCGCGCCCGCCCAGCAGGAACGGACTCGCGGCGTGGAGCACGTCGGCGCCGGAGGCGGCGAGGATGGTGTCGAGCACCGGGTGGGGGAGCGCGACCGGGAACTGGCGGTACGCGACGGCCGGGACCCGGTGGACGTCGAAGGAGCGGTACCGCTCGACCGCGGTCCGCGAGCGGAACTGCGCGATGCCGGGGGTGTCCGGCGCGATGACGACCGCGCGGTGGCCGCGGCGCTCCAGGTGGTCCAGCACCGCGAGGACGCTGGTGGTGACGCCGTTGAGGGTGGGCAGGAAGCTCTCGGTCACGACGGCGACGGTCCGTTGGGACGTGCCGCGCTCCACGCTGCGTGCGTTCATGGCGTGGCCCATGCTCCGCGCGCCCCGTGTCCCCGCGGGGCCGTCGACGTGAACACCGAGCACGCAGGGGGTGAACAGCCGCGTCCGCGGGTGGGCGACGAGCGGCCGGGAGGCGCGGCGCACGACCGGCGGGCGGGCTGCGGTCGCCGTGTGCGGACTCCCGCACCGCGTCCGTGCGGGAAGCGTGCGGGAACCACCCAGGTCGCGCCCGGCCGCACCGGTACGGTGAGCAGGTGGCAGACGCACTCGAGGACTTCTACGCGATCATCCCCGCCGGGGGCATCGGATCGCGGCTCTGGCCGTTGTCGCGCGCGGACGCGCCCAAGTTCCTGCACGACCTGACCGGTTCCGGCACCTCGCTGCTCCGGCAGACGTGGGACCGTCTCGCGCCCCTCGCCGGCGAGCAGCGGATCATGGTCGTCACCGGCCGCGCGCACCGCGTCGCCGTCGAGTCGCAGCTCCCCGGCGTCGAGGACCACAACGTCGTGCTCGAGAGCGAGCCGAAGGACTCCACGGCGGCCATCGGTCTCGCCGCAGCGATCCTGCGCCGTCGCGAGCCGGACGTCGTCATCGGTTCCTTCGCGGCGGACCACGTCATCGGTGACGCCCGCGGCTTCCGACGCTCGGTCCGCGAAGCGGTCGTCTCCGCCCGGGCCGGCTACATCACGACGATCGGCATCACGCCGACCGAGCCGGCGATCGGGTTCGGCTACATCCACGCCCACGACGACCCGATCGGGATCGAGGGCGCTCCGACCGCCCACGCGGTGCGCTCCTTCGTCGAGAAGCCCGACCTCGACACCGCGCGCTCCTACGTCGACCAGGGCACCTACCTCTGGAACGCGGGCATGTTCATCGCCCGCGCCGACGTGCTGCTCGCCGAGATCGGCCGGACCAAGCCCGAGCTGCTCGCCGGCATCGAGGAGCTCGCCGACGCGTGGGACACCTCGGCGCGGGGCGCCGTCGTGGACGCGGTGTGGCCGAACCTCGAGAAGATCGCGATCGACTACACCGTCGCCGAGCCGGCCGCCGCTGCGGGGCGGATGGCGGTCGTCCCCGGTGACTTCGACTGGGACGACGTCGGCGACTTCGCCTCGCTCGCCAAGCTGCAGTCCGGCGGTCGCGCGAACAACCTCGCGGTGCTCGGGGACGGCGCGCGCATCCTGGCGGACTCGTCGAGCGGCATCGTCGTCTCGCACAGCCAGCGGCTCATCTCGCTCATCGGCGTCGAGGACATCGTCGTCGTGGACACCCCGGACGCCCTGCTCGTGACCACCAGTGCGAACGCGCAGCGGGTCAAGGGTGTGGTGGATGCACTGAAGATCAGCGGTCGCGGCGACGTCCTGTAGCGCTCCACCACGAAAAGCGCTTGACGTCCCCCGAACTGGGGGCGGAACCGTGACTCCCCGTTACGGGCGCGTTTCGGCGCGGTCGCGATCCCGTAACTGATCCCAGGAGTCCCTCAGGGGCGTTCTGTACCGGCCGGGCGGTCGTGTACTGTCGCCACGATCGCCCGGAACGCACGTGGTCCGGGCACGCTCCCCGGAGGAACCCACCCGTGACATCTCGTACCCGTCAGGTCCTGCTGAGCTCCCTCGCGCTCGCCGGAACCGTCGCCGTCCTCGCCGGTTGCTCGGCCGCCCCGTCCGACAACGCGTCCGGCGATGCCAAGACCAGCTTCCGCCCCTGCATGGTCTCCGACGCCGGTGGCTTCGACGACAAGTCGTTCAACCAGCTCGGGTTCGAGGGCATGAAGGACGCCGCGTCCGACCTCGGCGCCACCTACAAGTCGGCCGAGTCCAAGGACGCCACCGTCTACGACTCGAACATCGAGCAGCTCATCGGCCAGAACTGCAACCTCATCGTGACCGTCGGCTTCAACCTCGCCGACGCCACGAAGAAGCAGGCCGCTGCGAACCCCGACACCGACTTCGCGATCATCGACGACAACTCGATCAAGGCGAAGAACGTCAAGCCGATCACCTTCGACACCTCGCAGGCGGCGTTCCTCGCCGGCTACGCGGCCGCCTCGTACTCGAAGAGCGGCGTCGTCGGCACCTTCGGCGGCATGCAGATCCCGACCGTCACCATCTTCATGGACGGCTTCGCGGACGGCGTGAAGTACTACAACGAGCAGAAGTCGAAGGACGTCAAGGTCGTCGGCTGGGACGTCGACAGCCAGAAGGGCTCCTTCACGGGCGGCTTCGAGGCCGGCACGCAGGCCAAGGCCGTCGCGCAGACCCTGATCGACCAGGACGCCGACGTGATCCTGCCCGTCGGTGGTCCGATCTACCAGTCCGCTGCCGAGGCGATCAAGGACGCGAACAACGGCTCCGTCCTGATCGGTGCGGACAGCGACCTCTACGAGGCCGACCCGCGGTACAAGGACATCGCGTTCACGTCCGTCGAGAAGGGCATGCGCCCGGCTGTCAAGGACGTCGTCGAGCAGGCCGCCGACAAGAAGTACTCCAACGAGCCGTACGTCGGCACGCTGAAGAACGACGGCGTCGGCATCGCGCCGTTCCACGACTACGCCGACAAGGTCGACAGCGGCCTCGAGAAGGAGCTCGACACCATCAAGTCGGGCATCATCGACGGGTCGATCAAGGTCGAGACCAAGGCGACCGTCAAGTAGTCCGGTGAACGCGGGCGGGGGATGCACCCTCGCCCGCGTTTCCGTGCGCCGACCGCACGACAGACCCGATCACAGAAATAGACTCTGAGAACATGAAGCTCGAACTCCGCGGCATCACGAAGCGGTTCGGCCCCCTCGTCGCCAACGACCACATCTCGCTCACCGTCGAGCCGGGTGAGGTCCACTGTCTCCTCGGGGAGAACGGCGCCGGCAAGTCGACCCTGATGAACGTCCTGTACGGCCTGTACCAGGCGGACGAGGGCGAGATCCTCCTCGACGACGTCGTCCAGGACTTCGACGGACCCGGCGACGCCATGCGGTCCGGCATCGGCATGGTGCACCAGCACTTCATGCTCGTCCCCGTGTTCACGGTGGCCGAGAACGTCATGCTCGGACAAGAGGAGACCGCGTTCGGCGGCCGACTCGACCTCGCCGGTGCCCGCAAGCGCGTCCGCGAGATCTCCGAGCGCTTCGGGTTCGACGTGGATCCCGACGCCAAGGTGGAGGACCTCCCGGTCGGTGTCCAGCAGCGCGTCGAGATCATCAAGGCGCTGTCCCGCGACGCCTCGGTCCTGGTGTTCGACGAGCCGACGGCCGTCCTCACGCCGCAGGAGACCGACGAGCTGATGGGCATCATGCGGCAGCTCCGTGCGGCCGGCACAGCGATCGTCTTCATCACCCACAAGCTGCGCGAGGTGCGCGAGGTCGCCGACCGCATCACCGTGATCCGCCTCGGCAAGGTCGTCGGCGAGGCATCGCCCACCGCGACGAACAACGAGCTCGCGGCGCTCATGGTCGGCCGTGCCGTCTCCCTCGTCGTCGACAAGGCACCCGCGACGGGTGGCGAGGACGCCCTCGTCGTCGACGGGCTGACCGTCACCGACCCCTCCGGGATCGTCCTCGTCGACGACGTCTCGTTCACGGTCCGACGCGGCGAGGTCCTCGCCATCGCCGGGGTGCAGGGCAACGGACAGACCGAGCTGACCGAGGCGATCCTCGGCCTCGAGCCGGTGCACGCCGGCCACGTGACGCTCGACGGACGAGAGCTCACCGGCCGCACCGTCAAGCAGATCCTCGACGCCGGCGTCGGCTTCGTGCCGGAGGACCGCAAGGAGGACGGGCTCGTCGGCGAGTTCACCATCGCCGAGAACCTCATGCTCGACCGCGCCGACCACGCCGAGTTCGTCCGCGCCGGCACGATCCGGTCGGCGGAGCGCGACGCGTTCGCCGACGAGAAGATCGCCGAGTTCGACATCCGCACGCCGAGCCGCACCACCGCGGCCGGCCGGCTGTCCGGCGGCAACCAGCAGAAGATCGTCCTCGCCCGCGAGCTGAGCCGCGACCTGCGCCTCTTCGTCGCGGCGCAGCCGACCCGCGGCATCGACGTCGGGTCGATCGAGTTCGTGCACAAGCGGATCGTCGCCACCCGCGACACCGGCGTCCCGGTCATCGTCGTCTCCACCGAGCTCGACGAGGTCGTGGCACTCGCCGACCGGATCGCCGTGATGTACCGCGGCGGGATCGTCGGCATCGTCCCCGCGGACACCCCGCGGGACGTCCTCGGCCTCATGATGGCCGGAGAACTCCCAGAAGGAACGGAGCTGGCAGCGTGAGCACCCCCACGCCAGACAACACGCAGCCGGAAGCGCCGCTGACCGACGACCGCCTGCAGGACGTCGAGTCCACCCCGCACCTCATGACGGACTCCGCCGAGGACACCGAGCGACGCCAGGGCGGCGACCGCTGGCAGGCCGCGGTGCAGGGCATCGTGAACGGTTCGGCCCTCGTCACGGTCCTCGCCGTCGTCCTCGCCCTCGTCGCGTGCGGCATCCTGATCGCCATCACCGACGAGAACGTCCGCTCGGCGGCCGGGTACTTCTTCGCCCGTCCGGCGGACACGTTCCGCGCGATCGGCACCGCGGTCGGTGGTGCCTACGCCTCGCTCTTCGAGGGGTCGGTCATCAACTTCGGTGCGACGAGCTTGCAGCAGGCCATCGTCCCGCTGACCCGCTCGATCGACTACGCCGTGCCGCTCATCGCGGCCGGCCTCGGGATCGCCCTGTCGTTCCGTGCCGGACTGTTCAACATCGGCGGCCAGGGCCAGATCCTGATGGGCGCCGCGGCGGCCGGGTGGGTCGGGTTCTCGTTCGACGGCCCCGCGGCGATCCACATCCCGCTCACGATCATCGCCGGCATCGTCGGCGGTGCGGTCTGGGCCGGGATCGTCGGCGTCCTCAAGGCGCGGACCGGCGCCAACGAGGTCGTCCTCACGATCATGCTCAACTACGTCGCGCTGTACCTCGTGAGCTACATGCTCCGCACCCCGGGCCTGCTGCAGGCGCCGGGCAGCCCGAACCCGATCTCGCCCGCGACGAAGGACAGCGCGGTTCTCCCGCCCCTGTTCGGCGCGCGATACGGCGTGGACCTCGGCTTCGTCGTGGCGATCGTCGCGGTCGTCGTCGTGTGGTGGCTCGTGAACAAGTCCTCGCTCGGCTTCCGGTTCCGCACCATCGGTGAGAACCCGCGTGCCGCCCGCGTGGCCGGCATGAGCGTGCCGTCCCTGACCATCTGGGTCCTCGTCATCTCCGGTGCCCTCGTCGGCATCGCCGGGGCGTACCAGGTGCAGGGCGCGGTGACGACCGGGTTCACCTCCGGCATCGACGCCGGCATCGGGTTCGACGCCATCACCGTGGCGCTCCTCGGCCGGTCGAAGCCGTGGGGTGTGTTCTGGGCCGCGATCCTGTTCGGCGTCCTGAAGAACGGCGGCTACGCCATGCAGGCCGCGAACGGCATCCCGATCGACATCGTGGGCGTCATCCAGGCGCTCATCGTCCTCTTCATCGCGGCCCCGCCGCTCGTCCGCGCGATCTTCCGGATCCCGCAGCCGGGTGCACGGCGCCGAGCCTCCACGAAGAACAGCAAGAAGGCGGTCGCCGCGTGAGCACCATCAGCCCCACCGCGCCCAGCGCGTCGTCGGCCCTCGGCCGCGGCATCGAGACCACCCGCAGCTGGAAGCTGGCGATCGGGTACGGCGTCTTCACGGTGATCGCCCTCGTGCTGTTCGCGCTGCTGCCCCGCACCGGGACGACCACGTTCCGCCTCGCCAACAGCGGTGACTTCTTCGCCCTGCCCGACGTGCCGCTGCCGGCCGTCGGGACCGGGATCGTCGTGGTCGTGCTGCTCGCCGTCCTCACCGTCTACGCGGTGATCGAGACCCGTGCGGTGCGCCGCGTGCCGGTGTGGGTCACCGCGGTGTTCGCCGTGGTGTTCGTCATCGGGTTCCTGACGTGGGCGGCCGCGGGCAAGTCCCTGCCGATCCCCGGCCTGCTGCTCGGCGCGCTGAGCCTGAGCGTCCCGCTGGTGTTCGGCGCCCTCGGCGGCGTCATCTCCGAGCGCGTCGGCGTGGTGAACATCGCGATCGAGGGCCAGTTCCTCGCCGGGGCCTTCAGCTCCGCCATGGTCGCCTCCATCACGGGCTCCCCGTGGGTCGGCCTCGTGGCGGCGCTCGTCGCGGGCACGCTCGTGTCGTTCATCCTCGCTGCCTTCAGCATCAAGTACCTCGTCGACCAGGTGATCGTCGGCGTCGTCATCAACGCCTTCATCTCCGGCCTGACCGGCTTCCTCTACTCGCAGGTGCTGTCGCCGAACGAGACCACGCTCAACGTGGGCGTCCGGTTCCCGATCCTCCCGATCCCGGTCCTGCACCAGATCCCCGTGATCGGTCCGGTGTTCTTCGAGCAGCGGGTCACGGTCTACCTGGCCTACGTGGCGGTCGCGGTCGTCACGTTCGGGCTCTTCAAGACCCGCTGGGGCCTGCGGCTCCGCGCGGTCGGCGAGCACCCGCAGGCTGCCGACACCGTCGGCATCAACGTCACCGGCACCCGGTTCTGGAACGTGTCCCTCGCCGGTGCGATCGCCGGCCTGGGCGGCGCGTACTTCACGCTCGACGCGGTCGGACCGTTCACCAAGGACATGACCGCCGGCGCGGGCTACATCGCACTCGCGGCGGTCATCTTCGGTCGCTGGGACCCGATCAAGGCCACGTTCGCGGCGCTGCTGTTCGGCTTCGCGTCGAACCTGCAGAACACCCTCGGCGCGATCAACTCGCCCGTGCCGAGCGAGTTCCTGCTCATGCTCCCGTACGTGGTGACGATCTTCGCGGTGGCCGGCCTGGTCGGACAGTCGCGCGGTCCCGCCGCGTCCGGCAAGCCGTACATCAAGAGCTGACGGCCAGGAGGCACGGCACATGACCGACACGCACGCTGCGGACGACGACCGGTCCACGTCCACCGACGCGGCCGGCTGGGCGGACCCGGCCACGGCCCTGGACGGACGCGGCGGCCGGGCCGCCGCCGACGGTACGGGGGCCGAGCCGAGCCTCCCGACGGACGTGGACTGGACCGCCCTGCGGACCGCCGCGACGGCCGCGATGGGGCACGCCTACGCGCCGTACTCGTCGTTCCCGGTGGGCGCCGCGGCGCTCACCGACGACGGCCGCATCGTGTCCGGCTGCAACGTCGAGAACGCCTCGTACGGGGTGACGCTCTGCGCCGAGTGCTCGCTCGTCTCGCAGCTGCACATGACGGGCGGCGGCAAGCTCGTCGCCTTCACGTGCGTGGACGGCGACGGCGCCACGCTCATGCCGTGCGGGCGCTGCCGACAGCTGCTGTTCGAGCACTCGACCGAGGGCATGCTCCTCGAGACCGTCTCCGGCATCCGCACCATCGACGAGGTCCTGCCGGACGCCTTCGGGCCGCGGACCCTCGCCACCTACCAGCAGGAGCACTGATCCACATGGCCGTCGAGCCGTTCGACACCGTCGACCTCATCCGCACCAAGCGCTCCGGGGGCGTGCTGAGCACCGCCGAGGTCGACTGGCTCGTCGACGCCTACACCCGCGGCTACGTCGAGGACCCGCAGATGGCGGCGATGGCGATGGCGATCTTCCTGAACGGGATGGAGCGGCGTGAGATCAAGGACCTCACGCTCGCGATGATCGCATCGGGGGAGCGGATGTCGTTCTCGTCGCTCGGCAAGACGACGGTCGACAAGCACTCGACCGGTGGCGTCGGCGACAAGATCACGCTGCCGTTGGCGCCCCTCGTGGCGTCGTTCGGGGTCGCGGTGCCGCAGCTGTCCGGTCGCGGACTCGGGCACACCGGCGGCACGCTCGACAAGCTCGAGTCGATCCCCGGGTGGCAGGCGGCGCTGTCGAACGACCGCATGCTGTCGATCCTGTCCGACGTCGGGGCCGTCATCTGCGCCGCCGGCTCCGGCCTGGCACCCGCGGACAAGAAGCTCTACGCGCTCCGCGACATCACCGGCACCGTCGAGAGCATCCCGCTCATCGCGTCGAGCATCATGTCGAAGAAGATCGCCGAGGGCACCGGCGCGCTCGTGCTCGACGTGAAGTTCGGGTCGGGGGCGTTCATGCCCTCGTACGAGGCGTCCCGCGAGCTGGCGCAGACGATGGTCGACCTCGGGAACGACGCCGGGGTGAAGACCTCGGCGCTCCTGACCGACATGGAGGTCCCGCTCGGACTGACGATCGGCAACGCGCTCGAGGTGCGGGAGTCGGTGGAGGTCCTGGCGGGCGGCGGCCCGGCCGACGTCGTCGCGCTGACCGTGGCGCTGGCGACCGAGATGCTGACGCTGGCCGGGCTGCCGGACGCCGATCCGGCCGCCGCCCTGGCCGACGGTCGGGCGATGGACACCTGGCGGCGGATGATCTCCGCGCAGGGAGGCGATCCGGCGGCTGCGCTGCCGGTCGCTCGGGAACAGCACGTCGTGACCGCGTCGTCGTCCGGCGTGCTCGTCTCGCAGGAGGCCCTGCCGTTCGGCATCGCCGCGTGGCGCCTCGGTGCCGGCCGTGCCCGCGCGCAGGACCCGGTGCAGGCCGGGGCCGGCATCGAGCTGCACGTGAAGCCGGGCGACACCGTGACCGAGGGGCAGCCGCTGTGGACGCTGCACACCGACGAGCCCGAGCGGTTCGACCGGGCGCTGGCGTCGCTCGAGGGGGCGTGGTCGATCGGCTCGACCGCGCCGGAGCGTGGGCCGATCGTGCGGGAGCGCATCACGGGCTGAGGGTCGTCGGGGCTCCCGGGTGCGGGGTGCGGGGTCCGGGGTGCGGGGTGCGGGGTCCGGCGTCTCGCGCCCCGCTGCGGGCGTTGCGCCCCGGTGAGTCCGGGCGCGATGCCCGGACCGGGGCGCGGGTGTCGGCCGGTCTGCGGACCGTGACGGTCTCTCGGCACCTGTGGTGAGCCTCCAGTGTGTCCGTCCGTCTGTTGTGCACAGGTGCCTGCGTCGGATCGGTGACCACCGATAGCCTGGACGCATGAGCGCCGACGCCACGACCTACCGCCTGCCCGACGCCGGAGCGGTCATCAACGACCTGCCGAAGGTCTCCCTGCACGACCACCTCGACGGCGGTCTGCGTCCGGCCACGATCGTCGAGCTCGCCGGCGCGGCGGGTGTCACCCTGCCGACCACCGACCCGGCCGAGCTCGGGCAGTGGTTCGCCGACCAGTCGAACTCGGGCTCGCTCGTCGAGTACCTCAAGACCTTCGACGTCACCACCTCGGTGATGCAGACCGCGCCGCAGCTGCACCGCATCGCCAAGGAGTTCGTCGAGGACCTCGTCGCCGACGGCGTCGTCTACGGCGAGGTCCGCTGGGCACCGGAGCAGCACCTGCAGGGCGGCCTCACCCTCGACCAGGCGGTCGAAGCCGTGCAGGCCGGCATCGAGGAAGCGGTCGACGCGGCCGGCGGCACCATCCGCGTCGGGCAGCTCGTCACCGCGATGCGCCACGCGGACCGCGCGCTCGAGATCGCCGAGCTCGCCGTGCGCCACCGTGACGCCGGGGTCGTCGGCTTCGACATCGCCGGTGCCGAAGCGGGCTTCCCGCCCTCGAACCACCGTGCGGCGTTCGACTACCTCGCGTCCGAGCTCTTCCCCGTGACCGTGCACGCGGGCGAGGCCGACGGGCTCGCCTCGATCCGCTCCGCGCTGGTCGACGGGCGGGCGTTGCGCCTCGGCCACGGCGTCCGCATCTTCGAGGACGTCACGCTGTCCGACGCCGGTGACGGCTCGACCCTCGCCTCCCTCGGCGAGATCGCCTCGTGGGTGCGCGACCGAGAGATCCCGCTCGAGGTCTCGCCGTCGTCGAACCTGCAGACCGGGGCGGTCGCCGCGTGGGGGGACGACCTCGCCGACCACCCCTTCGACGTGCTCTACCAGCTCGGCTTCCGGGTCACGGTGAACACCGACAACCGCCTGATGAGCGACACCTCGCTCTCGAAGGAACTCGCGTTGCTCGCGGGCACGTTCGGCTACGACCTCGACGACCTCGCGGCGTTCCAGATCAACGCTGCGCTCGGGTCGTTCCTGCCGCTCGAGGACCGCGAAGAGATCATCGCCACCATCACGGCCGGCCACCAGGAGGCCTGACGCATGCCACTGCCGCCGCTGCCGGACTCCGCCGTCGTGCTCGGGGCGACCGCGTCCTCGTGGCGCGACGCGCTCCGGCTCGCCGGCGGCGCGCTCGTGTCCTCGGGTGCGGCCACCGCCCCCTACACCGACGCCATGATCGGTCTGGTCGAGGAACACGGGCCGTACATCGTCATCTCACCGGGGCTGGCGTTCGCGCACGCCCGGCCGGGTCCCGCCGTGCTGCGTGACGGGCTGTCCGTCGTGACGCTCGGCGAACCGGTGTCGTTCGGGCACCCGCACAACGACCCGGTCCGCGTGGTGCTCGGGCTCGCGGTCGCGGGGGTCGGGACGCACCTCGAGTCGATCGGGGAGATCGCGAACCTCTTCAACGACGCCTCAATGACGGGCCGGATCGCCGACGCCAGCACCCCCGACGAGGTCCGAGCCATCATGGGGGTCACGGCGTGAAGATCGTCACCATCTGCGGTGCGGGCATCGGCGCGAGCGCGATCCTGAAGGTGAACGCCGAGAAGGCACTCGCGGCGCTCGGGCTGAGCGCGTCGGTCGTGGCGGCCGACGTCGCGTCCGTGCAGCGGGTGTCCGACGACGCGAACGTGATCCTCACGAGCGCGGAGTTCGTCGAGGCGATCGGGTCCACCTACGCCGAGGTCATCGTGATCCGGAACCACTTCGACCAGGCCGAGATCACCGCGGCCGTGGACCGGGCGCTCGGGGAACACTGACGCCGGTTCTCCGGCCTCTAGAGTTGGGGCATGAGCACGGAGAACCCGCTGAACGACCCCACCGCCGACCCGTTCGAGGTCGCGCGTGACGCCGCCGAGGTCATCGCCTCGAAGTCCGGCATCGAGCGCCACGACATCGCCCTGACCCTCGGGTCGGGGTGGGGGAAGGCCGCGGACCTCATCGGCGAGACCGTGTCCGAGATCCCCGCGTCCGAGGTCCCCGGCTTCAGCGCCTCGGCCGTCCCCGGACACTCCGGTACGGTCCGCTCGATCCGTCTCGCCGACGGTCGGCACGCGCTCGTCATCGGTGCCCGCACACACTACTACGAGGGCCACGGCGTCCGGCGGGTCGTGCACAGCGTCCGGACCGCGGCGGCGACCGGCGCCTCGGTCATGGTGCTGACGAACGGCGCCGGCGGCATCAAGGAGCACTGGACGCCCGGCACGCCCGTCCTCATCAGCGACCACATCAACCTCACCGCGGACAGCCCGCTCGAGGGTGCCACGTTCGTCGACCTCACCGACCTGTACTCGTCGCGCCTGCGTGCGGTCGCCCGCGGGGTGGACCCCTCCCTGGACGAGGGCGTCTACACCCAGTTCCGCGGCCCGCACTACGAGACCCCGGCCGAGGTGCAGATGGCGAAGACCATCGGCGGGCACATCGTCGGCATGTCCACCGCGCTCGAGGCCATCGCCGCCCGACAGGCCGGCATGGAGGTCCTCGGGTTCTCGCTCATCACGAACCTCGCGGCCGGCATCCAGAAGACGCCGCTGTCCCACGCCGAGGTGCTCGAGGCCGGACGCGATGCCGAGCCGGTCATCGCCGACCTGCTCGCCCGCGTGGTGGCGGCGCTGTGAAGTTCGACGTCGACGGGGTGCTCGCCGCTGCTCGCGCCTGGCGCGCGCAGGACCCCGACCCCGTGACCCGTTCCTCGCTCGATGCGGCGATCGAAGCGGCTGCGACGGGCGACGGTCCCGCCGTCCAGGACCTCGCCGCGCGGTTCGCCGGGCGCCTGGCGTTCGGGACCGCCGGTCTCCGCGCCGAACTCGGGTACGGCCCGCTCCGGATGAACCGGGTCGTGGTGTCCCAGGCCGCCGCCGGCCTCGCACGGTTCCTCATCGACACCGGTCGTCGGCGCAGCGTCGTCATCGGGTACGACGGCCGTGTGAACTCGGACGTCTTCGCCCGTGACTCCGCCGAGGTCATGCGTGGACTCGGACTCGAGGTCACCCTGCTGCCGTCGGCGCTCCCCACACCCGTGCTGGCGTTCGCCGTGCGGCACCTCGACGTCGGTGCCGGCGTGATGGTGACCGCGAGCCACAACCCGCCGCGGGACAACGGCTACAAGGTCTACCTCGGTGAGGACGACGAGGGGTCGCAGATCGTGCCGCCCGTCGACGCCGAGATCGCCGCGGCGATCGACACCGTGGCTGCCCGATCGATCGTCGACCTGCCCCGTGCCACGGACTACACGGTCGCCACCTCCGCGCTGGTGGACGCCTACGTGGCTGCCACCGCGGGGACGGTGCCGCGTCCCGCGCTCGCTCCGGACGCTCAGCCGAAGGTCGTCTACACAGCCATGCACGGCGTCGGGTGGGAGACCGCCCGCGCGGTGTTCCACGCCGCCGGGTTCGCCGTGCCGGAGACGGTGCCCGAACAGATCGAGCCTGACGGTGCGTTCCCGACGGTGTCCTTCCCGAACCCCGAGGAACCGGGGGCGATGGACCTGTCGATCGCCCGTGGCGTCGCGGTCGGCGCCGACCTCGTGATCGCGAACGACCCGGACGCCGATCGGCTGGCGCTCGCCGTGCCGGACGGTGACGGCTCCTTCCGCAGGCTCTCGGGCAACGAGGTCGGCTGGCTCCTGGGGTGGCGTGCTGCCGCGCGGGCCTCCGCCGACGGCGTGCCGGGGACGCTCGCGGCGTCGATCGTGTCCTCGCCCGCGCTCGCACGGGTCGCCGCGCGCCACGGGCTGGAGTACCGCGACACCCTGACCGGCTTCAAGTGGGTCTCGCGTGTCCCCGGGTTGCTCTTCGGCTACGAGGAGGCGCTCGGCTACCTGGTCGACCCCGAGGTCGTGCGCGACAAGGACGGCATCTCGGCGGCGCTGTCGCTGCTGTCGCTCGCCTCGGACCTGGCCGCTGCGGGCTCGTCGATCGCGGGGCAGCTCGACGCCTTCGCGGCGGAGTTCGGCGCGTTCGCATCCGGGCAGGTGGCGACCCGCGTGGACGACCTCTCGCGCATCGGTTCGATCATGGCGTCCCTGCGCTCGACTCCGCCGACGACGCTCGGCGGGCTGGCGGTGCTGTCCGTCACGGACTACGCAGGCGGTGTCGAGGGCTTCCCGCCGTCGGACATCCTGCGCTACGACCTGACGGGCGACGCTCGCGTGATCGTCCGCCCGAGCGGCACGGAGCCGAAGGTGAAGGTCTACATCGACACCGTCGCCGAGACCCCTGCCGAGGCGCAGTCGCTGGTCGACGCCCTCGCCGCCGACGTCCGTCCCCTGGTGTCGTAGGGCCCGAGGCCGCTGCGGCGGGGCGGCCGTTCCGCGCCCCGCTGCTTGTTCGTTCCGCGCCCCGCTGCTTGTTCGTTCCGCGCCCCGCCACGGTCGTCGCGCCCCGACTCTCCGGGGCGCGATGACCACAGCGGGGCGCGGTGCAGCTCGACCGTCCACAGATCCCGTCCGCGTCGCCATCGAGCGGACGAGCGGCGCGATCATCGGGCCATGGGATACGAACTCATCTCCACCGTCGGCCTCGCCCACGAGCCCGGACGCGCCTCGGCGATCCGCCGTGCCGCCGGCGCAGGGGAACTCGTCCGGATCCGCCGCGGCAATTCCGTCGAGTCGGGGGACTGGGCCTCGATGAGCGGTCGCGACCGGCATCGTCTGCTGGTGCGGAGCGTCTTCTCGAGCACGACGAGTCCGGGTCAGGTCGTGGTGTCACACCGCTCGGCGGTCGCCGTGCACGGGCTCCCGTGGATCGGGGAGTACGGCGAGCGCGTCACGGTGACCGATCCGACTCGCGACCGCGGCCAGGTCAAGCGCAGCATCCGCCGCATCGGCAGCGCCGGCCGACGACCGGTCACCACCGAGGTCGACGGCGTCCCGGTCACCACGGTGGCCGAGACAGCAGTCGACATCGCCCTCACCGAGCACCCGTGGCGTGCCATCGTCGTCCTCGATGCGGTCCTGCGGCGCGGGGTACCGCGAGCGGCGATCCTCGACGCGCTCGGTCGTCGCGACGCTCGGGGGCACCGACGTGCGCGTGAACTGGTCGAGCACGCGGATGCGCTCGCCGAGTCACCGGGGGAGAGCATCACGCGGTGGGGCGCCCACGTACTCGGCGCCCCCGACCCGACCCCGCAGCACGAGTTCCGGTACGACGGTCCGCTCTGCGACCGAGTCGACCTCTGGTTCGAGGACTGCGGCGTTATCGTCGAGTTCGACGGCCGCGTGAAGTACGCCGATCCCCGCGGAGGTCGCACGGCGCACGACGCGCTCGTCGACGAGAAGCGACGCGAGGACCGCCTCCGCCGGAGACGAGAGGTCAACGGTCTCGCACGGGTGATGTGGTCGGACGCGATGCCCGCGGGACAGCTTCCGCGGATCCTGCACGACGCCGGGGTGCCGCTCGGCCCGAACTGGGGCACCGCCTGGCGTCACGCCGCGAGCCGCGCCCTCTGACGGTCATCGCGCCCCGAAGAGTCGGGGCGCGATGACCACAGCGGGGCGCGAGCCTGCGGCACCGTGCGAGCGAAGCGAGCGAGCGCGCGCGAGCGGGCGCGCGCGCGAAGCGCCCGCGCGCCGCCCTACCTACGCGAGTTCGAGCAGCACGTGGCCGGACGAGATCGTCTGGCCGACGGGGGCGTTCAGCCCCGTGACGACGCCGTCACGCGGGGCAGCGACGGGCTGCTCCATCTTCATGGCCTCGAGCACGACGAGCAGGTCGCCCTTCACCACGGTGTCACCCTCGGCGACCGCGAGCTTCACCACGGTCGCCTGCATCGGGGACGTCACGGAGCCGGAGGACACCATGCCGCCGCGGACACCGGACGAGCGACGCTTCGGCGGAGCGGACGGGCCGGCCGGACGACGACCCGCAGCACCGGCAGCGCCGCCGCCGACGATCGAGGGCATGGTGACCTCGATGCGCTTGCCCTGTACCTCGACGACGACGCTCTCGCGGGCGGCCGGCGCGGGGAGCTCCTCGGGGGAGCCGCTCCACGCCGGGATGTCGTTCACGAAGTCCGTCTCGATCCACTGCGTGTAGACGGAGAAGGGCGTCTCGTCGTCCGTGGCGAACGCCGGGTCCGACACGACGGCGCGGTGGAACGGCAGCACGGTCGGCAGGCCGGTCACCTCGAACTCGGCCAGGGCTCGCCGGGACCGCTCGAGCGCCTCGGCCCGCGTGGCGCCGGTGACGACGAGCTTCGCGAGCATCGAGTCGAACGAACCGGAGACGACGTCGCCGGAGACGACACCCGAGTCGACGCGGACACCGGGCCCGGACGGCGCGTGGAACGCGTGCACGGGGCCGGGCGCGGGGAAGAAGTTGCGGCCGGCGTCCTCGCCGTTGATGCGGAACTCGAACGAGTGGCCGCGCGGCTCCGGGTCGTCGTAGTCGAGCACGCCGCCCTCGGCGATGCGGAACTGCTCGCGCACGAGGTCGATTCCCGTGACCTCTTCCGAGACGCAGTGCTCCACCTGCAGACGCGTGTTCACCTCGAGGAACGAGACGGTCCCGTCGGCACCGATGAGGAACTCGCACGTGCCGGCACCGACGTAGCCGACCTCGCGCAGGATCGCCTTCGACGACTCGTACAGGCGCTCCTTCTGGGAGTCCGTCAGGTACGGCGCCGGCGCCTCTTCCACGAGCTTCTGGTGGCGGCGCTGCAGCGAGCAGTCGCGCGTCGAGACGATGACGACGTTGCCGTGCTCGTCGGCGAGGCACTGGGTCTCGACGTGGCGCGGCTTGTCGAGGTACTTCTCGACGAAGCACTCGCCGCGACCGAAGGCCGCGATGGCTTCACGGGTCGCCGACTCGAACTGCGACGCGACCTCGTCGCGCGTCCGGGCGACCTTCAGGCCGCGCCCACCGCCACCGAAGGCCGCCTTGATGGCGACGGGCAGACCGACCTCGTCGGCGAACGCGATGACCTCGGCGGCATCCTTGACGGGCTCGATGGTGCCGGGGGCGAGCGGCGCCCCGACCTTCTCGGCGACGTGGCGCGCGGAGACCTTGTCGCCGAGCTGCTCGATCGACTCGGGTGACGGCCCGATCCAGGTCAGCCCGGCGTCGATGACGGCGCGCGCGAAGTCCGCGTTCTCGGCCAGGAAGCCGTAGCCCGGGTGCACGGCGTCGGCGCCGGATCGGCGGGCGACCGAGATGATCTTGTCGATGAGGAGGTAGGTGTCGGCGCTCGTGGTGCCGTTCAGCGCGTAGGCCTCGTCGGCGAGGCGGGCGTGGAGGGCGTCACGGTCCTGGTCGGCGTAGACCGCGACCGATGCCTTGCCTGCGTCGCGGGCCGCGCGGATGATGCGGACGGCGATCTCGCCGCGGTTCGCGATGAGGACCTTGCTGATACGGGGCATGGTAAGTCAGCGTATTCGTGCGGCAGGAGCGCGAATTGACTGGCACCCACAAAGAACCGGCGCGAAGAAGTGTGGATGTCTACAGTGCCCAGAGATCGTGCCACGCGATGCCGAACCCACGCAGCAGCATCGAGCGCAGGACCGGGAGCGAGAGCCCGACCACGGCGGACGGTGCGCCGTCGATCCGGGTGATGTACGCGGCGGCCCGACCGTCGATCGTGAACGCCCCGGCGACCTCGAGCGGTTCGCCGGTGGCCACGTAGGCGTCGATCTCCGCGGGCGACATGTCGTCGGCGAAGGTGAGCACGGCGCTGTCGACCGCCACCACGTGGTCGCCGTCGGCGACCATCGCGGACCCGCCGGGCGCGACGCCCGCGACGAAGGCAGCAGCGCCCAGCGGCCCACCGCCCGACGCGTCCACGGTCCGGACGGGAGGCACGGTGTCGGCCCGACCCGCGCCTCCAGGACCCGGGACGGGTGCGTCCAGGGCGCGGCGCCGGTCCACGACGCAGTGCCCGCTCCAGAGCGTGCCGCCGCCTGCGGCGAGCATCTGGCGCCACCGCTCCCGCGCGACCTCCGGGTCGTGCGGCTTGCCGTACAGGACGCCGTCGACCTCGAACGCCGAGTCCCCGCCGAAGACGAAGCCGTCGACCGTCTCGCCGGCGACCAGGCCGTCGGCGACCGCGTCCGCCTTGGCGACCGCGAGCATCGCCACGAGCTCGGGACCGGTCAGGTCCCGGCCGAGCGAGGCGGCGGCCGAGTCGACGGCGGCGTCCTCGTCGACCCCCGGCGCGACGAGCACCGGCTCGATCCCGGTCTGGGCGAGCAGGGCGCGGCGGGCGGGGGAGGTACTCGCGAGGTACAGACGCATGGGAACATCGAACCATGGGTGAATCCGTCGGAACGCTGCTCGACCTCGACGTCACCGGGATCGCCCACGGCGGCATCTCCGTGGCACGGCACGAGGGGCGGGTGGTGTTCGTGTCGGACGCGATCCCCGGCGAACGGGTGACCGCCCGCGTGACCGAGGACCGGAAGAAGTCGTTCTGGCGCGCCGACACCGTGTCGGTCCAGACGCCCAGCGAGCACCGCGTCGACCACGTCTGGCCCGGGGCCGCACTCGACCGGGACCCCGCGGTCCGTGCCGGTGGCGCCGAGTTCGGACACATCGCACTCGGCCACCAGCGCACGCTGAAGCACGACGTCCTCGTCGACTCGTTCGCCCGGTTCGCCCGCACGGACCTCGCCGACGTGCTCGGCCACGACGTCGTGGTCGAGGCGGCCCCCGGTGACGACGAGGCGAACGGCACCGGCTGGCGCACCCGCGTCCGCCTGCACGTCGACGAGGACGGCACGGCCGGCCCGTTCGCCGCCCGGTCGCACACCGTCGTGCCGGTGACGTCGCTCCCGCTCGCGAGCCGGGTCGTGCAGGACGGCGCTCCGCTCGGTCGCGGGGCGATGCCCGGAGCCTCCGTGCTCGACGTCCTCGCGCCGAGCGGCTCCGAGGGCGCTCGACTCGTGATCGACGAGCAGAAGCCGACCGTGGTGACCGAGGTCGTGGGCGAGCGCTCGTTCTCGGTGGACGACAACGGCTTCTGGCAGGTCCACCGGGCGGCTCCGGCCGTGCTGACCGCCGCCGTGCAGGACCTCGTCGACCGCGACCGCCTCGATCCCGACGGACAGCACCTCGACCTCTACGGCGGTGTCGGCCTGCTCGGGGCGGCGCTCGGTGACCTCGTCGGTCCACGCGCCAAGCTCACCAGCGTCGAGAGCTCGGAGCGGGCCACCGAGCACGCGCAGGAGAACCTGTCCGAGTGGATCGGCGCCCGCGCCGAGACCGGTCGCGTCGACCGCTGGCTGCAGCGCACCAACTCGACCCTGTCCGCCGGCGAGCGGCAGCGCCACCGCGCCGGCACGATCGTGCTCGACCCGCCGCGCTCGGGTGCCGGGCGCGAGGTCGTCATGCAGATCGCCGCCCTCCAGCCGGCCCAGGTCGTCTACGTGGCCTGCGACCCGGTCGCGTTGGCACGCGACGTCGCGACGTTCGCGGACCTCGGCTACCGCCTGGAGGCACTGCGGGCCTTCGACCTCTTCCCGCACACCCACCACCTCGAGGCCGTGGCGCGCCTGGTGCCCGTCGCCTGACCGTCGATCGCGGGTCGGCTGACGGGACACGATCGCGTCGCGCCGCTGCCTGAGTCCGACCTGGGTATCCTGGGTGCTTGATGGTGAACCGGTTTCAGGGGCCGGGGAGCGCATCGACCAGAGAGGCCACCGTGGCAACAGACACGACCACATCCGGAACGACCGGACTGGCGACCAAGCCGGTCCGTGTCGCGATCGTCGACGACCACGAGTCCGTGCGGCTCGGGATCCAGGCAGCCTGCCAGAACGAGGGGTTCGAGGTGGTGCTCACCGCCGCCAGCGTGCCCGAGTACATCGAGAACCTCGGTGGGCGTGAGGTCGACGTCGTCGTCCTCGACCTGTCCCTCGGTGACGGCTCGACCGTGACCGCGAACGTGAAGGGCGTGCAGGGCACCGGTTCCGCCGTGCTCGTGCACTCCATCGCCGACCGCGTCGCGAACGTCCGCGAGGCACTGGCCGCAGGGGCGGCCGGCGTCATCCCGAAGTCCTCGGCGACGAAGACCGTCATGGCCGCCGTCGCCACCGTCGCCCGCGGGGACGTGCTGAACAACCTCGAGTGGGCCAGCGCGATCGACGCCGACCGGGACTTCGCGAAGGCGCAGCTCGGACGCCGGGAGCGCGAGATCCTGCACCTCTACGCATCGGGTCTGCCGCTCAAGCTCGCCGCGCAGCCGCTCGGCATCGGGTACTCCACCGCCCGCGAGTACCTCGACCGCATCCGTGTGAAGTACGTCGAGGTCGGTCGACCGGCACCGACGAAGGTCGACCTCCTCCGCCGTGCGGTCGAGGACGGCATCCTGCCGGGGCTCGACTCGGGCATCGATCCCGACGGCGACGGCCGCTGAGCAGCATGGCGGCGGCGGACGCTGCACCCGGTGCCGGTGCCGGTGCCGGAGCCGGTGCTGGCGCCTTGTCGGGTGCCGGTTCGTCGGCGATGCGGAACGCAGCCGGACGGCTCGAACCGGCGCCGTTCGGGGCCGACCCCGCACGGAGCGTCCGCGCGTCCATCACCCAGGCGTCCGTCGAGCGCGCGTTCGCGATCCTCCTCGCCGTCGCCGCGCTCGGGTTCGGTGCGACGACCGTGCCCGCCGTGCTGTCGCAGCTGCCGTACCTCGATCCGGTGTGGGGACCCGTCGTCGCGTGCGCACTCGCGGCGTCGTTCCTCTTCGTCGCCGCGTCCGTCTTCGCGAGACGCCTCGCGCAGATCGCGCAGATCGTGTGCGCCCTGGTGTTCCTCGTCGCACTCGTCACCTGGCCGCTGACCGTGCAGGAGCCGATCCCGTCCGACCAGGCACCGTGGCCCTGGTGGCTCTGCACCGTCGGGTCGACCGCGGCCGCGATGGGGTTCGCCCCGTGGCGCGCCTCCGTCTACACCGCCCTCGTGCCGGCCGTCTACGTGGCCATCCGCTTCACCCCGCTGGGCGGCGACGCGGGCGTCGGAGCGCTGCTCAACGGCATCTACACGGCGATCCTCAGCGGGGCCGCCCTCATCATCGTGATCGTCCTCCGCCGTGCGGCGGCCGCCGTCGACGCCGCCCAGGCCACGGCCGTCCGGCGCTACTCTCATGCCATCCGGGAGCACGCCACCGAGGTCGAGCGGGTGCAGGTCGACGCGATCGTCCACGACAGCGTGCTCACGACACTCCTCTCCGCCGCGCGGGCCGACACCCACGACGCCGAGATGCTCGCCGCGCGCATGGCGCGGAACGCCATCGACCACCTCGAGGCAGCAGCTGCCGACGGTCCCGGGGACGCGCCCCCGGTCTCCCTCGTCGACCTGCGGAACCGGATCGCCGACGCCGTCGGTGCGCTCGCGGCACCGGTGCGGATCGACCGAGGACACGTCGGATCGATCCGGCTGCCGGCGATCGTCGCGGAAACCGTCGCCTCGGCGGCGGTCCAGGCAGCGGTCAACAGCGTGCAGCACGCCGGTCCGGCCGACGTCGACCGGTGGATCGTCGTCGAGCAGCGCGGCGCCGGCGTCCACGTCGAGGTCGGTGACCGCGGCGCCGGGTTCGACATCGCGGGGATCCCCGCCGAGCGGCTCGGCGTCCGTCGGTCGATCGTGGAGCGGGTCGTCGCGGCCGGTGGCACCGCCGAGATCGTCACCGCGCCGGGAGCGGGTACCCGTGTGCTCCTCGACTGGGCGCCGGCACCGGGGGAGCAGCTGTGAAGGCCTCGCTGCCCGCTGGCGTCGCGATCGGACTCGCCACGCTCTTCTCCGTCTACCACCTCGTCCTCGCGGCGACGACGCTCCCCGGCGCGACCCAGGTCGGGCCGGTCGTCGCGTGCATGGTCCTCTACGCTGCGGCGACCGGCGTCGCGGTGTTCGTGCCCGGTCGGCCGCTCCCGGTCTGGGCGACGTGCTTCGCGCTCGCGACGGCCGTGGTGCTCCCCGTCGTCGCCTCGCCCACGGTCGACCTGACCGCCGGCCCGGGGAACGGCACGTGGTGGATCGCGGCGGTCGGCACGCTGATGGTCGTCCTCGTCGTGCGCGCACGTGTCGCGTTCGCCTGGGTCGGGGTCGGGTTCCTCGCCGTGCACGCCGTCGCGTGGGCCGGACTCGGGGCGCTCGGGTCGCTCGGTGTGCTCGGCAGCGTGGTGTGGGTGGTGATCGCCACCGGCCTCACCGCCGCGATGAGTCGTGCCACCCGCGTCACCCGCGACTTCGTGCGCGCCGAGCAGGAGACCGCCGACTGGCAGGCGGCACAGGACGCCCACGTCTTCGAGCGACAGTTCCGGCTCAGCCAGACCACCCGGATGGCACTGCCGATGCTGCAGCGGATCATCGAGACCGGTGGAGACCTCGACGAGGCCGAGCGAGCCGAGTGCCTGCACCTCGAGCAGGCCATCCGCGACGAGATCCGCGGCCGCTCGCTGCTGTCGGACGACGTCCGCGACGAGGTCATGCGCCTCCGCCGTCGTGGCGCCACGGTGCAGCTGCACGACGACGGCGGACTCGACGACCTCGAGATCGACGACCTGCGCCGCGTGCACGCTCGCATCGCCGAGGCCCTGCACCAGGCGCGGGACGCCGACAACGTGATCATCCGCACGGTCCCCGAGGGGTCCGAGTCCGCCGTGACCGTCGTGGGGCTGCGGCTCGACCTGGCGGCGAGTGAGTCGGCGGCGCTCGGGGCTGGCCTGGACGACGAGGACGGGGACGAGGACGACTCGGTCGTCGTCTGGCTCGAGATCCCGCGGCACGAGAGCGTCTGAGCCCGCGCGGCGGCCTGCGGCGCCCGACCGGCTGCGGCGCGTGGCTGCGGCGCCCGACTGCGGTGCCCGACTGCGGCGCCCGACCGACCCGGAACGACATTCCCGACGTCGTACGACATCGAACTTGTCGTTCCGCCTCGACAATCGGCGACGCCCGGTCTGACGACGACGCCCGGTCCGGTCCGACGACGACCGCGCCCCGACCGGCAGCGGTGCCCGACCGGACGACGGCGCCCAGCCTGGCGACAGCACTCAGCGGACCCAGAACGACATCCTCGACGTCGTACGACATCGACCTTGTCGTTCCGCCTCGACCGACGGCGGCACCCGACGGCGGCGACCGGCGGCGGCGGCACCCGACGGCGGCACCCGACGGCGGCGACC
>NZ_JAUZED010000026.1:21003-37170 GCF_030705415.1 Curtobacterium sp. A7_M15 | reverse complement strand
CGGTTGGCGTTGGTGGGGCTGAGGGGTGCGTCGAGGGTGTCGCGTTCGATCCACCCGCCGGTAGCGGTTGTCTGCCATCGGTATCCGAACTTGGTGAGTCCGTTGTCGGTGCTGGACGAGCGGAGCCCGGCCTTGAATCCGTACGGGTTCTGCAGCCACTGTGCGCTTGAGCCGCCGTTGACGGCCTCCGCACCGTAAGGGTCGTAGGAGACGGTGTACGCGGTGTTGCCAGTGTCGGCGATCGCTGCTGCCGGGTTCCCGATCCCGTCGATGACCCACATGCTCGTCACGCCATCGGTGGTCTGCAGGTCCATCGGCTGCCCGGTCGTCGGGTCGCTGATCACCGACGCCGTGCCAGTGCCGGCGACGGTGCGGCTGGTGATCACGGGGACGCCATGCTGATCGGTGGTGCCATACGTGTAGTCGTACTCCGCTCCCCCGTCCGTGGACTGCGTGAGGAGCTTGTTCATGTCCGCGCCGGCGTACTCGTACCGGGTCGTGACACCGTTCTTCGTCGACGCCGTCAGCTGCTGCGCATCGTTGTAGGTGAACGTCTCACCCGGTGCTGCAACCAGGTTCCCGACCCCGTCGTACGCGTACCCAGCCGAGGTGATCTGCCCGACCGCGTTGTACGTCAACGTCTGCGAGCTCGTAGCGTCACCGGTCTGCTTCGCCGTGAGCCGGTTCCCGGCCGCTCGTACCAGTTGCGAACCAAGCCGCCTAACGACTTTTGTTCCCGAAAGACCGCATGGTCGCTATGGCAATGACAGTCATCACAACTGCACAGCCACATCCAACGACGGCCGTCCATACGATATTCGCAACAATCCCGAACACCCCCCAGGCCAAGAGTACAGCGACACTGAACCAAAGAATTGCAACAGTGTACTTATTCACGCGTCAGTCCAGACATTCATTAAGGAAAGTATTGTATCCGGTCCAGGTCGCAGTTGCTGCCGCCCCGGTGGCAATTGCGCCGCCAGCACTGACCGGAATTCCGACGCCGGATGCAGTGGCCGCAACCGTCCCGATCGCCGTCGCCGTAGTCGCGAGGCCTCCGGCAACCACATTGATGGCCTGTGTCTGGCAGTTGGAAAGGGGAATCCCAGCACGCCCTGTTGCGTCGTACAAGTTGGTCGGCTCATTCCCAGCGTACGCATACCGGTTGGCGTTGGTGGGGCTGAGGGGTGCGTCGAGGGTGTCGCGTTCGATCCACCCGCCGGTAGCGGTTGTCTGCCATCGGTATCCGAACTTGGTGAGTCCGTTGTCGGTGCTGGACGAGCGGAGCCCGGCCTTGAATCCGTACGGGTTCTGCAGCCACTGTGCGCTTGAGCCGCCGTTGACGGCCTCCGCACCGTAAGGGTCGTAGGAGACGGTGTACGCGGTGTTGCCAGTGTCGGCGATCGCTGCTGCCGGGTTCCCGATCCCGTCGATGACCCACATGCTCGTCACGCCATCGGTGGTCTGCAGGTCCATCGGCTGCCCGGTCGTCGGGTCGCTGATCACCGACGCCGTGCCAGTGCCGGCGACGGTGCGGCTGGTGATCACGGGGACGCCATGCTGATCGGTGGTGCCATACGTGTAGTCGTACTCCGCTCCCCCGTCCGTGGACTGCGTGAGGAGCTTGTTCATGTCCGCGCCGGCGTACTCGTACCGGGTCGTGACACCGTTCTTCGTCGACGCCGTCAGCTGCTGCGCATCGTTGTAGGTGAACGTCTCACCCGGTGCTGCAACCAGGTTCCCGACCCCGTCGTACGCGTACCCAGCCGAGGTGATCTGCCCGACCGCGTTGTACGTCAACGTCTGCGAGCTCGTCGCGTCACCGGTCTGCTTCGCGGTGAGCCGGTTCCCGGCCGCATCGTACGTGTATGCCCACGTCGTGTTCGTCGCGCCGCCGGCCTGCGCGGCCTTGGTGAGGCGGCCGTTGGAGTCGTACGTGTACGACGTCGTCTTCTGCCCGCCGCCGGGCAGGTCGTTGCGGGACCACTGCAGCTTGTCGCGGTCGTTCGCCTTGTCCGCAGCGCAGTCGCCGCTGGTCGCGGCGCCGGCGATGTAGCAGTAGAGGGTGTTCACGACCGGGGTGGCGTCGTTGTCGCCGGTCCAGGCGCGGACGCGGGTGACCTTGCCGGAGGAGTCGTAGTCGATGTGCTGGTGGCCCTGCCACGACGCCGGCTTGACACCGGGCGTTGCGGCGCTGGAGGCGCCGAGCCAGGTGTCGGTGCGGCGGCCGTGGTCATCGGTGAGGTAGATCTGCTTCGCCGTGCCGGCATCGGTCGGGTACGTGGTCGCGGTGAGCACGTTCGACGGGTCGTAGTCGTGCGTGACGTCACCATGCTGGTCGGTGACGCGGACCGTGTTCCCGGCGAGGTCGTACCCGTAGGACACGGTTCCGCCACCGGCGGTGTTCACCGTGGAGATGAGCCGGTTGCGCTGGTCGAACGTGCTCGTGATCGTCCCGGTCGCGGACTGCTGGGTGAGCTGGTTGCCGTTGCCGTCGTACGTGTTCGTCACCGTCAGCGCGCTGTCGGCGAACGTCGTCGTCAGCAGCCGGTCGTCATTGTCGTACGTGTACGACGTGACACCGCCACCACCGTCCGTGTGCTTGTTCACGCGGCCGAAGTCGTCGTAGGCGTACTTCTGCCGCCCGACCGTGTTCGCCGGCGCGTCGATGGTGAACAGCTGGTTGTACTGGTCGTAGCCGTACGTGGTCTTGACCGTGTTGCCGGGAGCGGTTGCGGATTTCACCGCACCCCACGCGTACTTGTCGACGTCCTTCTTGTTGTACTCGAGCTTCGCCTCGGCAGCGTCCGGACCGCTGCCGGTGCCGGTCGAGGTCTGGTTGCCGGGGCCGTCGTACCCGTACGTGGTCTTGTTGCCGGAGCTGTCCGTGGTGGAAGCCGGCAGGTATGCCGTCGGCGCCTGTGTCCCGTACGTCGCGGTGTCGGTGCTGCCGGAGGCGGACTGCGACTGCGTCAGCGACTGCCCGTTGTTGCCGTCGAACTTGTTGTTCGTCGTCGACGCGCCGGTCCCGGATCCGATCGTGGAGCTCAGCACACCGTTGTTGGTGGACTTGTAGGTGCGCGACTGGTCGCGGCCCGCGGCGTCCTTCACATCGGTAACGAGGTCGTTCGCGTCGAGTGTGTACGTGGTGTGGTCCGCGGTCGCGACGGGCTGGGCCTGGTCGGAGCGGGGGTCGGCGACCTGGGTGGTGTCACCGTCCGTGTACGCGAAGCGGGTGACCGCGGTTCCCGGGGATCCGGCGGTGGTGTTGGCCTGGGAGACCTTCGTGACGCGCTTGGTGGAGTCGTAGGTGAACGAGGTCACTCCGCCGGTGGGTGCGGTGATCGAGGTGAGGTCCCCGCCCGTGTACCCGAACGTGGTCGTCGCACCCGTGGCGTCCGTGTACGTGGTGATGTCACCGTTGCTGTTCTTCGCCCACGACACACTGCGGCTGCTGGAGCCGGAGGTCTGCGTGAACGTCGTCGTCCCGTTCGCGTACGACACCTTTGCCGTCTTCGCACCATCGGTGCCCGCGGTGGAGACCAGGGTGCCGAGCGAGAACTTGTCCGCCGCGACGTTGAAGCTGACCTGGTTGCCGTTGCGGTCGTTGACGCTCTTCGGCTGGCCGCCGAGGGTGAAGTGGATGACCTGGTTCGTCGTCCACGACGTCAGCGTGTACTCCCGCGTGTCGGCGTTCGCGACCCGCGCCAACGTCATCTGCAGTCCCGGCGGGGACGTGAACGCACCCGCCGTACCGGTGGGCTTGAACTGCCATGCCGTCCCGACCGCGTCCGTGTAGACCACGCCAGCCGCGTTCGCGGACAGGTCTCCCGCTCCGGCGAGGGCGTACTGCCACCGGTTCGCTTCCATCGTGTTGCTGTTCGCCGTCGTCGTCGACCGCGAATTGCAGGCGGCACCGATCGTCGTGCTCTGCGTCACACCCGGCAGCGTCAGTGCGCTGGTGGTGACCAGCAGGTTCCCGGTGCCGACGTCGACGCTGGCGTTGGTCTGATCGCTGATCGGGAACGGCAACGTCGTCGCCGAGGTCCGCTGCCCGGTCACGTTCGTCGACACCGGGCCGCCCGGCAGCCAGTTGTAGACGCCCTGCAGGTCGAGGACGAAGTCCGTGGTGCCGGACGAGACGTTCTGGATCCGCACCTTCCCGTTCGAGCCCACGGGCAGGATCGCCGTCGTGGTCCGGATCGACGACGTCGGCGCGTACCCGATGACCGCCCCGGTCGGCTCCGAGGAACCATCCGCCCACGCCTTCGCGTACCCACCGGTCGTACCCGAGTGGATCGCCGTGACCGTCACCGCGACCGCCGACAGCCCACCCTCGACCGTCCCGATCCCGGCGACGCCGGCGACCTGCACTGCGACCGACGCGTTCGCGCCGACGCTGGACGAGGTGCGGGTGTCGACGATCCGGCCCGTACCCGGCGTGAACCCGCCGCCGGGGTTGCTGGGGACGAAATACCCCTGCACGTCCACCTGGATCTGCACGGTGCCACCGTCAGGGGCGTTGTCGATCGTGATCTTCCCGTCGGTGCCGACAGCGACCTGCGCAGTCATCGCCGTGGTCAGCTTCGTCGACGGGTAGTTCAACGACCCCGTGCTCTTCGGTCCGTCCGACGGCGAGGGACGCACCCACCCGGCACCGCCACCGGTGTTCTGCACCACGACACTGACCGCGACCGCGGCCGCGTTCGTGGGGACGCCACCCTTGCCGGTGACCTGGAACGTGATGCTGTCCCCACCCGACAGCGCACCCTGGCGGACGTTCGTACCGTCCGCGGTGTTCGCGATCCGCGTCCCCGACAGCGGCACGAACCCGCCCGCACCCACCCCGTTCGCCGTGGACGTGTAGTAGCCGGTGACGTCCAGGATCACCCGCGACTGCGCCGTCGTCGTGTCGATCCGGATCGACCCGTCGTCCCCGACTGCGAGCAGTGACGTGTTCGAGGTGTTCCCCGCCACCCCGCTGCCGTAGATCATCAGCAGCGTCGGCCCGTCGCTCGAGTCCGCACGACCCTTCAGCTGCCCGGTGCCGTTCGCGTCCGCGACCGTCGCCAACACGCTGATCGCACCGACACCGTCAGCGGGGATCCCCTTCACACCCGCCACGGGCACCGTCGTCGCCGACCCCGCCGGCGTTGCACCGTCGAAGATCCTGGCGTTGGTCGGCAACGGCACGAACTGCCCGCCCGTGCCCGTCGCGACCGCCTGCGCGGGAGCAGGCGGTGACACGACCGCCAACAACGACCCGAGCAGCGCCGACAGCGTGACGACGGCCAGCAACACCCAACGAGAACGGACAGACAACGGCGACGTCGCGAACACGCGCAGAACCCCTCAACAGGTCACCACCAGCGAACCCGCCCCCATGACGGCACTGTGCGACCACACAGCACGCTACGGAGCATCCCTCACCACCGCTCCCCCACTACAGAGGGTAGGAAGTTCCACACCAGAACCGATACGGCCCTACCGGACGACGAGGTCGTCGAATCGCGCGCGGGTGTCGGTGATCCAGATGCCGCCCCTGGTGGCGGAGCCGTTGAAACTGTCCACGCTGGAGTACACGGCGGGGCCGTCGACGTAGGTCTTGATCTTCGCGCCGTCGGCCCTGACCCGAACGGTCGAGCCGGGCTTGACCTCGCGGCTCAGTGCCTTGCCGATCTGGACGAACCGCCCGTTGACGCGCTTGTAGACCTTCGCGTTGCCCGTGCCCGAACCGTGCACGTCGAGCACGAAGTAGTCCTTGGCGCTGCTCAGTCGCCACACCGGCCCCGCACCCTTCGACGAGATCGTGGTCATGGTGAGGCTGATGTCGACCGCACGCTTCTTGGTGTCGACGGTGGCCGCGGACTCACGAACGCTCCCGCTGCTGGCACGGTAGGCACGGCCGCCCGAGATGCCGTACTTGACCCCACCGACCGTGGAGGAGGACCGGCCGTGCAGGTCCTTGCCGAGCCCGGTGATCATGTCGGGCCGGTTGAACGAGTCGTAGCTGACCGACGGTGCTGGCGTGAGGACGTTCTGCCCCTCGCGCGGTCGCACGACGCTCAGTGCCGAGGTGATCGCATCCGTGATGTGCGCCTGTCCGACGTCGTTCGGGTGCTGCCCGTCGGGGCCGATCATCGTCGCCTTGTCCCATCCGGTGAAGGCATCGGCGACGACGACCGACCTGTCCTTCGGGTACTCCGAGACGACGCTGCGCAGGGACCGGTTGTACCGGACGACGTCAGCGTCGGTCGGCGGTGACGGGTACCACGCGTAGCCCTTCGACGTCGATGGCGTGTCGAGCACGACGACGATCGTGGGTGGGAACGGCCCGGTCCCCCGCACCCAGTCGATGAAGGCCCGGACCTTCGCCGTGAAGGTGGCCTCGGGAACGTGCCGGCCGACGTCGTTCTGGTTCCCGAGGTACGAGACGACGCCGTAGTCGCCGCGGTTCCACGTCGAGCGCGCTCGTGCGAGGATCTGCGCCGTCGACGCCCCACTGATCGTCTCGTTCGACCAGAGCTCCGGGTCCGCGCCGAGGCTGTCACGGACCATCGACGGGTACATCCTGCTCGGCACCGAATCAGAACCAGGTTGCACCTGTCTGAACGAGTGACCGTAGGCGGCACACCGCACACCGCGCAGCACGTCGTTGCCGGTCGTCGGTGCTGCCTGCGCGCTGCTCGGCAGGAGCGCCCCGACGAGCGCGAGGACGACGGCGGTCACGAGCACCGCGGCAGAGCGGTGGCCTCGGGTCGTGCGCATGCCTCGTCCCCTCCGGGCGCCCCACGCGCCACGACAGATACGGGCGCATCGATCCGCCCCATCTCCGGAGGGCAGGAGCACACTCGACCTCTGCTCCCCGTTCGTGTGACACGAGGGCGCACGAGGCGCCCCTCGCTACGACTGCAGCTCGACTGTCTCCCTCGAACGCGCCGGCCGGTGCCAGACGAGCGCCGCCCGTGCCGCGTCCCGAGCCACTCGCAGGATGCGGAGCACCACGATGTCGTGGTCGCCCGCACGGTGGACGCCCTCGACCGCGCACTCGAACCACGAGTGCGCACCGTCGAGGAAGACCGCGCCGGAGCTCGCGGTGGCGTACTCGATGCCGCGCAGACGACGTGTACGATCCCGCGACGCCAACTGCGCCGTCTGCGGCCCGTGCCCGTCGCCGAGCACCGAGATGCCGAGCGTCAGCGCCGCGGCGAGATCCGGCCACGTCGTCGACGAGTGCTGCACGGCGATCGTGGCGAGCGGCGGGTCGTAGGAGACACCGACCGTGAAGGACGTCGCCACCATGACCACGGGCACCCCGTCGACGCACGCGGCGATCGCGGCCACGACGGAGGGCACCTCGGCGATGGCCTCGCGGATGTCGCGCGGGTCCTCGATGAAGCGGTCGTGCACGATGGATCCTCCTCGGGGAACGAGCGGTCAGGAACGGACTGTCGGGAACGAACGGTCAGGAACGAGCGAGCACGGCGCGGGCCCGCCTCTCGTCGGACCGCATCGCGGCGACGAGCGCGTCCGGCCCACGGAACCTGCGCTGGCGCCGGATGCGCCGGCCGACGGTGAGCTCCACGACGGAGCCGTACAGGTCGCCGTCGAAGTCGAGCACGTGGACCTCGACCGTGCGGGGTCGGTCGGGGAAGGTGCTGTTGCTGCCGATTGACACGAGCGCCTGCCGTGCCGGAGCACCGACGGGAGCAGCGAGCCACCCGACGTAGACCCCGTCGCCGGGAACGGGAGCGTCGGACCCGCTGTCGGGCTGCAGGTTCGCGGTCGGGAACCCCAGGTCGTGTCCGACCCCGGCACCGTGCACGATCTCACCCGTCAGCACGGCGGAGGTGCCCGGACGGCCGGACAGTGCCTGCGCCGCGACCACCGCACCGCAGGCGACGAGGGCGAGCGCACCGAGGGCGACCGCGTCCCCCGCGGTCGCGAGCAGCACGGCGGTGGCGGTGCTGCCGAGCACGGCGCCGAGCTGCTTCACGGTGTTGAACACGCTCGAAGCCGCCCCGACCGTCGCCGGTCCGGCTCCGAGGACCGCGGCGAGGGAGAACGGCGACCAGACGAACGCGTTCGCGATCCCGAAGCCGGTGAAGGCCGCGGCGATCGTCCAGAGTGGTGCCGCGACACCGACGAGCACCGCGGTCAGTGCCACCGACGCGACGAGCAGGACGGCGCCGACCGTCGCGGTCGCCCGGGGGCCGGCGGTGTTGGTCGTGCGGCCGACGATCGGCGCCGACGCCAGGCACGCGACACCCATCGGCACGAGCACGAGCGCCGCCGCTCCGGCACTCAGCCCGCGGGTCTGCTGCAGGTCGAGCATGAGCGGGATCGGCGCGGACCCGACGCAGAACGACGCGGCCGTGGCACCCCACGAGCCGGTGACGAACCCGCGGTCGCGGAAGAGGGCGAGCGGCACGAGGGCGCGGTCGCCCTCGCGTCGTTGCCGGACCAGGACGGCGGCGACCACCGCGGCGCCGAGCAGGACCGCACCGCCACGGGCGAGCGGATCGGCGAGCAGCCCGGCGTCCGTGCCCTGCACACCGACGACCACTCCGAGGACCCCCACGGTCACGCCGACGACGGCGAACAGGGGCAGCGGCACGGCGATGCGCCGGGATACCGGGACGAAGCGGAGGACCGCGATCGCGGTCACGATCCCGACGGGCACGTTCACGAGGAACACCGACGGCCAGCCCCACGCCTCGACGAGCAGTCCGCCGACGATCGGCCCGGCGACCGTCGCCGCCCCGCCGCCGGCGCTCCAGACGGCGAGCGCGACGGCGAGCCGCGGCGGGTCGAAGAGCGACCGGATCACGGTCAGGCACTGCGGGGTGAGGAGCGCGGCGCCGAGGCCCTGCACCGCACGCCAGGCGACGAGGGCACCGATCCCGGGTGCCACCGCGCACCCGACCGAGGCGATCGTGAAGACCGCGAGCCCGACGAGGTACACGCGGCGGTGCCCGAACCGGTCCCCGAGCCGCCCGGCCACGAGCAGCGGGACCGCGAACGCGAAGAGGTAGGCGCTGTTCACCCACACCGACGTCGACGCGTCGGCACCGAGGTCACGGCCGAGGTCGGGCAGGGCGACCGACACGATCGTGCTGTCGAGCAGCAGCATGAAGAAGCCGAGGCAGAGCCCGCCGAGCGCGAGCCACCGACGGGCGGGGGTCACCTCACACCGCCAGGTTCTCGCGGAGCGTGGCCCCCGGGTACCGCGGCGAGAGGGCGCCTCGGCAGCGGAGCTCCGGCACGAGCAGTTCGCTGAGGTCGGCGAACCCGGACGGCATCCCGAGCGGGCTGGACAGCATGTACCCGCCCCGCCCACCGATGGCGGCGAAGTTCTGCTGGAGCGCGTCGGCCACCTCGGCGGCGTCGCCGACGAGCATGTGGTCGAGGCCCGTCGCGGCCCGCCAGCCGTGCTCGAAGAACTCGTCGCGATCCATGGTGTGGTCTTCCCCGAACTCGGCGACGAGGCTGCCGACGAGACCGGCCGGGCTCGCCTGCGCGGCGACGATCTCGTCGCGCAGGTCCCCGAGCCGGAACGAAGCGGGCAGCGTCGAGAAGTCGTACCCGGCGTTGTGGGAGATGAACGTGCCGACGGCCTCGCGGTTCCAGAACGACAGGAGCGAGTCGCGCCGGGTCTCCGCTTCGGCGCGGGTGGCGCCGACGATCACCTGGGTCGCCCAGAGGATGCCGACCGCGGCTGGGTCCCGTCCGGCGTCCGCGAGTGCGGCGTCGAGGGCGTTCCGGTGCCGGAGTTGCCCGGCGACGCTCGCGCCGAACCCGAACACCAGGTCGGCGAAGGACGCGCTCGCGGCGATGCCCCGCGGCGAGTTGCCGGCCTGCACGACGACGGGGTGGCGCTGCGGGCTCGGGACGCTGGCGAGCGGCCCCCGCACCTTGAAGAACCGGCCGTCGTGGTCGATGGGGTGCACGCGGGACGGGTCGGCGAACCGGCCGGTCGCTCGGTCGCGTACGATCGCGTCCGGGGCGACGGAGTCCCAGAGCGCACGGCAGACGCCGATGAACTCCTCCATCCGCTCGTACCGGAGGTCGTGGTCGATCAGGTGGTCGGACCCGTAGTTCGCGGCGTCCGCACCCCGCGACGAGGCGACGACGTTGAACGCCATCCGGCCGCCGGTGACGTGGTCGAGCGAGTTGAGCAGCCGTGCGGTGGAGAACGGGTGCGTGAAGGTCGACGAGTAGGTGAGCCCGAAGCCGATGTGCTCGGTGACCGTCGACATCGCGGCGATGACGGGCGACATGTCCTGCCGTGGCCACTGGATCCCCCACTCGACCGCCGGGTCGATGCTGCCGCGCCAGGTGCTCGGGACACCGGAGCCGTCGCCGAAGAACAGCATGTCGACACCGGCGCGCTCGGCGGTCCGCGCCACCTCCATGTACATGCGGACGTCGGGGAAGTCCTGGCCGACCCAGCTGCCCGGGGCGGCCCAGCGGCCCTCGGTGTGCGTGAAGGACAGGTCGTAGGCGATGTGCATGCCGCTCACGGGGCACCCACCGGCGATGCCGCCCAGGCCCGCCACAGCTCGGTGGTCTCGGCAGCGTCCGTGACGACACCGATGTTGAGCTCGATCATCGTGAGCGCGGCGTCGTGCACGTCGACGTCGTAGGCGGCGGTGGCGTCCGACGGCACCACGACCGGCCAGCCGAGCTGCATCGCGTCCTGCGCCGTCGCGAAGACGCAGCACTCGGACGTGAGTCCCACGACGGTCAGCCAGCCGATCCCTGCGGTGGTGAGTCGCGCCTCCAGGTCCGTGCCGAGGAAGCCGCTGTAGCCGCGCTTGACGACGCGGGTCTCGCCGGGTGCCGGCGCCGTGCGGTACCACTCGGCTCCGGCGGTGCCGATGCGGCAGGGCTCGTCCTCCGGCATCGGTCCGTCGAGCGGCCCGCCGCGCAGCCAGGTGCTGCTGTGCCACGGGGCGGACGGGTCGCTGCCGAGCTCGACCCAGACGACGGGGACGCCGGCGGCGCGTGCCTCGTCGACGAGGGCGCCGATGCGCACGATCGCGGCGTCCACCGCTGCGGACGCACGGTCGTCGAGCCCGTACCCGGCGATGCGCGCGGGCTCGCCGAAGTCGCGCTGCACGTCGACGACGACCAGCGCCGGCGTTCGGCCGCCCGCCGGGCCGGACGCACCGGACGACGGCCCGTCCAGCAACCGTGCGAGTCGCGGGTCGCCGCCCGCGGTCGCGCCGGTCACCGGAGCACCGCCGCGTCGTGCTGGCGGAGTGCCGGCAGGACGGTCTCGCCGAAGCGCACCATGTCCTGGTCGTACTCGGGGAAGATCAGCATGAGGCCGTCGAGCTCGCCCCGGTCGACGATGTACTCGATGTGCTCCGTGACGGTCTCGGCGGAACCGGCGACGTACGCGGTCTGGAACGCGTCCTCGCCCGCGGCGCCGTCCGCCCAGGCACGGGCCTGCTCGGCGGGGACGCCCCACGACGCCCGCATCGAGGCGAGTGCCTCCCGGTCGACGCCGGCGCCCCACTCGCGCACCTTCCGCTGGGCGGCGGCGTCGGTGTCGTCCTGCACCACGGTGAGCATCGAGTAGGTCCGGCACTGCCGCCCCTCGGCGGCGGCGCGGTCGTGGACGTCGCGCGACAGGTCGCGCATCTCGTCGAGGCTGTCCGCCGCGAGGAACGCACCGTCGGCGTACTTCGCCTGGAACGCCCGAGCCGCCTCGGACTTGCCGGCGCTGATGATCGTCGGCCTGCTGGCCGGGTGGGGGCGGGACTCGCAGGCGTCGAGGTCGAAGTAGGGCGTGTGCATCGTGACGCTGTCCTCGGTCCAGAGACGGGTGACCGCCTCGGTCCAGAGCTCCGTCATGCGGTAGCGGTCGGCGTGGCTGAGGGCCGCGTCCCAGATCCCGAACTGCTCGAACTCCGCCGCGTAGGCCCCGTTGACGATGTTCATGCCCGCTCGACCTCCGGAGAGGTCCTGCAGCGTCGTGTACATCTTCGCCGCGACCGCCGGGTTGTGGACGTTCGCGTGCATGGTCGCCCAGATCTGCACGCGCTCGGTCGCCTCGGCGATCCCGGCCATCATCGTCATCGACTCCAGGGACCGCCCCCAGTGGTCGGTGCTCCCGCCGAAACCGCGCCACTTCGCCATCGACATCACGAAGTCGAGGCCGATCGCTTCGGCGTGCAGGGCTGCGCGCTTGTTCCAGGCGTAGGTCGCCTCGGGGTGGGGTGCGGTGGTGGAGAGCATCCACCCGCCGTTGCCGATCGGGAGGAAGATCCCGTACTCCTTCGCGGGCATGGTGCGCCGCCTTTCTGGTGCAGTGGTGCTGTGCGGGGATCGGAGGAGACGGTGGGCCGCGCGGACGCGCAGCCCACCGGGCTCACGACGCGGGCCAGACGGTCTTGCCGTCCTTCGTGATGGCGTCGATGTACTCGTTGGTGAACCAGCTCTCGGCGTCGTCCTTCGTGACCGAGCTCTTCACGATGTCGTACTGGTGCAGCATGTCGAGCAGCTTCCCGACGTTCTCCGGGTCGATGCCGCCGAGCGGCTGACCCGGCGTCGGGTTGTCCGCGATGACCTTCGTCTCGGTCGTCCAGATCTTCGCGTTCTGGGCCTCGTCGTAGGTCGCGCCGGAGAGCTTCGCGGCGTACCCGACGCACTGCTTCGTCTTCGCCGTGCTCGACGAGCAGAAGTCGTACGCGTGCAGGGCGGCGCGGAGGACGTCCTCGACGGCGGTCGGGTGCGCCTTCGCGAACGCGGGGTTCACGGCCATCGCGCCGATCGACGAGGGGATGCCGTAGTCGACGGGCTGCCACACCGTGACGTCGTCGCCGGCGGCCTTCAGCTGGTTCGGCTCGTTCGACACGAAGCCGGTCAGGGCCTCGAGCCCGTTCTGCTTGCGGGGCAGGACCGAGGGGTCGTAGCCCTCCTTCACGAGCGTGAGGGAGTCCCACTTCACGCCGGCCTTCTCCATCATCGCCCGGACCGACGCGGGCACGAAGCCCTTGTGGCCGACGACCTTGCCGTCGAGCTGCGGCAGCTTCGTGATGTCCTTGTTCGTCATCAGGATGTCGAGACCCGCGTTCGAGTACGACGAGATCCCGGTGATGTCGATGCCGTTCGCCCGGGCCTGGATGAGGTCCTGCTCCGCGACGGCCGACACCGTCGCCTGACCGCTCGCCAGGAGCTTGGTGTTCTGGGCGGTGTCGCCCGATCCGGGCTTCAGGGTGACGTCGAGGCAGAGGTCCTTGAAGTAGCCGAGCTGGTCCGCGGCGATGTACTCGAGGATCGATGCCGACGACTGGTACTGGTAGCCGGACAGGTAGGTGATCGGACCGGCGGCCTTGTTCTCCTTGCACCGTTCGGCGGAGATGGCGCTGCCCTCGGACGAGCCGGTGCCCGCGCTCGAGCCGGTGCTGCAGCCGGTGAGGGCGAGGGCCACGGCCGCGGTGGTGGCGAGGGTCGCGAGGGCGGCTGCGGTGCGGGACCGGCCGGTTCGGCGGGGACGGGTGCGGTGCTGCATGGTCACTCCTGTGGGAAGGGATGGGTGGTGCAGGGCGGGGGCGGTGCGGGATGGGTGCGGGTCGAGTGGGTCGGGTCGAGTGGGTCGGGTCGAGTAGGTCGGGTCGAGTAGGTCGGGTCGGTCACCGCGCGGCGGCCTGGAGGCGCGGCTGGCGTCGCGTGGGCAGGCTCGCGCCGGCGGGCGGTGCTGCTCGGCCGCGGGGCGGCGGGTGGCGGTGCGTCGGTCGGCGGCCGCGGGTCAGTCGTTCGCGGTGCGGTGCCAGCGCAGGACGCGCCGCTCGACGAGCGAGATGAGCCCGAGCAGGACCACGCCCATCACCGCGAGGATCGCGATCGCGGCGTAGACCACGGCGAGCTGGTTCATCGACGACGCCGTGCTGATCACCGTGCCGAGGCCGCCCGTCGACCCGGACGCGGACAGCTCCGCCACGACCGCGCCGATGATCGAGAGCGGGAACACGATGCGGAGCGCCGCGAAGACGAACGGCAGGGCGTTCGGGATCCGCAGGTGCACGAGCATCTCGATCCGGGAGGCGTCGATCGTCCGGTACACCTGCAGCACGGGCTGCGGGACGGACCGGAGTCCGGCGGCGGTGTTGATGAGGATCGGGAAGAAGCAGATGAGCGCCGTGATCACGAGCTTCGGCAGCGGGCCGAACCCGAACGCGACCACCAGGGCGGGGGCGATCGCGACGAGCGGCGTGACGTTCAGGACGATCGCGATCGGCATCACCGCGCGGCGGACGATCGGCAGCTCGCTCGTCAGCACCGCGAGCACGAACGCGGCCACGAACCCGATGCCGAGGCCGACGAGCGACTCGACAAGGGTGATCCCGGCGTTCTGCAGGTAGTAGGGCAGCTGCGTGGCGAGGGTCTCCCCCACCGCGGGCAGCGGTGGCAGCAGGTACGGCATCGTCGTTGCGCCGATCTGCCACAGCACGGCGAGGACGGCGAGCATGACGACGAGGGGCGCCCAGACCGTCGGGCGGATCCAGCCGGGGAGCGGGCGGCGGGTGGTCGCGGCCTCGGACTCGGCGGTGGTCGACGTGGCGGAGGCGGTGGCGGTCGTGCTGGTGGTGGTCATCGTGTCGTCTCCCTCAGGCCGCGTCCGTCGCGCGCCACGCGCTGTGCAAGCGCGTGCGGACGAGGTCCTCGTACTCGTGGAAGCGCCGCTCCTCGAAGAGCCGCTGGTTGCGCGGCCGGGGCAGGTCGATGTCGATGACGTCGACGATCCGCCCGGGACGCGGTGCCATCACGACCACGGTGTCCGACATCCGGACCGCCTCGGACACCGAGTGCGTGACGAAGAGGACGGTGGTGCGCAGCTCGTCCCAGAGGTCGAGCAGCTGGTCCTGCAGTGCCTCGCGGGTGAACTCGTCGAGGGCCGAGAACGGCTCGTCCATGAGCAGCACGTCGGGTCGCAGGCCGAACGCCCGGACGATCGCGGCACGCTGCTGCATGCCGCCCGAGAGCTGCGCGGGCCGCTTGTCCTGCGCCTCGCCGAGGCCGGCCATCCGGAGCAGCTGTCGCATGTCGGGGCCACCGTCCGCGCCGCGTTCCTCGAGGTCCTGGATCGCGGCGCGGCGACGCCCGGCCCCGGGGTTGACCCGTCCGGCGAGCGTGACGTTCTGCAGCACGGTGAGCCAGGGCAGGAGCGCCGGCGTCTGCGGCACGAGGCCGATGAGCTTCGCCGCGCACGCCTGTGCCGGGGTGACGCCGTGCACCTGCACGTCACCGCGGTCGGCGGGCTCGAGGCCGGCGACGAGCCGGAGCAGCGTCGACTTCCCGCAGCCGCTCGGACCGATCAGCGACACGAACTTGCCCGGTTCGATCGACAGGGCGACGTCGTCGAGGGCCACCATGGCGTTCGGGCCGCTGCCGTACACCTTGCGCACCGCGTCCACCCGGACCGCTGCTGTGGTCATCCGTTCCTCCATACCGTCGGCGAGCACGCGGGCTCGGTCTCGTATGGCGGAGAGCGTGCGTCGCGAGGTCGGGTTCGTCTGCGACGCGGAGGTCCGCTGCTGGTGTCGAGGCTAGGACGCTCGTGTTACGGCGTCGGGCCACATGTGTTGCGAACGTGTGAACGACTGCGCGGGGTCAGCGCTGCGACGGCATGACCGTCCGCCCGTCCCAGACGAGGACCTCGATCCCGAGGTCCTCGGCGGCCACCGAGACCCACCCGGCGAGCGCCCGTGCGGCTGGCTCCGCGATCACGAGCACGGCCCGCTCGGCCCCGGGGACGGCCTGCCGCAGCCACAGCAGCTTGAACAGGTCCGCCATCACCTTGTTGCGCCAGGCGGGCTTGTACGCGCCCTGGTTCGCGACGAGTTGCACGACGACGCGGTCCTCGGCGTCGATGCCCTCGACCTCGACCCGGGCACGGTCGAGCACGACCGTGCGGGGACGGAGGACGAGCCCGAGTGCGGTCCCGGTGTCGTCGAGCATCCGCCGCTCGACGGAGTCGGGGGCGAAGCGGCCCCAGTCGGAGCGGGCGTCGGGGACCTCGGTCATGTCGGCAGTGTAGGCGGGCGCCGACGCACGCAGCGTGGGGGGGTGCGCGGGGGGGGGGGCGCGGGGGGGGGGGCCCCCCGCCCGGCACCACCCCCCGGGGGTGACGCCAGCTGGGGGCTGTGCGGGAGGGTC
>NZ_JAUZED010000026.1:0-20993 GCF_030705415.1 Curtobacterium sp. A7_M15 | reverse complement strand
GCGGTGTCGGGGGCCGCGGCCGCCCGCTGCGGGCGGGGTTCCGGGCGGGGTGGGACTCGATCGGGGTCGCACGACGCGCGGAACCTCGCACGGTGGGACACGCGAGCTGAGGTCTGAGCGGTAGGGTCCGGGCATGACCGTGAACGGGCCCGCGCCCTACTTCCAGTTCGACGGCACCGCGCTCCAGGCGCTCGGGCGCTGGCAGGACGTCTTCGGCGGCGAGCTCCGCATCGCCACGTTCGCGGACTTCTCGCGCACCGACGGCCCGGCCGACGCCGTCGCGCACGGCGAGCTCACCGGCGGCGGCATCACGCTTTTCGCCGCCGACATCGCGGCCGGCGAGACCTCGTTCTCGGCGACCGGGCTGTCGTTCTCACTGCTCGGCGCCGCCGAACCGGAAGTGCTCCGCGGGTGGTTCGACGACCTCGCCTCGGACGGCACCGTCGTCGATGCGCTGCAGGAACGACCGTGGGGGGACTGGGACGGCACCGTGCGGGACGTCTCCGGCGTCACGTGGCTGATCGGGTTCGAGGCGGCGGCGCTGTCGTGACCGACCGTCCCACCGTCCTCTTCGTGTGCGTCCACAACGCCGGGCGGTCGCAGATGGCCGCGGGGTACCTGCAGCACCTCGCGGGTGACCGCGTCCGGGTGCTCTCGGCCGGCAGCGAACCGGCCGACCGGATCAACCCCGTTGCGGTCGCCGCCATGGCCGAGGACGGCATCGACATCGCCGCCGCCGTCCCCGCCGTGCTCGAGACGGACACCGTGCGCGAGTCCGACGTCGTCATCACGATGGGGTGCGGCGACGCCTGCCCGGTGTTCCCCGGGAAGCGCTACGAGGACTGGGCGCTGGACGACCCGGCCGGGCAGCCGCTCGAGGGCGTCCGCCCGATCCGCGACGCGATCCGCGCACGGGTCGAGGAGCTCGTCGCCGGCCTCTGAGCGGCGTGCTACCGCTCGTCGAGCGGCAGCAGCGGCGCCCAGTACGCGTCCGGCCCGTCGGCGATCACTGCGTCCGGTTCGAAGCGGAAGCCGTAGCCGCGGACGAAGTCGAGCGCCGCTGCCTGCTCCCCCGCCGCGTCGTCGTCCGCCTCGTCGAAGAGGTACTCGCCGTGTCCCATCCGGACGCCCGAGTCGCTGATCACCGTGAGGTCCCAGCGACCTTCCTCGGCACGTTCGATCCGCACGACGGCGGCCTGGTCAGCGGTGAAGTCAGCCATGCGGCGAGCATACGGACGCCACCGGTCACGCGCTCAGCTTCGCGAAGGACGACCGGTGCCAGACCAGGGGGCTGTGCGCGAAGTCGGACATCAGGCCGTTCACGCGGAGCACCACGATGTCGTGGTCGCCCGCCGGGTAGGTGTGCTCCACCGAGCACTCCATCCAGATCGGCGCCCCCTCGAGGAACACCGCGCCCGTGTCGGACACCGTCGTGTCCACCCCGACGAAGCGCACCGACTTGTCGCGCGAGGCGAGCTGGCGCGTCACGTTCTCGTGGCGTTCGCCGAGGACCGAGACACCGATGGAGTCCGCTCCGGCCAGCGCCGGCCACGTCGACGACGAGTGCTGCACGGCGAACATCACGAGCGGCGGGTCCTGCGAGACACCGACGGTGAACGACGACGCGACGAGCACGGTGGGAGCGCCGTCGACGATCGCGGAGAGCGCGGCGACGCCGCACGGGAACCCGGAGAACGCCTGCCGGAGGAGCGTCGGGTCCGCGGACTCGGCGGTGTAGGGCTTGATCATGCGCTGGTGCCTTCCTTGGTCGGTGCGGATGCGGTGGCGAGGACGACGTCCCGCCAGCGGGTGAGCCAGCCCTCGGTCGACGACTCGTCGGTGTACTGCTTGTCGTTCAGGTACAGCCCCTGCACGGGCACGGTGGCGCCGAGTTCGACGAGCACCGGCTTGAGGAACACCTCGGGGGCCATGTGGTGCGCGGGACCGGCGCCGAGCATGAGCGGGACGGCGGTGACGCCGGCGAGCCCGTCGGCCGTCGCGAACTGGTCGAGGAACAGCTTGAGGACGCCCGTGTAGGTGGCCTTGAACGTGGGCGAGGCGACCATCACCAGGTCGGAGGCGGCGACGGTCGCCACAGCGTCCTGCACTCCCGGGTCGCCCCAGCCGAGGATCCCGGGACCGAGGGCGATGACGTCCACGACGTGGTCGGGAGCGGAACCGGTGAGGCGCTCGGCGAGGATCGTCGCGGCCTCGAGCGTGTGCGAGCCGGGCTTGGGGTTGCCGGCGACGACGGTGGTGATCATGGCGGCGGTTCCTCTCTGTCTGGTCTCATCCAACGCCGAGGCGGTTACCCCGTCGTGAAGGTGCCGTTACCGTTCATTGCGCGAGCCGCCCTGGAGGTGACCGCGCGGAAACCGCAGGTCAGGGGCGGGTCGGAGCCCCGCCTCCCGGGAACTCGCGTGTCAGAACGCGAGCAGGTTCTCGCGGAACGTCCCGTGCTCGTAGCCGTCCCGGATCAGCCCGCGGCGCCGGAGCACCGGCGCGAGCCCGTCGCAGACCTCGGTGAGGTTCTTCCGGGTCACCGGGAGTCCCACCAGGAAGCCGTCGGCGCCGGAGGCGGCGATCGCCTCCTCCATCTGGTCGGCGACGGTCTCCGGGCTGCCGACGAGCCGGACCGACCCCGTGGTGTCGCGCTGCGCGGGGAGGGCCTCGCGGAGCGTCTTGCCGTCGGCCTTCGCCAGGAACGCCTCGATGACGCTCTGGTGTCCGTTGCTCTTGCCCTTGAGGTCCGCCGGCAGCGGCTCGTCGAGGTCGAACTGCGCGAAGTCGAACCCGGACGTGTACGACAGGTTCGCCAGCTGCGCGTCGATGTTCTCCCGGGTGGCGGCGAGCTGGCGGGCCTGCTTCGCCTCGGCTTCGTCGTCGGTGTCGGCGAGCACGGGCTCGACGAGGAACAGCATCTTCGCGTCCGTCGCCTCGCGGCCGAACCCGACCATCCGTCGGTGCATGTCGTCGACGTACTCGCGCATGGCGTCGACGCCCGGGGCCGAGGCGATGAGCGTGTCGGCGTTGCGCGCGCCGAGGTCCCGGCCCGCCGGGGACCCGCCCGCCTGGCAGACCACCGGGTGCCCCTGCGGGCTGGCGACCGTGTTGAGCGGACCGCGGGTGCGGTAGTACTTCCCTGCGAAGTCGGCGTACCGGACCTTCGTGTGGTCGGCGAACACGCCCGTCGCCTCGTCGAGCACGAGGGCGTCGGCGTCCCAGGTGTCCCACAGTGCGCGGACCGCGTCGATCCACTCGTCCGCCATCGCGTAGCGCTCGTCGTGCTCGAAGTGCTGGTCGTAGCCGTAGTTCTGCGCGGAGGCGTGCGGCGAGGCCGTGACGAGGTTGATGCCGACCCGACCGTGCGTCAGGTGGTCGAGCGTGGACATCAGGCGGGCCGCGAGGAACGGTGGGTAGAAGGGTGTCGCGGCGGTGGCGATGATGCCGAGGTGCTTCGTCGCCGCGGCGAGCAGCGGGACGAGCGGCATCGGGTCGTGGCGCACGATCGCCGAGCGCAGCGAGTACTCGAACGAGGAGCCGAACACGTCGGGCAGGACGGACGAGTCCTCGAGCATCATGAAGTCGAACCCGGCCCGCTCGAGCGAGGTGGCGGCGTCGACGAAGAGCTGCGGGTTGGCGACGTCGTGGCGGACGTTGCCGGACCACTGCCCGTTCCAGCCGTAGACGCCGAAGCCGTAGCCGAGGAACCAACCGAGGTGGAACATGGGTGTGCCTTCCGTGGGAGGTGGTGGGTTGCGGGGCGGTGCGCCGCCCGGTGGTACGGCAGGGGGTGGTAGTCGATGGACGCGCCGAGCTCGGCTGCGGCGCGCAGTCCGAAGCGCGGGTCGCGCAGGAACTCGCGGCCGACGAACACGACGTCCGCGCGGCCCTCGGCGACGATCGCCTCGGCCTGGTCCGCGGAGGTGACGAGCCCCACGGCGCCGACCGGTGCGCCGGTGGCGGCGCGCAGGCGTTCCGCGTGCCCGACCTGGTAGCCCGGGTACACCGGGATGTCGGCGTCGGGGACCGTCCCGCCGGTGGACACGTCGAACAGGTCCGCTCCGGCTTCCGCCGCCCAGGAGGCGGTGGTCGCCGTGTCCTGCTCGGTCCAGCCCCCGGGCACCCAGTCGGTCGCCGAGAAGCGCACCAGGATCGGGAACCGGTCGCCGAGGGCGGCGCGCAGGTCGCGGACGACGTCGAGCAGGAGCCGTGCACGAGCGCGGAGCGACCCGCCGTACTCGTCGTCGCGTGTGTTCGCGAGCGGGGACAGGAACTGGTGCAGCAGGAACCCGTGCGCGGCGTGCAGCTCGACGAACTCGAAGCCTGCGTCCCGCGCTCGGACGCCCGCCGCGACGAACGCACGGTGGATCCCGCGGACCTCGTCGGTGCCGAGTGCCCGTGGGGCCGCGTACCCGGTGTAGGGCACCGTCGACGGTCCGACGACGGGCCAGCCGCCCTCGGCGACGGGCACGGTGCCCCGGACGCGGTCCCAGCTCCGCCCGGTGGACGACTTCCGACCGCCGTGGCTCAGCTGGATGCCGATGCGGACGCCCTGGTCGCGGACGAACGCGGTGGTGGGCCGCCAGGCGTCCCGTTGCGCGTCGTCCCAGAGTCCGAGGTCGTACGGCGTGACGCGCCCCTCCGGGGTGACGGCGGTGCACTCCGCGACGATCGCCCCGGCGCCGCCGAGCGCGAGCCCGCCGAGGTGCACGTGGTGGAACGGGGTCGGCATGCCGTCCCGCTCCTCCACCGCGAACATCGTCAGCGCGGGCACCCAGAGCCGGTTGCGGAACCGGGTGCCGCGGAGCTCGATCGCCTCGAACAGCGCCGGGGCGCCCGGCATCAGAACGCCCGCAGGTTCTCGCGGAGCGTCGTGCCGGAGTACTCGTCGCGGATGAGCCCGCGGCGTCGCAGGGCCGGCGAGAGGCCGTCTGCCACCATCGCCATGTTGAGGCGGGTCGTCGGCATGTAGACGAGGAAGCCGTCGCCGCCGACGTGGTCCATGAACTCGCCCATCTTCGCCGCGACGGTGTCCGGCGAGCCCACGAACCCGAGGTCGTTCACCTGGTGGGACGAGGCGACGACCTCGCGCAGCGTCCGACCCTGCTGTCCCTCGAAGAGCTTCTCGATCGAGGTGTACTCGCCGTTCTGCTTCGAGATGTCGATGTCCTCGACCCGGGTGTCCGGGTCGATCGCGCCGAAGTCGATGCGACCGCCGGACGTGTAGGACATGTTCCAGAGGTTGTACTCGACGGCCTTGTCCGACGACATCGCGATCCGGGCCGCCTCGGACGCGGCCTGCGCCTCCTCGTCGGTGGCGGCGATGGTCGGCGTGACGATGAACAGGAACTTGACGTCGTCCGGGTTCCGACCGGCGGCGGCGACCCGGGCGCGCATGTCGTCGCGGTACGCCTTCGCGCTCTCGGGCGTCTTCGACAGGGCGATCATCGTGTCGTCGTGCAGGGCGGCGAGCTGCCGGCCCATCTCCGATCCACCGGCCGAGCAGAGCGGGACGACGCCCTGCGGCCCCGGGATCGTGTTGAGCGGCCCGCGCGACCGGAAGAACTCGCCGCGGTGGTCGATCGGGTGCACCTTCGTGTGGTCGGCGTAGACGCCGGCGACCGGGTCGGCGACCACTGCACCCGGTTCCCACGAGCCCTGCAGGGCCTTGACGACGTCGGCCCACTCGATCGCCATCCGGTAGCGCTCGTCGTGGTCGAGGTGCTGCTCGTACCCGTAGTTCTGCGCGACCCGGTCGGTCACGCTGGTCACGACGTTCATGCCGATGCGACCCTCGGTGAGGTGGTCGAGGGTCGTCCCGAGGCGGGCGGCGAGGTACGGCGGGTACTGGATCGTCGAGAACGTCGGGACGACGCCGATGTGCTTCGTGGCCTGCGTCATGAGCGGGACGAGAGGCATCGGGTCGTTCTTCGGCGCCATGAACCCGCGCCGCAGCGAGGTGTCGGCGGTGCCGCGGTACGAGTCCTCGACCATGGCCGTGTCCTCGATGAGGATGTAGTCGAAGCCGCCGCGTTCGAGGTTCTTCGCGAGGTCGATGTAGATGTCGGGCTTCATCCAGTCGGTCACGTTCGTGCCGGTCCAGGGACCGTCGCCGTTCGTTTCGGACCAGGCCTGGATGCCAAAGCCGTTGCCGAGGAACCATCCGAGGTGGAACATGTGGAGCCTTTCGTGTGGGAGGGCGGGCGTGTCCGGGAGGGACTACGCCACGGGCTCCTCGACGGCCAGGTAGGCGTCGACGAGCTTCTGCGTGTACGGGTGTCTGGGGTGTTCGAGGACTTCGAGCGTGCGGCCGGACTCGACCACTTCGCCCTGGTTCATGACGACGAGTTCGCCGGTGATGAACGCCGTCGCCGGCAGCCCGTGCGAGACGAACATGAGGCCGGCGCCGTGGTCGTTCGAGTAGCGCTTGAGCAGGTTGAGGACCACGCCCTGCACCGAGACGTCGAGGGCCGAGACGGCCTCGTCGCACACGAGCAGGTCGGGCCGGACGACGAGCGCCCGGGCGATCGACATGCGCTGCCGCTGACCGCCCGAGAGCTCGGACGGGTACCGGTCGACCCAGCTCGGGTCGATGCCGAGCTCCGTGGTGATCTCGCCGATCGCGGCGTCGGCACCGGCGATGTCGTGCCCGCCGAGGATCTGCGCCGGCGTCCGGAGCGACTCGCGGATGCGGTGTCGCGGGTCGAACGTCGAGGTGGTGTCCTGGGCGACGAGCTGCACCCGCCGGCGGTACTCGAGCCGACCGGCACGCGTCGACATGATCGACCGGAGGTCCTGATCGTCGACGGTGATCGTTCCGGCCGAGGCCCGTTCGAGCCCGGTGACGATCTTCGCCATCGTGGACTTGCCCGATCCGGACTCCCCCACGATGCCGACGCGCTGGCTCGCACCGAGGACGAACGAGACGTCCCGGACGGCGGTCTTGCGGCCGTAGCGCCGGGCGACGCCGGTGGCCTCGATGCGGATGCCGGTCATGCCGCAGTTCCTTCCAGTCGGGCGCGGACCGACTCGAGCGTCGGCAGTTCGTCGAGTCGTGCCGACGCCAGGGTCGGCACGCACTCGAGCAGTCCGCGGGTGTAGGGGTGGGTGGCCTCGTGGAGTCGCGAGGACGGCAGCTGCTCGACGATCTCGCCGCGGTACATGACGACGACGAAGTCGGTGAAGCGCCGGCAGAGCTCGATGTCGTGCGTGATCACGAGCACCGCCGTCCCCTCCTGCTCCGCGAGGTCGACCATGAGCTGCATCGCACCGACGGCGAGCGATGCGTCGAGTGCGCTCGTGGGTTCGTCGGCGATGAGCAGCGCGGGCTTCGACGACAGCGCGATGGCCATCATCACGCGCTGCCGCATGCCCCCGGAGAGCTCGTGCGGCTTGGCGCCCATCACCCGCTCCGGGTCGGTGATGCCCACCGCCCGGAGCCGGTCGAGGGCGTCGGCGGTGGCGCGTCGCTTCGACACGCGCTCGGTGGCCCGGAGCACGGCGACCAGCTGGCTGCCGATCGTCCACACCGGGTCGAGCGACGACATCGCGTCCTGGAAGATCATCGACAGTCCGGGCGTCCGGACCGGGATCCGACCGGCTGGCCCCGACCGGTCCAGTGGGCGGCCGTCGAGCTCGAGGGTCTCGACGTCGACGGTCCCGGCGTCGAGGAACCCGGCGATGGCGCCCGCGAGGCTCGTCTTGCCGGAGCCCGACTCCCCCACCACCGCGACGCGTTCCCCGCGGCGGACCACGAGGTCGGCGTGACGGACGGCGCGGTTCTCGCCGTAGGTGACGGTGAGGTCCCTGACCTTCAGGACCGGGGCCGACTGGTCGTCCATGGTGTCTCCCTGTTGTCGATCAGCTCGTCGCGAGGGACAGCTGCGAGTAGTCGATGACGTTGTCGGAGCGGAACACGTACCCGTCGACGCCCTTGGCGAAGGCGTTGAGCGGCTGCACGTAGTTGATGTAGATCGTCGGCATCTGGTCCTGCAGGACCTTCTGCGCGGCGTTCCAGTACTTCCCCGCAGCGGCCCCGGTCGGGTCACCGGCGGCGTTGCCGTCCGCGATGGCCGTGTTGAGCGCCGCGTTGTCGAAGTCCGGCCAGTTGATGGCGGAGCCCGGCGTGTAGAAGAGCGACAGGACGTAGGGCGGCGACTGGACGACCGCGTAGTCGCGGCCGAGGGAGGCCTCGAACGTCTTCGCGGCGAGTCCTGCCTGGAAGGTCGACGAGTTCACCGTGTCGATGGTCATGTCGAAGCCGGCGTCCTTCACCGCGGTCTGGATCTGGACGGCGGTCTCCTGCAGGTCGGGCACCGAGTTGTTCACGGTCAGGGTGAACTTGATCGGCTCGGTGTACCCGGCGTCCGACAGGATCTTCTTCGCCTCGGCCGCATCCGTCTCGTTGGCCTTGAGTCCGCTGCCGTCGAAGCCGGGGTCGGCGTCGGACAGGATGCTCGAGATCGAGTCCGCCCGACCGTGGTAGACGTTCTCGTTGATCTTGTCGTAGGGGATCGCCGCGGCGAGTGCGCGGCGGACGGCGACGTCCTTGAACGTGCCCTTCGTGGTGAGGAGGGGCATGTACACGTACGCGTTCGTCGGCACGTCGAAGACCTGCGCGGCCTTGGCGTCCTTGAGCTCGACCTGGTCGGCCGGACGGAGCTGGGCGGCGATCTGCGCGTCGCCGGACTTCACCAGGTTGGCGCGCTGCCCGGCGTCCGCGACCACCCGCTGCACGATCCGGGCGATCTTCGGCTTGCCCTCGGCGTACCCGGCGTTCGCGGTGTAGATCGTCTGCTCACCGGGCGTGTAGGTGTCCACCTTGTAGGCGCCGAAGCCGAAGTTGGGGTGGGTCCCCGACCACTTCACGGCCCAGGGGTCGCTCGAGGTGGTGTGCTCCTTGAGCACCTTCGCGTCGTAGATGTTGTAGCCGACGTTCGCGAGCAGGGACAGCGCCGTGTAGCCGTAGCTCTCCTTGTCGAGCTTCAAGGTGACGGTCTCGTCGTCGACCTTCGTGAACTGCTCCGGCTTCGTGATGAACGGCGCGCTGATGAACGGCACGATGCTCGTCTCGACGGCGAACTTGCGCTGGATGCTCCAGATCACGTCGTCGGCGGTGAGGGCGTTGCCCGCCGTCGACTTCGCGTCGGTGTCGAGGTGGAACGTGTAGGTGAGGCCGTCGTCCGAGACGTCGTAGCTCTTGGCCAGGACGGGCGCGAACTTGTTGTAGTCCTCGTGCTCCGCCTGACCGCCGGTGCCGGCGACGTACTCGTTGCGGATGAGGGAGGCGCCGGTGTTCTTGAAGAACTCGGCCGCCTCGTAGCCGGTGGCGCTGGTCTCGTACGAGAAGCTCTGCGGCTGGGCGGCCGTGACGATGACGAAGGCGCTGGAGGCGGCGTTCCCGCCGGCGCTACAGGCCGCGAGACCGAGGGCGCCGACGACCGCGATCGCGGCGGCGGCGATGGTGCGTTTCATGTTCAGCATGGGCAGGGGTCTCCTGGGGAAGGGGAAGGGGAACGGGGAGGGGAGGGGGTTGGGACGGGAGGCGCGGTGCGGGTGGGGAGGACGGGGTGCGCGGGTCGGGTGGTCGCCCTCAGACCCGTGACCGGCCGACGAAGGCCGCGACAAGGACCGAGGCGGACCAGACGGACAGGCCGAGGGCGGCCGCCGGGAACAGGACCGGCCACCAGCGACCCACCGCGGCGTCCGGCGCGCCGGCGGCGAGCATCGTGCCCCACTCCGCGGTCGGGGTCGGGATGCCGACACCGAGGAAGCCGAGGGCGGCGCAGAAGATGATCGCCATCCCGAAGATCGTCGAGGTGTTCTCGATGGTCGTGCGGGCGGAGTTCGGCAGGACGTGGCGGAGCAGCAGGCGCAGTTCGGATTCACCGGACATCCGGGCGGCGTCGACGTAGCCGTCCGACCGGGTGCGGAGGACCTCGGTGCGCATCAGGCGGGCCTGGAACGGGATGAGGACGATCGCCAGTGCGAGCGTGATCACCACGGCGTTGCGTCCGAAGAACGACACGATCACGAGTCCGGCGATCATCACCGGGATCGACTGCACCAGGTCGACGGCGCGCCCCAGCAGTCGGGCGACGAACCCGAGCACGGTGCGGTCGCCCTGGTACATCCCGGAGACCAGCCCGATCACGATCGCGACGCCGGTGGCGAGGACCGTGATGCAGATCGCGATGACGATGTCGAGACGGAACGCGGTCATCACCCGCGAGTACACGTCGAGGCCGTTCGCGTCCGTGCCGAACCAGAACTCGCCCGACGGGGGCTCCGACTGACCGCCGACCACCGACGTGGCCGGGTGGTTGACCAGGTACGGTCCCACGACCGCGAGCACGAGGAGCAGGGCGAAGGGCACGAGTCGGAGGACGAACCCGGTGCGACCGGCCGGCCGGCCGACGCGGCCGTCGTGCGTCGAGCGGGCGGCCCCGGCTCCGGACGTCGTGGGCTCGGGCAGCGCAGTGGGGGTGTCGAGCGCCATCAGGCGTCCTTCCCGGCGACGCCGGCGCGCCGCCTCGAGTCGAGGAGCATCGTGACGATGTCCGTGACGAGGTAGATGACGAGGCACATGGCCGCGGTGACGAGGAGGAACGACCGGAGCGCGAAGACGTCGGAAGCGTTCACCGCGTCGACGGCGTACTGCCCGAGGCCGCCGAGCCCGAAGAGCGACTCGAGGACGACCGCGCCGCCGAGGAACAGCCCGAACAGCATCCCGAGCGTGGCGACCGCCGACGGGAGCGCCCGTCGGTAGATGCTCGCGAGGACGGTCCGGCGGGACGCTCCGGACGCCACGCGGAACCGGGTGGCGGGGTCGTCGATCGCCTGGTCGAGGTTGACGATGAGCATCTTGATGAGCAGCGGCGAGTGGGCGACGACCATCACGACGACCGGCAGGACGAGGTGCTGCGCGTACGACGAGAGCGCTGCCGGGTCCCCGGCGATCAGGGCGTCCACCATCGGGAAGTTCGTGACGGTGGGCGGTGCGATGAGCAGCGGGTCGAGGCGGCCGCTCGGCGCCGGTGCCCAGTGCAGCTCGGCGTAGAAGACGAACAGGAACGCGATCCCGATGACGTACTCCGGCAGCGCCCCCGCCGAGCGGGCGTAGGCGGTGAGCACCTTCGCGAAGCGGTTGCTGCGGTGGGTCACGATGAAGTGCGCGGTGACGAGCGACACCGCCGACGCGAGGAGCAGGCCCCAGAACACGAGTTCGAGCGTCGCCGGGACCCGGGTCGCGAGGTCCTGCGCGACCGGTCGGCCGGTGGCGATCGAGGTCCCGAAGTCGAGGTGGGCGAGCTGCGTCAGGTAGGTGCCGAGCTGCTGGATCCACGAGCCGGTGAGCCCGTAGGACTCCCGCGCCTGTTCGAGCTCGGCACCCGAGAGACGTCCGCCCGTCGCCGACACGACCGGGTCGCCGGGGATGAGCTGCACGAGGAAGAACGAGACGAGGACGAACACGAGGATGTTCACGACGGTCAGGCCGGCGGGGCGCAGGAACCAGAGGCGCTCCCGGACGCCTCGTCGCCTCGTCGTCAACGAGGTGTCGAGCGCGGCGAGTCGCTCGGCCTCCGCACGGGTGGCATCGTCGACGATGTCGGGCTCTCTCACGGTCATGTGCCGGCCTTCCGTCGCATCGGGTGGTGGTCAGCAATGCTCGCCACCGTTCGTTTCCGACGACCGCTCGGGGTGTAACCGGATCATTAAGCGACCCGGCGCGAAAGGAAAACCCAGATGAGAGGCGCTTCACTCAGCCGTTCACGCCGATCTCGCGGTTCCGGTGGACCGCTTGTCCTGCGCGACGAGCGTCGTATACTCACTGCACCCGAGCCGCATCGTGGCGGCGAGATCCTGCGACGATCGGAGTCACGATGAGCGACACGCTGTCCGACCACCCGCGCGCGAAGGGCGGGTCTTCACGCGGCCGGCAGATCTCGGCGAGACGGGTCCGTGACCTCATCACCGCCTCGATCCGCGAGGGGCACATCGCACCCGACGCACCCCTCGCCGAAGAGGACCTCGTGACGCTCTTCGACACCAGCCGCGGGTCCGTCCGGGCCGCGCTCGCACAGCTCCGCGACACCGGCTTCCTCGAGCGACGCCCACGCGTCGGGACGAAGGTCACGCACCGCGGAGTCGTCGTGCCCCTCACCGACATCGACGCCGACAGCGAGCACGTCTACGTCGAACGGTTCGAGGACCGGATCGTGCCGAGCTTCCCGCTCGTGCGCGAACGGCTCCGCATCGACGAGGACCACGTCCGGATGATCGAGAACCTGCTCGTCACCGACGACGACGTGATCGGGCTCCGTGCGGCCTACTTCTCGGTGCGCTACACGCACTCCCCCGAGAGCCTGTCCGGGCCGATCAACATGACGACGGTGCTCCGCGACTTCTTCGACGCCTCGCGCGGCGAGGTCCTCGTCACGATCGGCAGCGAGGCGGCCGACGCCCACACGGCGAAGATGCTCGGCACCGAGGTCGGTGCGCCCCTCATCGTCCGCGAGGTCACGTACCACGACCTCGACGGCGTACCGGTCCAGACGGTCTTCGACCGGTACCGCGGCGATCGCGTCCGGCTCGAGGGTTCCACCCTCTGACCGAGGGGCACGCTGACCGAGGGGCGCGGCGCACCACCCGCCCGGGACGTACAGTGACGACATGACGGCGACGGTGCGGCAGGTGCAGGTGACGTTCGACTGCGCGGACCCCGAGCGGGTGGCGCGCTTCTGGTGCGAGGTCCTCGGCTACGTGGTGCCGCCACCGCCGCAGGGGTTCGACTCGTGGGACGACTTCGACCGGGCACTCCCCCCGGAGCACCGCGGATCGGCGTTCGCGTGCGTCGACCCGACCGGCGCCGGGCCCCGACTGTTCTTCCAGCGCGTCCCGGAGGGCAAGGTCGTGAAGAACCGCGTGCACCTCGACGTCCGGGTCGGCACGGGCCTCGTCGGCGCCGAACGGCTCGCCGCCCTCGACGCCGAGAGCGACCGGCTGGTCGCGCTCGGCGCCTCGCAGTTCCGTCGCATGCTCGCCGACGAGGTCAACGAGTCGTGCATCGTCATGCAGGACGTCGAGGGCAACGAGTTCTGCCTCGACTGACCCCGGTACTGCTGAGGATCTGCATCGGAACGTGATCGATCCGCGGTGACCTGCGCCACACTGGTCGGACATGTCTCACGATGCAACGCCCATCCACGTCGACCGCAGGGGGTCCTCCCTCGACGACGCCGTGACGCTGTACGAGCGGGTCTACGACAGCCGAGACATCCACATCGGCGAAGCGGCCCGTGACGGGTTCGCCTTCCGCTTCCGGGCCGTCGGCGACCAGGACGTGGTGGTCGGCAGCTCGCAGGTGGCGGCACGGCGGTGGGGCACGATCGTCCCCGGCCACGACTACGTCCTGGCGTGGGCGACCGGCCCCGGCATGACGATCGACACCGGGACGCGCGCGCCGGTGCAGCTCGTGCCCGGCACCCCGGTGATGTACCCGGTCGGTCGGGACTTCGCCTTCGACGGGCTCCCCTCCGGACAGCACTCCGTGCGCTTCCGTGGCGCCTTCCTCGAGTCGATCGCGGCCGCGCGTCGCGGCGACGACGAGCCGCGGCAGCTCGTGTTCCGCGACGCGGTCGGGGTGGACGCGATGCGTCTGCTCCGCCGCGGGATCGGCGAGGCCGCACCGCGCCTCCTGGACCCGTCCGCGCCCGGTGCGGTGCGCGCGTCCTGGAACCGGGTGATCGCGGACGCGGTCGCGGCGGCGTTCGACGCGACGCCGCCCTCGGCACCGACGGGAGCGGTCGGGTCGTCGACCATCCGCTTCGCCAAGGAGTGGATGATCGCGAACGCCCGGCGACCGCTCACGGTCGCCAAGGTGAGCGCCGCCGCCGGGGTGAGCGCACGTGGTCTACAGGCCGCCTTCCAACGGCGGGTCGGCGTCCGCCCGATGCAGTTCCTGCGCGAGGCCCGGCTGCACGGCGTCCGCGCCGACCTGCTCGCCACGGACCCGGAGCACGCGACGGTCGCCGAGGTCGCCCTGTCGTGGGGGTTCAACCACCTCGGGCGGTTCTCCGGGTACTACGCCGAGGCGTTCGGGGAGCCCCCGTCCCGGACCCTGCGCCGACGGGATGCGCCGAGGCCCTAGTCTGAGCGCATGTCAGTCGGTCTGCTCGCCATCGTCGACGACGTGCTCTCCGCGGCCCTCAAGGCCAGTGCCAAGACCGCCGGCGTCGTGATCGACGACGCCGCGGTCACGCCGCAGTACGTGCAGGGGCTCTCGCCCGCGCGCGAGCTGCCGGTCGTGGGGCGGATCGCGCTCGGCAGCCTCTTCAACAAGTTCGTCATCATCATCCCGCTGGCGCTCCTGCTCACCGCGTTCGCGCCGTGGGTGTTGCCGTGGCTGCTGCTGCTCGGCGGCACGTACCTGTGCTTCGAGGGGGCCGAGAAGGTCACCGAGTGGTTCGGCGCGCACCACGCCGGCGAGTCCGAGCAGACCGTCGCCGAACCGAAGCTCGTGTTCGGGGCGATCCGCACGGACCTCATCCTCAGCACCGAGATCATGCTCATCGCCCTCGCCGGACTCGACCCCGACCTCGGGCTCTGGCCGACACTCGGCGCGCTCATCGTCATCGGACTCGTGATGACCGGAGCCGTCTACGGCGCGGTCGCCCTGCTGGTGAAGATCGACGACATCGGCCTGCAGATGATGAAGCACAGCGTCCGACGCACCCGACGGACGGGCGCGCGGATCGTCCTCGCCATGCCGACCGTGTTCCGCGTGATCAGCGTGGTCGGCACCGTCGCCATGCTGTGGGTCGGCGGCCACCTCGTGATCGCGAACCTGGCGGAGACGTTCTGGCACGGGCCGTACGACCTGCTGCACGCGATCGAGCACGGCATCGAGGCGACCGGGCCGGTCGTCACCTGGATCGTGGACACCGCGGTGTCAGCGGTGGTCGGGCTCGCGCTCGGCCTGGTGGTCGTCGCCGTCGTCCTGGGCGTCGGACGGCTGCGCGGCCGCACGCACTGAGCGCGCGGCCGCCTGGTCCGTCAGTTCCAGATGGCGATCCAGTCGATGCTGACGTGGCCGACGGCCTTCGGCGGGATCGGCGCCGTGCCGATCGCCGTCTCCGCCTGCAGGGTCACGCGGAACGCCGTCTTCGGCACCGCCTTCGTCGTCGACGCGACGAGCTTGCCGTCCCAGTAGAACCGGACGATGCCCTTGTCCCACTCGGTCGTCGCGACGTGCCAGGCGGTCGTGTCCGATCCCGCGAACATCTGCTTGCCGGGCTCGAACCGCATGCCGCTCGGGCTGAGCGTCCCGGGCACCGCCGACGCCGGCCGCGGCCGCGACCCGAGGTCGGCCTCCGGCCAGTCGATCTCGCCCTCGTTCCAGTCGTCGCTCGACGGCCAGAGCATCCCGACGAACTTGTAGCCGGCCGTGTTCGTCGTCTTGTAGCGGATGGACACGCGCCCGGTCTTGTGGGGCGCGTAGCCGTCGGGCATGATCGCGGCGACCAGCGGCAGCCCCTTCTCGGTGTGCAGCGCGAAGTCGAGGACGCCGCCCTTCACGCTGAGGACCTTCGACGGCGCGTACTTCCCCCGGCCGGACGTGTCCGTGTAGCCGTCGTAGAGCCCGATGCCCTTGTACTTCGACGCGAACTGCCCGAGCGGGGCCGCGCTGTCGAAGCCGGTCCGGAACGTCTGCTTCCACGTGCGGCCGTTCGTCGTGACGTTGCCCTTGGGGATCGCCCGGCCGTCCGGCACGGTGCTGGTCGCCTTGGACGATGCGGGGAGGGCGGCAGCGCCGGCCGGTGCACCGGCGGCGAGGCTGGTCGACGCGACGAGCGCGATCGAGAGCGCGGCGACGAGGACGGACGGGGACCGCATGCTGACTGCCTCCTGGTTGGGGATACGCGTGGTGCGATGGCCGTGGTGCTTGTGCGGTGGAGTATCGGGCGACGTCGCCCGTGTGTTAGGTGATGCCACACGCGGATCCGCAGCACTCAGGTTCGCTGTACCCCGTTGTCCCCCGACGGGAGGCGCGGTGCCGGCTGGCACCGTGCCTCCCGTGGGTCAGGCGGTCACGTTCTCGAGGTCGGCCAGCAGGCTCGGGTGGGTCGGTTCCCAACCGAGCGCCCGCTGCGTGGCGGCGCCCGACGACGGCTGGTCCATCGCGAAGATCGGTGCGAACGCGCCGAAGGCCTCGTCGGCGACGGCCCCCGTCGGCAGGCCGAGCCGTCGGCCGATCACGGACGCGATGTCACGGACCCGGTCCCCTTCGTCGGCGACCGCGTGCCAGACCGAGCCCGCCGGTGCGCCCTCGAGCGCGAGCCGGAACAGGACGGCGGCGTCCCGCGCGTGGACCGCCGGCCACCGCTGGTCCCCCGTGCCCGGCCATCCCGCGGTGCCGGTGGTTCGGGCGACGTCAGTGAGGATGCCGGCGAATCCCCCGGCACCGTCCGCGTGCACGGTCCGGGGCAGCCGGATCGCCGAGACCCGGACCCCGCGGTCCGCGAGCTCGAGGGCGGCGAGGACGGAGCGGGCGCGCCCGGCCACGGGGCCCTCGAGCGGCAGCGGGTCCGTCTCGACCGACGCTCGTCCGGCGATCCACGGCGTGCCGGAGACCACGACGAAGGGCCGGTCGGTGCCGACGAGCCCCTCACCGAGGGCGGCCATCGCGGCGGCCTCCTCGGCGATGCCCCGTTCGAGCGCCTCGGGCGAACTGAAGTCGTTCGAGAAGGCGAGGCTGACGACCCCCTCGGCCTCGCGCGCTCCGGCCCGGAGGACGTCGAGGTCGGTCAGGCTGCCGGAGCGCGGGGTCGCGCCGGCGGCCCGGAGCGCTGCGGCGGACCGCTCGGAACGGGCGAGCGCGGAGACGGTGTGGCCGGCCGAGACGAGTTCGGCGACGACGGCGGTGCCGATCGTGCCGGTTCCACCGGTGACGAAGACGTGCATGAGGACTCCTGGACGAGTGATGGGACGATTGTCTCGTCACCGTACACCCGTGATGGGACAATCGTCCCGTCACGTATGATCGTCACATGGCGCGATGGGAACCCGGAGCTCGGGAACGACTGGTCCTGGCCGCCGTCGACCTGTTCTCCGAGCAGGGCTACGACGCGACCACCGTGACCGAGATCGCCGAGCGCGCCGGCGTCACGAAGAGCACGTTCTTCAGGCACTTCCCGGACAAGCGGGAGCTCCTCGTCGCCGGGCAGGAGACGCTGAGCCGACTGCTCGCCGAGGGGATCGCCGCAGCGCCGGACGGCACGTCACCGCTGGACGCCGTCGCGGCCGGCCTGGTCCGCGCGTCCGACGAGATGGGCCCGATGAACCGCGAGCTCGGACCGCGACTCCGTGCAGCCGTGGCGACCAGCACCGAGCTCCGCGAACGGGATGCCTTGAAGAGCGTCGGGATGGCCGCCGCGATGACCGAGGCACTGATCGCCCGCGGGGTCGCGGACGCACCGGCACGGCTCGCGAGCGAGATGGGCGTGCTCGCGTTCAAGCAGGGCTTCGAGCGCTGGTCGGGCGGCGACCGGACCGGCGACGACCCGCTGCGCGACCACGCCCTCGCGGCGCTCGGGGCGCTGCGCGAGGCGGCCGCGGCGCTCGGCTGACCGGACGCCGACGACGCGCGACGGCCGTCAGATCTCGACGTCGCTGCCCATCGTCACGGTGCGCTGCGCCGGCAGGCCGAAGCGGGCGGCCGGGTCGGCAGCGTTGTGCGCGAGGCCGACGAACAGCTTCTTCCGCCAACTGACCATGCCGCGGTTGCCCGGCTGCGGCCGCAGCGCGCCGCGGGAGATGAAGTACGACGCGTTCGCCATCTCCTCGGGGTCGAGCTCGAGGACGTCCGCCAGGCAGGCCGCGTGCAGGGCCTTCGGCAGGTCCTGGTCGTCCGAGAAGCCGAACTTGATGGTGATGTGGTCGATGCCGTCGTCCTCGTAGCCGAGGTCGTCGCGGAAGAAGGCCTTGGCGTGCGGCACGTGGGGCACGTTCGCGGTGATGACGGAGACGATGACGACGGTCCGGTGCACCACGTGGTTGTGCTCGACGTTCGCCCGGAGTGCCAGCGGTGTCGTCTCCTTGTTGGGGTGCGGGAAGATCGCGACCCCCTGCACGCGCGGGATGCCCTTCGTGTTGATCTTCTCGATGAACTCGGCGAGGGACCCCTCGCGCTCCTTGCGCTCCTCCTGCACGAGCTGCCGCCCGCGACGCCAGGTCGTCATAAGGGTGATCACCGCCAGGGCGATCAGGAGCGGGACCCATCCGCCGTGCAGGATCTTCGACAGGTTGCCGGCGAGGAACGTCAGCTCGAGTCCGCCGAACACCACCGCGGCGACGACGAGCTTCCAGGTCTTCCAGTGCCACAGCGGCTTGACCACGAGCAGGAGCAGCAGGGTGTCGACGACCAGGGCGCCGGTCACCGAGACGCCGTACGCGGTCGCGAGGCTCGCCGAGGAACGGAACACGAGCATGACGGCCATCACGCCGACGAACAGCAGGAGGTTGACGGCGGGCAGGTAGATCTGGCCGCCCTCCTGCCGTGAGGTCTGCCGGATCGTGAGCGGCGGCAGCAGGCCGAGCTGCACGGCCTGACGGCTCAACGAGAACGCCCCGGAGATGACGGCCTGGCTCGCGATGATGGTCGCCATCGTGGCGAGGATCACGACCGGGATCTGCAGCCCGTCGGGGAAGAGCAGGAAGAACGGGTCCTTCGCGGCTCCGGGCTCGTTGAGCACGAGCGACGCCTGGCCGAGGTAGTTCAGCACGAGGGCCGGGAAGACGACGAAGAACCACGCGCGGAGGATCGGCGTCCGGCCGAAGTGGCCCATGTCGGCGTAGAGGGCCTCGGCGCCGGTGATGACCAGCACGACCGCGCCCATCGCGACGAACGTGATGTACGGGTGGGCGATGAGGAAGGCGATGGCCCACGTGGGCGAGAGCCCCTGCAGGACACCCGGGTGCGCCAGGATGTGCGGCACCCCGGCGGCGGCGATGACCACGAACCAGAGCAGCATGACCGGGCCGAACAGGTTGCCGACCTTGCCCGTGCCGAACCGCTGCACCGCGAACAGCACCACCAGGATGACCGCGGCGATCGGCACGATGAGGTGACCGACGCTCGGGGCCGCGGTCTGCAGGCCCTCGACGGCCGAGAGCACCGACACCGCCGGGGTGATGACCGAGTCGCCGTAGAACAGCGAGACGCCCACGATCCCGATGACGAGGAAGATCGTCGCTCCCCCGCGGCGCTTCGCGTAGAGCCGACGGGCGAGGGCGGCGAGCGCCATCACCCCGCCCTCGCCGTTGTTGTCGGCGCGCATGAGCACGAGGACGTACTTGATCGACACGACGACCGTGATGCTCCAGAACATCATCGAGATCACGCCGTAGACGTCCTCCTGGTTCGCTCGCACGATGCCACCGTCGATCGTGAACACGGTGCGCAGTGCGTACAGCGGACTCGTGCCGATGTCGCCGAAGACGACCCCGAGGGCGGCCAGGGCGAGGGCGGCGATGCCCTTCGCGGGGCCGTGGGCGCCGACCTCGTCGGAGGTCTGTGCCGTCGGGGTCTGAGAGCGGGTCTCGGTCACGCTCGTCACTTCCGTCTCTTCGCCGTCCGGGCGACGACGTCTTCGCCGTCCGGGCGACGGCCGCGGATCATCATCGCACCCGCGCGGCCGTCGCGCTCGCAGCGTGCGCACATGCGCACCGGGCTCGCGACGGGTGCGCTCCTCGGACGAACCTGTGCAGGCCGGAATGCCCGATCGCCCCGGACACCGCGCACGTCGAGCGAGGCGGTCGTACCGTCGAGGCAGGACTCCAGGAGGAACCATGAACTTCGACGGCTTCGATCCCGCAGGACTGATCGTCTTCTGCGTGGCGGTGGTGCTGGTCTTCGGCGGACTGATCTCGAGCCGCCGTCGCCACTGACCCACGCCGGTCAGGCCGGGCCGGCACCCTCCCGCGACTGCGACTGCGACTGCGACTGCGGCTGCGACGCCAGCTCCGCGGCCACCGCCGCCGCGAAGGCGTCTGCGCCGAAGTGGTCGTCGGCCGTGACGGTCACGACGGTGTCCCCGTCGAAGAGCAGCATCTGCCCGTATGCGCCGTGCAGCCGCCAGAGCCCTCCGGGCCCGTCCCACCCCGCCATCGCGTACCGCTCGTAGCCGGGGCCGGTGCCCTCGCGCTCGATCCACGCGGTGTGCATCGCGTCGCACCAGCGGGCGCCCACGACGCGCTGCCCGGCGAACTCCCCGCGGTCGCGCACGAGCCGACCGATCCGCGCGAGCTCGCCGGTGCGCATCGACAGGCCCTCACCACCGGCGACGTGTCCGTTCGGGCAGCGGGACCACTCGACGTCCTCGATGCCGAGCGGGTCGAACAGCCGCCGGGCGACGAACGCACCCACGTCGCCGACCCGCGTCTCGAGCACGCGCATCGCCGTGTAGGTGCTGGCGTTCGCGTACTGGAACGCCCTGCCGCGCGACGGGCGTCCGAGGAACTCGAGCGCGAGGTCCGGCCACTCGGTGAGCTCCGTCTCCGACCAGGGCATGTCGACGCCGCTCGTCATCGTGAGCAGGTGCCGGAGCGTGACCGCCGCGGTCCCCTCGCCGAACCGGACGTCCGGCAGGTGCGTCGACACGGGGGCGTCGACGTCGACGAGGCCGTCGTCCACCGCGATGCCGGTGGCGAGGACGGCGATCCCCTTGGCGACCGAGTGGACCTCGCGGCGGACGTCGGGCGTCCAGTGGTGTTCGGCGGTGTCGTCCCCGACGAGGACGTGCAGGCCGTGGGCCGCGAAGCCGGTCGTGTCGACGTGACGGACGAGGGCGTCGAGGAGGTCGGTCGCGGTGCGCACCCGGCCATCCTCTCGCGGACCGGACGGCAGACGGGCCGGTCCGGACGGACCGGTCCGGACCACAGACGGACCGGACCGCAGACGGACGGGAGGCGCGGTGCCAGCCGGCACCGCG
>NZ_JAUZED010000025.1 GCF_030705415.1 Curtobacterium sp. A7_M15 | reverse complement strand
AAGGGCCCCCGCACGCGCAGCGTGCGAGGGCCCTTCCGACTACCGGGACTAGAAGTCCATGCCACCCGTGGGGTCGCCGGCCGGCACGGCCGGGGCCTTCTCGGGCTTGTCGGCGACGACGGCCTCGGTCGTGAGGAACAGACCGGCGATCGACGCAGCGTTCTGCAGCGCCGAGCGCGTGACCTTGGCCGGGTCGATGATGCCCGCGGCGACGAGGTCGACGTACTCACCGGTCGCGGCGTTGAGGCCGTGACCCGACTCGAGTTCGCGGACCTTGGCGGCGACGACACCCGGCTCGAGACCGGCGTTCAGCGCGATCTGCTTGAGCGGCGCGTCGATGGCGACCTTGACGATGTTCGCACCGGTCGCCTCGTCGCCCTCGAGGGAGAGCGAGTCGAGCACGACGGACGCCTGGATGAGGGCGACGCCACCACCGGCGACGATGCCCTCTTCGACAGCGGCCTTCGCGTTGCGGACGGCGTCCTCGATGCGGTGCTTGCGCTCCTTGAGCTCGACCTCGGTCGCGGCACCCGCCTTGATGACGGCCACGCCACCGGCGAGCTTCGCGAGGCGCTCCTGGAGCTTCTCGCGGTCGTAGTCGGAGTCGGTCGCCTCGATCTCGGAGCGGATCTGACGGACGCGGCCCGCGATCTGCTCCTCGTCGCCGGCACCCTCGACGATGGTCGTCTCGTCCTTGGTGATGATGACCTTGCGGGCCTTGCCGAGCAGGTCGAGCGTGGCGTTCTCGAGCTTGAGGCCGACCTCTTCCGAGATGACCTGGCCGCCGGTGAGGATCGCGATGTCCTGCAGCATGGCCTTGCGGCGGTCGCCGAAGCCCGGGGCCTTGACGGCGACGGACTTGAAGATGCCGCGGATCTTGTTCACGACGAGCGTGGCCAGGGCCTCGCCGTCGACGTCCTCGGCGATGATCAGGAGCTGCTTGCCGGCCTGGATCACCTTGTCGACGACCGGCAGGAGGTCCTTGATGTTCGAGATCTTCGAGTTGACGATCAGGATGTAGGCGTCCTCGAAGACGGCTTCCTGGCGCTCGGGGTCGGTGACGAAGTACTGCGACAGGTAACCCTTGTCGAAGCGCATGCCCTCGGTGAGCTCGAGCTCGGTGCCGAAGGTGTTCGACTCCTCGACGGTGACGACACCTTCCTTGCCGACCTTGTCGATGGCCTCGGCGATGAGCGCGCCGATGGTCGGGTCAGCGGCCGAGATCGACGCGGTGGCGGCGATCTGGTCCTTGGTCTCGATGTCCTTCGCGTTGGCGAGGAGCTGGTCGGAGACGGCGGCGACGGCCTTCTCGATGCCGCGCTTGAGCGACACGGGGTCGGCGCCGGCGGCGACGTTGCGGAGGCCCTCGCGGACGAGCGCCTGGGCGAGGACGGTCGCGGTGGTCGTACCGTCACCAGCGACGTCGTCGGTCTTCTTGGCGACCTCCTTGACGAGCTCCGCACCGATCTTCTCGTACGGGTCGTCGAGCTCGATCTCCTTGGCGATGGAGACACCATCGTTCGTGATCGTGGGGGCGCCCCACTTCTTCTCGAGGACGACGTTGCGGCCGCGCGGGCCGAGCGTCACCTTCACGGCGTCAGCCAGGATGTTCAGGCCGCGCTCGAGGCCACGGCGGGCCTCCTCGTCGAAAGCAATGATCTTAGCCATGTGAGTTTCTCGTCCCTCCCGGACGTCGTCATGGGGGTCGTGCTGGCACTCAGCGTGAGCGAGTGCCAACGCCGATTCTGGCACTCGCAGGGGTCGAGTGCAACACCGCCAGGAGGCGCGGGTCGACTTCCCAGGACACGCACTCACAGGAGCGACCAGTGTCACGCGCGAGAACGCGCCGGACACGGGAGCACGCGCGAGAACGCGCCGGACACGGGAGCACGCGCGAGAACGCGCCGGACACGGGAGCACTCCCCGCACACGGAAGAACGCGCCGCCCCTGACGGGGCGGCGCGTCCGAAGTGGTTCCCTCGGCGCCGAGGCTCAGGCGGGACGGACCGACTCTGCCTGCGGGCCCTTCGACCCGGTGCCGACGTCGAACGTCACTGCCTGGCCCTCCTCGAGGACCTTGTACCCCGACATGTCGATTGCCGAGTAGTGCACGAACACGTCCTGGCCCCCTCCATCGACGGTGATGAAGCCGAAGCCCTTCTCGGCGTTGAACCACTTCACGGTTCCGTTGGCCATGATCTCTTGCTCCCTGCGGTGGTGCTGTGCGGACGACGCAGTCGCCGTCTTGGCACGACTCTGACCGATCGCTGCCGACAGGGCAAGAGGTGTGACGTTGTTTCACGTCGATTCCGACAAGAATCAACGTGCCCGAAACACGGCCGTCACAAATGCACGCGGAAGCCCGCCGGGAACGGTCAGCCGGCGTAGTCCGCGCCGAGCACGACACTGATGTCCGCGTTCGGGAACGCCGCCGACTGCTGCACGGCCGTCGTGCCGAGCGACTTCGCGACGCCCTGCGCCACGGCGGCCTGGGCGGCCTGCTGGTAGTACACGATCGTCGAGGTCGCCCCGGTCGTGCCGGCGTCCCCCGTCGAGGTCACCTTCCACCCGGCCGAGGTCAGCGCCGCGCTGCCCTTCGCCGCGAGGCCGGTCGTCGACGTGCCGTTCAGCACGACGAGCGACGTCGCGCCCTGGTCGGCCGGGGTCCCCGCTGCCGGAGCCTGCGACGCCGACGAGGAAGCGGACGACGTCGGAGCCGCCGTTGCGGACGACGACGCGGAGGGCGAGACCGACGGGGACGCCGACCCGTTGAACGAGTAGCTGCCGTTCAGGAGTGCGAGCACCAGCACGCAGACCCCCACGATGACACCGGTGGCGAGCGCCGCCCACGCGAAGGCGATCCACCCGCGTCCCCGCCGCTGCGCACCGCGGTGCGCCCCGACCCGGGGGCCGTCGGCGACGTCGTCGAACCGGTCTCGGGGGTATCTCGTCGTCATCGTTCCTCTTCACGTCCTTCGGGAGCTGCCCCGGGCGCCACGAAGCTGCGCGCCGCCCGAGCGCTGGTGCGCGCGTACCGGAGCCGCTGCAGCCGGGAGACCAGCTGCGGGTCGTACGCGAGCGCCGCGGGAGAGTCGATCACACGGTTCAGCACCTGGTAGTACCGGGCCGGCGACATGTCGAACTCGACCCGGATCTCCGCTTCCTTCGTGCGGTCGTGCCGCGCCCGGTCGTGCTCGAACGCGAGCACGTGCTTGGCGAGCTCGTCGAGCTCGACGGGTGTGGCGGTCACTGCGGTTCCGATCACGGTGGGGAACGGGTCTCGCACATCGTAGGGGCGGAGGACATCCGCACCCTGGCACGCCGCTGGACTGTCGCGAAGACCGGTCACAGGTTCGGGTCACCCACCCACCGGGTGCGCACCCCGAACGGGTCCGTCACGGCCAGGGCCACACCGTCGAGCGACGCGGTGGCGAACGCGTCCGGATCGGACCGGTCGACGTCGCCCGGCAGGGTCGCGGCGACCCCGCTGAGGATCCCCGTCCGTTCCAGCGCGATCCAGTGCGCACCGCGCTCACGCACCTGGTCGACGAAGCACTGACGGTCCGGACCGGGGACGTACACGAGGGTCCCGGTGGTCAGGACGACCGGCACCACGTCGTCCGGCAGGGCGTCCAGTGCGCGGTCCAGGTCACCGGGCAGGGTCCCCCGGATGCGGACGGGAGGCGCGGCGAGCGTCGCGCGCGCAGCCGCGCGCATCAGGGCGGTCCGGTCCGTCGCCTCGGGCGGGACGGCCTCGACGAGTCGGTCGAACGCCCCGGGTACGGCGAGGTCGATCGGGTTCGGATCGAGGGCGACCCGCGCCCGGACGTCGATCGGGCCCGCAGCCGGTGTCGGCACCGGACCGCTGGACTCGGCGACGAGGTGCAGAGCGGGCTCCGCGGCCGCCGTGTGCATCCGGACGACCTCGGACCGCGCCCCCGTCCGGGCATCGCGCCCGGGAGGAACGGGGCGCGATGCCCGCTGCGGGGCGCGATCGGCACCCGCGCCGACGCCGGGGACACCCGCACGGACGACGTAGTCGAGCGTCACCCGGTCCGGGATCGAGCAGAGCCCCGCCGCCGCCCCCGCGTCGACGAGGCCGAGCGGCCGCCCGACCCGCGCGGCGAGCGCCGCGAACAGCGGGACCACCGGGGCGAGGCGTCTGGGGTCGTTCGCCTGCACCGTCGCGGAGGCGAGGGCGGAGACCAGGGCGGGTCGCGCCTCCTGGACCAGCGCACGCAGCGCACCGGGGTCCGCCGGGTCGGCGCCCAGGCGACGGGCGACGGCGAAGAGGAGTTCCGGCTGCCGCTTGGGTTCCGGCACTTCGTCGAGCAGGGACACCAGGCCGTCGTCCAACGAACGTGCCCACGCGGCGTACGAGGGCGAGACCCCCGCGATGCGCTCCGCGTAGGCGGCGTACCGCTCCCGCGTGTCCATCAGCGGCCGGGACGGTGCATGCCGACGTGGCGGATGCCGGCCTCGTCGTAGGGCGCGCCGAACCGGACGAAGCCGTGGCGCTCGTAGAGTGCGGCGACGTACTCCTGGGCGTGCAGGACGAACGGCTCGTGCCCGTGCACCTCGAGGACAGCGGCCACCAGCCGACCGGCGATCCCGTTCCCCCGGTGCTCTGGGTCCGTGGCGACGCGACCGATCACCCACGCGGGCGCCGCCGAACCGGACGGGTGGACCTCGTCCGGCGCGGGCCGGATGAGCCGCAGGTACCCAACTGCCAGGTCGTCGGCGCCGAACCACCAGTGCTCGGTGTCCGGTTCGCGGTCCCGGCCGTCGAAGTCCTCGGCCGTGACGCGCTGCTCGAGTGCGAAGACGCGGTTCCGGAGCACCACGATGCCGTACAGTTCGTCCGTCGTCAGACGGTCCCAACGGGCGTGGTGCACGGAATGTTCGGACATCGGCGCGAGTTTACCGAAGTGGTCGTCCAGCAACGGCGACAGGAGCAGGAGGAACCAATGGCATACAACGTCGACAAGACCGACGCCCAGTGGCGCGAGGAGCTCTCCCCGGACCAGTACGCCGTCCTCCGGCAGGCCGGCACGGAGCGTCCGTGGACGGGTGACCTCCTCGACGAGGAGCGCGCCGGCGTCTACACCTGTGCGGCGTGCGGCGCGGAGCTGTTCAAGAGCGGCACGAAGTTCGACTCCGGCTGCGGCTGGCCGTCGTTCTACGAGTCGGTGAACCCCGAGGCGGTGCAGCTGCTCGAGGACAACTCGCTCGGCATGGCACGCACCGAGGTCCGCTGCGCGAATTGCGGATCGCACCTCGGCCACGTGTTCCCCGACGGGTTCGGCACCCCGACCGGTGACCGCTACTGCATGAACTCGATCTCGCTGAACTTCTCCGAGAAGAGCGAGTGAGGCCCCGACGCGTCCGCCGGTAGGATGGGCGCGTCAGCCGGCATGGCGCAATTGGTAGCGCACCGTACTTGTAATACGGGGGTTGCGGGTTCGAGTCCCGCTGCCGGCCCTCTTCCACCGACCGTTCGAGTGATATACCATGTCCCACATGGCACACTCGGCTCGTTCTGCTGGCATCGACCTCGTCCGCGTGATCGGCATCCTCGCGGTCATCGTCGGGCACGTGTGGTCGGTCGAACCCGTGTCCCGCGTGGTCAGTCCGTGGCACGTGCCGATCTTCTTCTTCCTCACCGGCTGGTTCTGGACCGCGGGCCGATCCCTCGGTTCCGAGGTCCGAGGGCGGTGGCGCGCCCTGGGCCGCCCCTACCTGGCGTGGTTCTTGGTGATCGGGCTCGCCTGGTACCCCGCGCAGATCGCCGACGGCGTCCACGACCCGCTGGAACTCCTCCGCCCGTTCCTCGGCGGCCAGTACATCGGCCGGCCGTACACCGCCTTCTGGTTCGTCACCGCCCTGGCGGTCGCCGCGGTCGCGCTCCGTTTCCTCGAACGGTTCCCGGTCTGGGTGCGGTGGGTCGTCGTGACCGCGGCCGTGGCCGTCGCCACGACCGCGCCCGGCGTCCTCCGGCTTCCCCCGGAGAGCGCAGGCACCGCGTTCGCCATGCTGCTGTTCGTGCTCGCCGGAACCGTCGCTCGCCAGTGGCTCCCGCGCGTCCGGCGTCCGGCACTCGTCGGGATCGTCTGTCTGTTCGGCGGCGGCACCGCGGTGGTGCTCGACAGCGAGCCCCCCGTCTTCAAGCAGGCCGACTTCGGGACGCCGCTGGTGGGCGCCCTGACGGCGATCGTCCTGTGCAGCGGGCTCGTCCTGGTCGGACTGGCGCTCGACCGCGTCGTGCGCGGGAGGATCGCCGCGATCGTGTCGCGCTTGGCATCGGTCGGCATCACCGTGGTGCTGCTCCACGCAGCGGTGATCTGGGTTGCCGTACCCGTGCTCCCGGCACCGGCCGTGTTCGTCGTCGCGACGGTCGTGCCGTGGACGATCGCGCTCCTGCTCGACCGCACCCGGTTCGCGCCGTGGGCGACGGGGCGGACGCCGTCGTCGAGCACGGATCGCCCCGCGGTCGCGCAGCCCGCGCTCGTGCAACCGTGACGCGGCCGGGGTGATGTCGGTCACGCGCCACACGCGAAGGCCCCGGGTGGATGCACCCGGGGCCTTCGGCGCGCGGAACGCGGATCAGGGGGCGTTCCGAGCGCTCGACTCGGTAACCAGCCGGCCGTGCAGTGATGGTGACACCGCACGGTTCCCGCTGTCCACATCCCTGGTCAAGCTCGCGGAAAGCCGCACGAGCCGGACGGCGGACGCTCAGCGACCGCCGGTGATCTTCCGCTCGCGCTGCGCGACGCCTGCCGTGCCGTAGGGGTAGTCGTCGATGCGCGGCGCACTGACCTCGGTGAGCCGTGCGAGCTCGGCGTCGTCGAGGACGAGGTCGGCGGCGCCGAGGTTGTCCTCGAGCTGCGAGACCGTCCGGGCACCGAGGATGACGCTCGTCACGGCCGGTCGGGCGAGCAGCCACGCCAGGGCCACCTGCGACCGCGAGGCCCCGTGCGCCTCGGCGACGTCCGACACCGCGTCGAGGACGGCCCAGGTGCGCTCGTCGCCGTTACGGGCCTCCCACGCCTCCATCCCGCGCTGCGGGTTCTCGCCGAGTCGGGTCGCACCCGTGGGTGCCTCGTCGCGCTGGTACTTGCCGGAGAGCCACCCGCCGGCGAGGGGCGACCAGGGCAGCAGGCCGATGCCGGCGTCGAGGCAGGCGGGGACGATCTCGTGCTCGATGTCCCGGACGAGCAGGTTGTACTGCGGCTGCAGCGTCACGGGCGGCGCGAAGTGGTGGGCGCGAGCCTCGTACACGGCCTTCGTGATCTGGTACCCGAGGTAGTTCGAGAACCCGTACGAGCCGATCTTGCCCGCGGAGACCGCGTCGTCGAGGAAGCGCAGGGTCTCCTCGATCGGGGTGAGGGCGTCCCACGCGTGCATCTGGTACAGGTCGATGTGCTCGACGCCGAGCCGCTCGAGCGAGGCGTCGAGGGCGACGCGGAGGTGCCGGCGAGAGAGCCCGAGGTCGTTCGGTCCGTCCCCCTGCGGGAAGCGACCCTTCGTGGCCAGGACGACCTGCTGCGCCTCGGTCGGGTGCGCGGCGAGCCAGCGGCCGATGATGCGCTCGGACTCGTTGCCGGAGTACACGTCCGCCGTGTCGATGAGCGTGCCACCGGCGGCGACGAAGGTGTCGATGATCGTGTGCGAGGTGGGTTCGTCGGCTTCGCTGCCGAACGTCATGGTGCCGAGGGTCAGCGTCGACACCGATGTCCCGCTGTTGCCGAGGAGTCTGTAGTCCATGGGCGGGACGCTACGCGCACCCGACCGCGCCGACGAGGACCTGCGAGTACCCCTCAGCGTCCTGCGGACAGGAACTGCAGCGCTCGCTCCCGGAAGTGCCGCGACGTCGGCGCGTTGAAGTGGTTGCGCCCCGGGATCTCGAAGAACGACGCGTCCGGTGCCGCCGCGGCGAGCCGCACGGCACTGTCCTTGATGCCGTCCTCGCTGCCGGCGGCCATCAGCACGGGCTGCGCGGGCGCGTTCGAGGGCGTGGGCTCGATGCTGCCCCGCATCCCCTCGACCATCGCCACGAGTGCGGCGAGGTCGTTGCCCTCGATGCCCGCGGCCATCGTCAGGTAGCCGTTCGTCACGCGGTCCTCGACCGGCGTGCCGTCGGCGAGGTGGGCCTTCGCCTGGTCGACCCGCACACGCCGCATCGGGTCGGCGTCGGGGATCCCGCCGAAGACCGCGCGGGTGATCCGGTCGGGGAGCTGCTCGGCGGTGTGCCAGCCGACACGGGCGCCGAGCGAGTACCCGAGGAACGCGACGTCGTCGAGCAGGTAGGTGTCGATCACGCTGACGACGTCCGCGACGAGGAGCTCCATCGAGTACGCGGACGGGTCGTGCGGCTTCGACGAGGCGCCGTGCGCGCGCTGGTCGATCGCCACGACCCGGTAGCCGGCACGGACGAGGTCGCGCGTCCACCCCGAGGCGTGCCAGTTCAGGAGCGCGGAGGAGGCGAACCCGTGCACGGCGACGACAGCCGGGGCCTCGGGGTCGCCGAAGTCGTAGGTCGCGATCTTCAGCCCGTCGGGCGACATCACGACGCGGGGACGGGGCGCTTCGGGGACGAGTGACATGTCCCCTCCAGGCTACCGGGGCACTGTGGTCGCCATGGACGGCTACGGAGGCGACCAGATCCGGGCTGCGGAGCGGCCCCACTTCGACGCGGGCGAACCGCTCATGCAGCGCGCGGCGGACGGGCTGGCCCGGATCGTCTGCGGACTGCTCGACGATCCGGCCGTGCGTCCCGGTGACGGACCGGGATCGGTCCTGCTGCTGGTGGGCAGCGGGGACAACGGCGGTGACGCGCTGTTCGCCGGGGCACGCCTCGCGGCGGACGGGAGGCGCGTGACGGTGCTGCGCGTCGGCTCGCGCGTCCACGGGGCGGGCCTGGCAGCGGCGCTGGACGCCGGGGCGCGCCTCCTGGAACGCCCGTCCGACGTCGGGTCGGCCCGCCCGGTCGCGGACCTCCTCGCCGCCCCCGTCGGTGACGGTGCGCGGCTGGCCGCCGTCGCGACCGAGGCGGCGCTCGAGGCGGACCTGGTGCTCGACGGGATCCTGGGCATCGGCGTGCACGGTGCGTCCGCGCTCCGCTCGCCGGCCCGTGAGGTCGTCGGCGCGATCCGCCAGCTCGCGCGCGACCAGCGTGCGCCGTTCGTCGTGGCGGTCGACGTGCCGAGCGGCATCGACGTCGACACCGGCGCGATCGCGGACGACCACGTCCTGCAGGCGGACGTCACGGTGACGTTCGGTGGGGTGAAGGCCGGGTTGCTCCGCGGACCGGGCGCGAGCCTCGCCGGACGGATCGAGCTCGTCGACGTCGGGATCGGCGCGGACCTGGCGGACGTGGAGCCGCTGGTCCGCACCTGAGCGCCGCGGTCAGACCGCGCCGGCGTCCACGCCGTGCTCGATGCCCGGGCGCGCCTCGAGCCAGGTGTCGACGAAGTGCCGGTAGTTCGCCGCGATGAGCTGCTCGGCGGCCTCGGTGTCGAGGTGCTCGCGGACGACGTCCTCGAGCGGTTCCTCCCAGTTGCTGCGCCCGATCGCGAACCCGACGAACCCGTCCACCGGGGCCGCGGTGCGCAACCAGTGGTCGAGCTGCTCCTCGGGGGCGTCCCGACCGAGGACGATGCACTGCACCGCGTCCCGGCCACCGCGACGGACGGTCTGCACGATCCGTTCCGCGTCCGCACGCTCGTCGAGGCCCTCGAGCTTCCACACGTCCGCCTCGACCCCGTGGTCCTGCAGGTACTCGATGACCTGCACGACGAGGTCGGGTCGGAGCTCGCGGTCGTAGTCCCCGACGGACTTCTGCTGGGCCTCGGTGGCGGGCACCAGCAGTTCGACCAGGAACGGTCGGCCGGCGTCGTGCAGGACGCTCGCCACGTCGGCGAGGTCCGATGCCTGCTGCTCGCGACGGTCCGCGTCGAAGTCGGGGTTGTCGCGCACGAGCACCTTCACCCAGTCCGGGTCGAACGCGTCCACGTGTGCGGTCCAGTCGTCGCCGTACTCGAGCTCGAACCACTGGCGGCCCGACCGCTCGATCGGCATGGCGAGCTGGAGCCCGGCCTCCTTGACGAGCCGCGCGACGTCGGCGCCGTAGCGCTCGTCCACGAGGACACCGGTGCGCTCGCGGGACGCACCGGCCGCCAGCGCCGTGAGGACTCCGCGGTAGACCAGCTGCTTGCCGGCACGGACGCGCTCGGCCTCGGCCTCGTCGATCGGCTCTCCGCCGGACTCGTCGTAGGTGTGCTCGAGGAGTGAGGACCGCTGGTCCATCGCGAAGAGGAAGAGGGGGTGGGATTCGTCGAGGACGGGCATGCCGTCCGGTCTACTCCTCCGGCCGCTGCGAGCACCGGGTGCCACCCGCCCGTACATTCGGGGCATGACGTTCAACGACGACTCGCAGCTCAAGGGCGGGAGGGTCAAGCGGCGCGGCCGCACCACCGCGATCGCGGGTGGCGGTGTCGTCGGGGTCGGCGCGATCGTGGTCCTGCTCATCAACGTCTTCACCGGCGGCGGCCTCGACCTCGGCGCACTCCTCGGCGAGGGCGGCGGGACCACCCAGATCCAGCAGCAGGGAGAGTCGGTCGACGCCGCAGCCGAGTGCCGGACCGGCCGTGACGCGAACCTGAAGATCGACTGCCGGATGGAGGGGGCGGCCGAGTCGCTCGACGGGTACTGGACCTCCGAGTCGCGCTCCCTCGGCATCACCTACACGTCGCCGGACTTCTACTTGTTCGACGGCTCGACGAGCACCTCGTGCGGCCAGGCGTCGGCGGCGACCGGCCCGTTCTACTGCCCGCCGGACCGAGCGATCTACCTCGACACCGCGTTCTACGACGACCTGCAGTCGAAGTACGGCTCCTCCGGCGGCCCCCTCGCGCAGATGTACGTCGTCGCGCACGAGTGGGGCCACCACATCCAGCAGCTCCAGGGCGCCTTCGCGAACACCGACCGGTCCGGCACGGGTGCGTCGTCGGGCAGCGTCCGCGTCGAGCTGCAGGCGGACTGCTACGCGGGCGCGTGGGTCGGTGACGCTGCCACCACGAAGGACGCGAACGGCGAGACCTTCTTCGAGCCGATCACCCGCGCGGAGATCGACGACGCCTTGTCCGCCGCGAGCGCCGTCGGCGACGACAGCATCCAGGAGCGGTCGAGCGGGCGGGTCGACCCGGACTCCTTCACGCACGGGTCGAGCGAGCAGCGCCAGAACTGGTTCCTGCGCGGGTACCAGCGCGGCGCGACGGCGTGCGACACGTTCAGCGTGCCGGGGTCGTCCCTGTAGTCCGGGTCAGTTCGACGGGGAAGCGCTCGGCGTCGAGGAGCGCGTCGGGGAGGCGCTCGGCGTGGGCGTCGGCGTCACGTCGGTCGAGCCGGCAGCCGACACCACGAAGGTCCGGAAGTCGTCGTTCGTGATCGGCGAGGTCAGCTCGTAGCGCTGCCCGTTCACGAGCACGAGGGGCGTGCCGGGGAACTCCCGCAGCGTCGACCCGGGGATGTCTCCGCCGGTCACCGCGGAGGTCCGCTCGTCGATCCACTTGCTGTAGGTCTGGTCCTCGATGCACTTCGAGATCGTGGACGCCTTCTGCAGCCCGTCCACGCCCGTGACGACCTCGGTCAGCTGCGCGTCGGTGAGGCCGGGGGTCCCTTCCTCGGGCTGCTTCGCGAACAGCGCCTGGTTCACGGCGAAGAACTGGTCGGGCGAGCTGTCCGCGACGCAGGCGGCCGCGTTCGCGGCACGGAGCGAGTACTTGGTGCCCTGCGACCGGTTCGACAGGATCGCGATCGGGTGGATGTCGACCGTCGCCGCGCCGGAGTCGACGAGGTTCTGGATGTACTCGCCGTTCGCGTCCTCGAACTGGCCGCAGATCGGGCAGAGGTAGTCGACGTACATCGTGATGCGCACCGAACCGGCGGCGTCGGTCGAGGTCGGCGCGGGCGACTGCGACGCCGCCGTGACCGCCTTGAGGTCCTGGCCGATCGTGATGCCGCCCTGCGAGGTGTTCGCGGGGCCGGGGCCCGCCGGCTGCACGGAGTCGACGAGGACGAGCGTCACGACGGTCGCGGCCGCCAGCAGCGCGACGCCGATGCCGATCTGCAGACCGAGTCGGAGGCCGCGCTGGCGGCGCTTCTGCTGGGCGCGGGCACGCTGGGCGCGCTGTCGGGCGGCTTCGCGTCGTTCGTTCCGCGCGGCGCGGGCGTCACCCTCGGGGCGGTTGGTCATGCGTCGAGTGTCCTCACGTTGATCGTCGTCCGAACGGCTTCCCCCGCAGGCCGGACGGACCCGCCGATCGTACCGGGGCTCGATGGGAACCACCCAACCAGGTGTGAGCACTGGCGCTCCGGGGGGAGATCGTGTTGTATGAACCTCGATGGTCGACGGCGACCATCCGGGGCCCCCACGGGCACACCGCTTCACTCGGATCGTCCGGCACGTACCTGCCGGTGAAGGAAGGACCGAACGCTCATGGCGTCCGTCACCTATGACAAGGCAACCCGTCTCTACCCCGGAGGCACGCGTCCCGCGGTCGACTCCCTCGACCTGGACGTCGCCGACGGCGAGTTCCTCGTCCTCGTCGGCCCCTCGGGCTGCGGCAAGTCCACGTCGCTGCGCATGCTCGCCGGCCTCGAAGAGGTCAACTCCGGCGCGATCCGCATCGGCGACCGCGACGTCACGGACGTCCCGCCGAAGGACCGCGACATCGCGATGGTGTTCCAGAACTACGCGCTGTACCCGCACATGACCGTCGCCGAGAACATGGGCTTCGCGCTCAAGATCGCCGGTGTCGGCAAGGAAGAGCGCGCCACCCGCGTGCAGGAAGCCGCGAAGCTCCTCGACCTCGAGCAGTACCTCGGCCGCAAGCCGAAGGCGCTCTCCGGTGGTCAGCGTCAGCGCGTCGCGATGGGTCGCGCGATCGTCCGTCAGCCGCAGGTGTTCCTCATGGACGAGCCGCTGTCGAACCTCGACGCCAAGCTCCGTGTGCAGACCCGCACCCAGATCGCCTCGCTGCAGCGTCGCCTCGGCGTCACCACGGTCTACGTCACGCACGACCAGACCGAGGCCCTCACCATGGGTGACCGCATCGCGGTGCTCAAGGACGGCATCCTGCAGCAGGTCGGCTCGCCGCGCGACCTGTACGAGAAGCCCAACAACGTGTTCGTCGCGGGCTTCATCGGCTCGCCGGCGATGAACCTCCTGCCGGCCGACGTCGTCGAGGGCGGCATCAAGTTCGGCACGCTCAACCACCCGATCGACCGCGACACGATCTCGAACGCCCGTGCGGGCCAGATCACGGTCGGCATCCGCCCCGAGGACGTCATCGTGGCGCCGTCGGGCGAGGGCCTGCCGGTCACGGTCGACGTGGTCGAGGAGCTCGGCGCCGACGGCTACCTCTACGGTCACGCCGACGTCAACGGCTCGCGCGTCGACATCGTCGCCCGCGTCGACGGGCGTTCGCACCCGTCGATCGGTGACACGATCGTCGTCACGCCGAAGCAGGGCCACGTGCACGCCTTCGACACCGAGTCGGGCGAGCGGCTCGACGACAAGGCCGTCGTCAGCGCGTAACGCTGGAAGGTCCCAACAGGAGGCGGGGGGGGGGGGGGGGGCCCCCCCCCCCCCCCCCGCCTCCCGTCCGTCGCACACGTACCAGAGGAACCAACCGTGCCCGACTCGATGTCCATCACCGCCGCCACCGTCGATCCCGGACTCCTCGACCTGCCGTGGGACCTCCCACTGGCGGACTGGCCGGACTCGACCATCGTCGCGCTCCCGAAGGGCATCTCGCGGCACCTCGTGCGCTTCGTGCAGCTCGGCGGGTACGTCGTCGCCGTGAAGGAGACCGGTGAAGAGGTCGCCCGGGCGGAGTACGAGATGCTCCGCACCCTGCAGCGCATGGACGTGCCGTGCGTCGACCCCGTCGCGGTGATCACCAACCGGGTGAGCGCCGACGGCGAAGCCCTGCACCCGGTGCTCGTCACCCGGCACCTGCGCTTCTCGCTGCCGTACCGCGCGCTGTACTCGCAGACGCTCCGCCCCGAGACGGCCACCCGCCTGGTCGACGCCCTCGCACTCCTGCTCGTGCGGCTGCACGTCATCGGCTTCTACTGGGGCGACGTCTCGCTCTCGAACACGCTGTTCCGACGCGACGCCGGCGCCTTCGCGGCCTACCTGGTCGACGCCGAGACCGGCAAGCTCTACCCCGGCGGCCTGTCGAACGGTCAGCGTGAGAACGACCTCGAGGTCGCGCGCGTGAACATCGCCGGCGAGCTGCTGGACCTCGAGGCCGGCGGACGTCTCGACGAGAACGCCGACGCCGTGGACGTGTCGAACCGGATCGTCGCGCAGTACCGGACGCTCTGGAAGGAGCTCACCGGCACCGAGCAGTTCGACGTCAAGGAACGCTGGCGGATCAACGACCGCGTCGAACGGCTCAACGCACTCGGCTTCGACATCGAGGAGCTCTCGATCCACACGACCGAGGGCGGGTCGCAGGTGCGCATCCAGCCGAAGGTCGTCGACGCCGGACACCACCAGCGACGGCTCCTGCGCCTCACCGGGATCGACGCCGGCGAGAACCAGGCACGGCGGCTGCTCAACGACCTCGACTCGTACCGGGCGCGCAACGGACGCGACCAGCTCGACGAGGAGATGGTGGCGCACGAGTGGGTCTCACGGGTCTTCGAGCCGGTCATCCGGTCGATCCCGCGGGAGCTCCGCGGGCGGCTCGAACCGGCCGAGGTGTTCCACGAGCTGCTCGAGCACCGCTGGTTCATGTCGCAGGAAGAGGAGCGCTCGGTGTCGCTCCCCGAGGCCACCACGGCCTACATCAACGACGTGCTGCGACACCGTCGCGACGAGCGGCTGCTGATCAACCCGCCGACCTCGTCGATGACGCTCCCCATCCCCGTGGTGGACGACGCGGTCCCGGCTTCGCCCGAGGACGTCGAGGACTGGCCCGCGCCGGCGGCCGCCCCCCACCCCCCCCCCCGCCCCCCGCCCCCCGCCCTTCTCTGTCACGTTCGTGAGGGTCGAGCGGCCCTTTCTGACCGCTCGGCCCCGCGCCGACGGCGCGTTCTGCCCGCTGACTACTCGGCGCGACGGCGCCGGGCGACCTCCCACAGGGTGACGCTCGCGGCGATGCCCGCGTTGAGGGACTCCGTCGCGCTCGAGATCGGGATCGAGACGATCGCGTCGCAGGTCTCGGTGACGAGGCGCGACAGCCCCTTGCCCTCGGACCCGACGACGATCACGATCGGACGGTCGGCCAGCTCGAGGCCGTCGAGCTCAACGTCGCCGTCCCCGTCGAGGCCCAGCACGAACAGGCCCATCGACTTGAGCGACTTGAGCGTCTGCGTGAGGTTCGGCGCCATCGCGACGGGCGTGCGGGCGGCTGCACCGGCCGAGGTCTTCCACGCGGACGCGGTCACCCCGACCGACCGGCGCTGGGGCACGATGACGCCGTGGCCGCCGAAGGCCGCCGTCGAGCGGATGATCGCACCGAGGTTGCGCGGGTCCGTGATGCCGTCGAGGGCGACGAGCAGCGGGACCTCGTCCTTGGCGAACGCGCGCTCGACGATGTCCTCGGCGACGGCGTACTCGTACGCGGGGACCTTGAGGGCGACGCCCTGGTGCACGCTGTCGTGGCCCGTGATGCGGTCGAGCTCCGGACGCATGAGCTCGATGATCGGCACGCCGCGGTGGTTGGCGAGCGCGAGGATCTCCTTGACGCGGTCGTCGACCTCGATGCGGGCGGCGACGTACAGCGTCGTCGAGGGGGTCTTCGTCCGCAGGGCCTCGAGCACGGAGTTGCGGCCGGTCACCAGCTCGGAGTCGTCGGTCTTCCGCTGCGGCGGCCGCCCGGTCCGCTGCTGCGGCGAGCTCGACGCGCCGTGGCGACCGCGGGCTGCCTCGTAGCGCTCCTTCGCCGCCTTGCGCTTGCCGGCGGGGTGGTACGGACGGTCCTCGGCCTTCGGCGTCGGCTTGCGACCTTCGAGCGCCTGCGCGCCCTGGCCGCCGGAGCCGACCTGCTTGTTGCCCTTGCGGCCGGACCGGACGGCGCCCGGACGGCCCTTCTTGCTCCCGGAAACGTTCTTCATGCTCAGCTCCTGTTCGGCACTGCCGTTGTCAGGCGATGCTCCAGCGTGTACCCGCTGCGGTGTCCTCGATCGTGATGCCCGCGGCGGCGAGGTCGTCTCGCACGCGGTCGGCCGTCGCGAAGTCCCGTGCGGCCCGGGCGTCGGCGCGCTCCTGCACGAGGCGTTCGACGAGGGCTGCGAGCGGGGCGGCAGAGGTGTCCTGACCGCCGCTCGACCAGTGGGCCGCTCGCGGGTCGATGCCGAGCACCTCCACCATCGCGGCCACCTGATGGTACGCGAGACCGAGCGCTTCCGCATCGTCCGCGTCGAGCGCGGCGTTCCCGGAGCGGACGGTCTCGTGCAGCACGGCGAGCGCCTGGGGCACCGAGAGGTCGTCGTCCATCGCCGCCGCGAAGGCCTCGGGCACACCCGGCGCATCGGCCAGCCGGACGCCCTCGAGCCGTGGGGCGGCCCGGGTCAGGAAGCCCTCGATGCGGTCGAGCGCTGCCTCGGCCTCGGCCAGGGAGCCGTCGTGGTGGTCGATCGACGAGCGGTAGTGCGCGGCGCCGAGGAAGTAGCGGACGACGACGGGACGGGCCGAGCCGAGGAAGTCCGCGGCGAAGATCGAGTTGCCGAGCGACTTCGACATCTTCTGCCCGTCGACCGTCACGAGGCCGTTGTGGAGCCAGTACGAGGCGAACGGGTCCCCCGCTGCCGTGGACTGCGCGAGCTCGTTCTCGTGGTGCGGGAAGCGGAGGTCGAGGCCGCCGCCGTGGATGTCGAACGCCGGGCCGAGGTAGCGCCGGGACATCGCGGAGCACTCGATGTGCCAGCCGGGGCGACCGGGGCCCCAGGGCGAGTCCCAGTTCGCCGTCGCGGGCTCGGCCGGCTTGGCGCCCTTCCAGAGTGCGAAGTCGCGGGGGTCGCGCTTGCCGCGGGGGTCGGCGTCGGTGGCCTCGACCATGTCCTCGCGACGTTGGCGGGTGAGCGCCCCGTAGGACGCCCAGCTGCCGGTGTCGAAGTAGACGTCACCCGAGCCGTCCGCAGCGGCGTAGGCGTGCCCGCGGTCGATGAGCCTCGTGATGATGTCGTGCATCTGCGGCACGCTCGCCGTCGCGCGCGGTTCGTACGTCGGCGGCAGGATGCCCAGGGCGTTGTACGCGGCCGTGAACTCGAGCTCGACGCGGTACGCACGGGCGAACCAGGCCTCGTCGGTGCCGTGCGCCAGGTCGAGCACCTTGTCGTCGATGTCCGTGACGTTCCGCACGAGGGTGACCCGGAGGCCACGGTGCGTGAGCCACCGACGCCAGATGTCGTAGACGAGTGCGGAGCGGAGGTGCCCGATGTGGGGCGACGACTGCACGGTCGGACCGCACACGTACATGCTCACCTGTCCGTCGACCAGCGGGACGAGGTCGACGACGGCAGCGGCGCGGGAGTCGTAGAGGCGAACGGTCACGCGTCCAGCCTAGGACGTCAGGCCGGTCGGACGACGGCCGTCGCGATCGCGGCGAGCCCCTCGCCGCGGCCGGTGAAGCCGAGACCGTCCGTCGTCGTGCCGGACACGGCGACCGGGGCCCCGACGACGGCGCCGAGGGCGTCCTGCATCTCGGCCCGACGTGCGCCGATCCGTGGGCGGTTGCCGATGACCTGCACGGTGACGGACACGGGCGTCAGGCCTGCGGCGGCGAGCATCGCGACCGCCCCCCGGACGAAGACGTCGCCCGCTGCCCCGGCGTACGCGGGGTCCGACGTGCCGAAGGTCCCGCCGATGTCGCCCAGCCCGCCTGCGGAGAGCAGGGCGTCGCAGACCGCGTGCGCCACTGCGTCGCCGTCGCTGTGGCCGGAGAGTCCCGGTTCGTCGGGGAAGTCGAGCAGCCCGACACGGCACGGCGACGCGGCGTCGAAGGCGTGCACGTCCACCCCGAGGCCGACCCGTGTGTCCACGGGGGCTGCGGTACGGGCACGGACGATCGACTCGGCGCGACCGAGGTCCCACGCGGTCGTGATCTTGAAGGCGTCGGCGTCCCCGGGGACGGACCGCACGGTGCCGCCCGCGGCCTGGAAGACCCCCGCGTCGTCGGTCTCGGCCTGCTGCGACACCGCGTACGCCTGCCGGAGCCCGGCGAGCGGGAAGCCCTGCGGCGTCTGCACCCCGACGAGCGCGGACCGGTCGACCGTCTCGACCACCACGTCGCCGGACACCCGCTTGATCGTGTCCGTGACGGGCAACGCGGGGACGAACCCCGCACCACCGCCGCCGGCGACGGCGTCGAAGACCCGCTCGAACTGGGCGGACGGCGTGAGGCACCGTGCTGCGTCGTGCACCAGCACCGAGGTGACGGAGTCCGGCAGCACTGCCAGGCCGGCCTCGACCGAGGCGTGGCGATCCGCGCCTCCTGGGACGACGGCCGTGTACCCGACCGCTGCGCCGGCGACGGAGGCGACCACCTGCCGACAGTCGTCGAGGAGCGCCGTCGGCGCGACCACCACGACGAGCGTCGGCGACGCCAGCGCGAACAGCGGCTCGAGCGCCCGCGCGAGCATCAGCGTGCCGGCCACCGGGACGAACGCCTTGGCCGTCCCGATGCCGAGCCGTGTGCCGGACCCGGCCGCAACGACGACGACCGCCCTGTCCACCCCGTGGGGGAACAGAACGGTCGAGGACGTGTTCAGTGGTTCGGTGCGCTCAGGAGGCGAGGACCTCGTCGAGGACGGTCGATGCCTTGTCCTCGTCGGTCTTCTCTGCCAGCGCCAGCTCGGAGATCAGGATCTGCCGTGCCTTGGCGAGCATCCGCTTCTCCCCCGCGGACAGGCCGCGGTCTTGGTCGCGACGCCAGAGGTCGCGGACGACCTCGGACACCTTGATGACGTCACCGGAAGCGAGCTTCTCGAGGTTCGCCTTGTAGCGGCGCGACCAGTTCGTGGGCTCTTCGGTGAAGGGGGCACGCAGGACCTCGAACACCTTGTCGAGGCCTTCCTTGCCGATCACGTCGCGGACTCCGACCAGGTCGACGTTGTCCGCCGGGACCTCGATCGTCAGGTCACCCTGGGTGACCCGCAGCTTCAGGTAGACCTTTTCCTCACCCTTGATGACGCGCGTCTTGACTTCAGAGATGGTTGCCGCCCCGTGATGGGGGTAGACGACGGTCTCGCCGACCTCGAATTGCATGTATCAGGCTCCGTTCCGAGACACCCAGTTTACCACAAGCGTTGTTCGGGTAAGGGGCGCCTAACAACTGGCACACCCGCCGATCGGTAGGATGGTCGCGGACCGTCCGGTCCACATCGTGATCTTCCGGAGGAATCTCTTGCGAGCTCGGGTACTCGTGTCCGTCGCCGTTGCGGCAACCATCGCGCTCGGCGCCACCGGCTGCGAGTTCATGTCGCCCGCACAGACGACGGAGATCAAGCAGATCACCGACGGCGTCAACGTGACGACCGGCAAGGTGGACATCCGCAACGCGCTCCTCATCGCGGACGACGCCGAGGGTGCCCGGTTCGTCGGCACGATCGTGAACAACGCCGAGCGTGACGACGTCACCCTGTCGATCGAGGTCGGTGGGGACACCCAGACCGTCACGGTCCCGGCGAACACGCACATCGACCTCGGTGCCGCGGCGGAGCCCTCCGAGCAGGCCACGGCCTCGACGGAAGAGGGCGACGACACCACGCAGGGCACGGCCGCCGGCCAGTCGCGCGAGGTCGTCTTCGACGACGCGGACACCAAGCCGGGCTCCCTCGTCAAGGTCTACTTCTCGTACTCGGGCGCCGAGGGCGTCTCGGCGAGCGTCCCGGTGCTCACGAGCCAGCAGGAGGAGTACGCGACGCTCGCGCCCACCTCCTCGCCGGAGCCCACCAGCGAGATCACCCTCCCGGTCGAGACGCCCGCGGCGACCCCGACCGACGACGCGACGCAGGACGCCGGCAACTAGCCGCGGCCACACGCAAGTACAGGAGGCGCGGTGCCGGTCCCAGGGACCGGCACAGCGCCTCCAGTGCGTGAGCCGACGCCGGGTCAGCCGACTCCGCGTCAGCCGACGCCGCGCCCGCCGACTCCGCGTCAGCCCTCGATGCGGTAGCCGAGCCCGCGGACGGTCACCAGGATCTCCGGGGCGCTCGGGACGCGCTCGATCTTCGACCGGATGCGCTTGATGTGCACGTCGAGGGTCTTCGTGTCCCCGAAGTAGTCCGATCCCCAGACCCGGTCGATGAGCTGCCCGCGGGTGAGCACGCGCCCGGCGTTGCGGAGCAGCAGCTCGAGGAGCTCGAACTCCTTGAGCGGCATCGGCGTCTCCGAGCCCTCCACCGCGACGGTGTGCCGCTCGACGTCCATCCGGATGCCGCCGACCTGCAGGATGCCGCTGTCCGCGGGGTCGTCCTCGGTCCGGCGCCGCAGGACCGCGCGGATGCGGGCGAGGAGCTCCCGGGTCGAGTAGGGCTTCGTGACGTAGTCGTCCGCGCCGAGCTCCAGCCCGACGACGATGTCCACCTCGGAGTCCTTCGCGGTGAGCATGATGATCGGGATGTTCGAGCGGATCCGGATCTGCCGGCACACCTCAGTGCCGGAGAGCCCCGGCAGCATGAGGTCGAGCAGCACCAGGTCCGGGTTCTCCGCGTCGAACTTCGACAGCGCGGTCACGCCGTCCGCAGCGACGGAGGTCTCGTACCCCTCGCGCTGCAGCAGGAACTCCAGGGGCTCGCTCAGGGCCGGCTCGTCGTCGACGATGAGGATCTTGGTCACGATGGCTGCTCTTCCAGTTGCTCTTCGAGTGCTGTGGTCAGTTCCGGGTCCGCCTCGGGCAGGCGGATGGTGAAGGTCGATCCCTTGCCGGGCTGCGACCAGACGCGCACCTCGCCGCCGTGGTTGCCGACGACGTGCTTCACGATGGCGAGGCCCAGGCCGGTGCCACCCGTGGCACGGGACCGCGCCGGGTCGACACGGTAGAACCGCTCGAACACCCGGTCGAGGTCGGCCTCGGGGATGCCGACGCCCTGGTCGGTGACGGCGATCTCGACGAAGCCCTTCGTGCTCCGCACGCCGACGCCGACGCGGGTGTGGTCGGGCGAGTACTTCACGGCGTTCGCGATGAGGTTCGAGACCGCGATCTGCAGCAGTGCGGGGTCGCCCATGACCCGCAGCTTCGACTTCTTCGCCCGCACGAGCTCGATGTCCCGGGCGCGGGCGACGATCTCGTTCGCATCGACCGCGGCCTGCACGATGCGGTCGATCGAGGTCTCCTCGCTGTTCTCCAGCGTGTCGACGGACTGCAGTCGCGAGAGCTCGATGATGTCCTTCGTCAGCGCTGCCAGCCGCTCCGACTCGGTGACGAGCTGGGCCGCGAACTTCCGGACGTGCTGCGGTTCGTCGGCCGCCGCGACGAGGGTCTCGGAGAGCAGGCCGATCGCGCCGATCGGGGTCTTCAGCTCGTGGGAGATGTTCGCGACGAAGTCCCGCCGGACCTCGTCGATGCGTCGGGACTCGGTCAGGTCGTCCGCCGTGACGAGCACGTACCGGTTGCCGAGCTGCGCCGCGCGGAAGCTCAGGTAGCCGATCTGGTCGCTGCCCCGGCCGCGAGGGAGCTCGAGGTCCTCCGCGCCCATCTCCCCGCTCCCCCGCACCCGGTCGACGAGCTGGATGAGTTCTCGGTGCACGAGCTTCCGGCGCACGACCAGCCCGACCGTCAGGGCCTGCGGCGACGCGGCCACCACCGTGTTCGACGGGTCGACGACCACGGCGGGGTTGTGCATCGTGGCGATCACCGCCGCGACACCGTCCGGCAGCGTGCGCTCCGCCACGTCCGCAGCACGAGCCGTGCGCTCGGCGGTGATGATCAGCACCACGACGCCCGCGCCGAACACCCCGCCGAGGAGCATCGACAGTGGCACGAGCCACGCGTTGTCCATGCCGCCAGTGTAGGGATGGTCACGAGGGGTTCCAGCACCGTTCACCCGCCTCGAGCGGCCGGATCGACAAGCGTTCAGCCGCGCGTCACCGTTCGTTCACCTGACGTGACGACACTCGTCCGGTACGCATCAGAGAGGCACTCCCCCATGCGCGAAGTCTTCCAGCAGGAACTCCAGGACGTCCAGGAGCGACTGACCGAGATCGCCGGGCTCGTCGAGTCCGCCATCACCCGGGCCACGCAGGCCTTCAGCGACTCCGACGTCGCCCTCGCCGAGGAGGTGATCGCCGACGACGCCAAGATCGACGAGGCGGCGAACAGCCTCGACGAGATCGCGATCGACATCCTCGCGCGCCAGGCCCCCGTCGCCCGCGACCTGCGGGTCGTCGTCACCGCGCTCCGGGTCAGTTCCTCGCTCGAGCGCATGGGCGACATGGCCGAGCACATCGCGCAGCTCGCCCGGCAGCGGTTCCCCGAGAAGGTCGTCCCGAAGGGCATCCGCGGCACCTTCAAGAAGATGGGTGCGCACGACGTCGCGATGGCGCAGAAGCTCACGCGCCTGCTCGCCACCGAGGACATCACTCTCGCGGCGGAGATCCGCGACGAGGACGACGCCGTCGACGAGCTGCACGCGAGCGTGTTCGACTTCGTCCTGGGCGAGACCTGGAAGGGCAACCCGATCGACACGGTCGACGCCACCCTCGCCTCCCGCTACCACGAGCGCTTCGCCGACCACGCGGTGTCGATCGCCAAGAAGGTCGAGTACCTGGCGACGGGCGACTGGACCGGCGCGTCCACGGCGACCGCGGCGGTCTGATCCGTCCGTCGCTTCTGCGAGGATCGTGACATGGCCCAGGTCGCGATCATCGTCAACGGCATGCCCGGTTCCGGCAAGAGCACCATCGGTGCCGCCCTCGCCGAGGTGCTCGGCTGCCCGTTCCTGTCGAAGGACCGGATCAAGGAGCCCCTCGCCGACCTCGTCGGCCCGATGATCGCCTCGCGTCCGCTCGGCGGCATCGCGATGGACACCATGTGGTCGATGGCGGACGCCGTCGAGAACGGGGTCGTCCTCGACGCCGTCTGGCTGCCCTCGCGGGACCGTGGATCCCTGGAGGCGCGGCTCGCCTCCGCCGGCTCGCCTCGCGCTGTCGAGGTCTGGTGCGACACGGACCGGGCCACCGCCGAGGAGCGGCTGCGCGACCGGTACGACCCGGGCACCGTGCCGGTGCGCCACGAGGTGCACGGGGACCTCGCCGACGTGCTCGGGTTCTGGGACGAGCACGGTCCGGATGCCGGGCCGGTCGGGGTGCCCGGCGTGCCGGTGGTCCGCGTCGACACGACGAAGCCCTACGACGTCGGAGCCCTCGTGCAGGAGATCGCGTCGCACTTCGTCTGACGTCCGGAGAGCACCCTCCGACGGCCGGAGGACACCGTCACACGGCCGGAGGAGCCGACCGTGCCGGCCAAGCGACACGGTCCCGTCGAGGCGATCCGTTCCTCCTGGCAGTGCGACAGGATCCCGCCGGACGTTCCCCGGAGACCGTCGCTTTCGCGAAGCGGCTCGCAGGAGCACGCGACGAACGCCCCGCCCGGGGACACCGGACGGGGCGTTCGTGTGCGGGCTGTTACTTCTTCGCGCCCTGGGCGGCCACGGCGGCGGCGCCAGCGGCAGCGGCCTCGGGGTCGAGGTAGTACGCCGGCTTCGTCGGACGGAAGTCGTCGTCGAGCTCGTACACGAGCGGGATGCCCGTCGGGATGTTCAGGCCGGCGATGTCCTCGTCGGAGATGCCGTCGAGGTGCTTCACGAGCGCCCGGAGCGAGTTGCCGTGCGCCGTGACGAGGACCGTCTTGCCGGCACCGAGGTCCTTCGTGATGTCCGACTCCCAGTAGGGGAGCAGACGGTCGATGACGAGCTTGAGCGACTCGGTGCGGGGCCGCTGGTCGCCGAGGTCGGCGTAGCGGCGGTCCCCGAACTGCGACCACTCGGCGTCGTCGGCGATGGGGGGCGGCGGCACGTCGAACGACCGGCGCCACTCCATGAACTGCTGCTCGCCGTACTGCTCGAGGGTCTGGGCCTTGTCCTTGCCCTGCAGGTCGCCGTAGTGGCGCTCGTTGAGGCGCCAGTCGCGCTTCACCGGCAGCCACGCCAGGTCGGCCTGGAGCAGCGCAATGTCCGCCGTCTGGATCGCACGGGTGAGGAGCGAGGTGTACAGGACGTCGGGGACGATGCCGGACTCGGCGATGAGGTCGCCGGCGCGCTTCGCCTCCTTCTCGCCCAGCTCGCTGAGCCGGACGTCGACCCAACCGGTGAACAGGTTCTTCTGGTTCCAGTCACTGTTGCCGTGACGGAGCAGGACGAGCGTGGAGGTCATGCTCCGAGTCTACCGAGCGCCGTGCGGCCGGTCCCCGGCCCCGTACCCTGGTCGACATGCCCATCGGGAACGTGACGCGCGGGACGACCGGGTACAACCGGCTCCGCCGCGTCGACCGGTGGATCGCCACCCTGCCGGCGCTCCGGAAGAGCACCGACCCGCTCGTCGCCGACGTCGGGTACGGGGCCTCGCCCACGACGACACTGGAGCTCCGGGACCGACTGGCCGCCGTCCGCCCCGACGTCGAGGTCACCGGCATCGAGATCGAGCCGGCACGGGTGGCCCTCGCCAACGCCGGTACGCGGGACGGGGTGACGTTCCGGCTCGGCGGGTTCGAGACGCCGACGCCGGGGAACCGCCGACCCGCCGTCATCCGCGCCTTCAACGTGCTGCGGCAGTACGACGAGTCCGAGGTCGCGGAGTCCTGGCGGATCATGCAGGACCGTCTGCAGCCCGGTGGCGCGCTCGTCGAGGGCACGTGCAACGAGGTCGGACGCGTGGCCTCGTGGGTGACGCTCGACGAGCACGCACCGGTGTCGTTCACGGTGTCGCTGCGCCTCGCCGGTCTGGCCGTGCCGAGCGTCGTGGCCGAACGGCTGCCGAAGGCCCTCATCCACCGGAACGTGCCCGGCGAGCGGGTGCACGCGTTCCTCGCCGACCTAGACCTGGCGTGGGCCGTGGCGGCACCGCTCGGTACGTACGGCCCTCGGCAGCGGTGGATCCAGGCGGTCCGGGGCATGCGGGACCGGGGGTGGCCCGTGCTGCACGGGGTGACCCGGTGGCGGCTGGGTGAGCTCAGCGTGCCCTGGGCCGCGGTGGCCCCGGCCTGACCGGCGCCGGCTCGGCCGAGACTCGGCCCGGCGGACAGTTTCGTGACCGCGGGGGGGCACGAACGTGTCCGGGGACGCGAGACTCGGTGACGCAGGAAGGCGCGCGGCAGCGGAGGCGAGCGCGAGCGCGCGTTACGAGCGGCGGACGGCCCCGAGGCGCGGCAGCCGCGGCACGTCCGCGGTCGCGCCGGCACCCGGGGGCACGATGACCTCCTGCGTGGCGGACACGACCACGTCGTCGACCCGGAGCACCAGCGTGGCGGTGGGGTCGAGGGAACGCTTCACGACCGCGAGCCCGATCGGCCCGAGCTCGTGGTGGATGCCCGACGCCGTCAGACGCCCGACCTCCTTCTCGCCGGACTCCTCGCCGGAGACGACGGGCGTCCCCGGCGCGGGCAGCACGCCGTCCGACCCGTCCAGGTGCAGCATGACGGCTCGGCGCGGCGGGTGCCCGAGGTTGTGCACCTTCGCGACGGTCTCCTGCCCCCGGTAGCAGCCCTTCGACAGGTGCACGGCGGAGCGGAGCCAGTCGAGCTCGTGCGGGATGGTGCGCTCGTCGACGTCGGAGAGCGAGGGACGCCAGGCGGCGATCCGCAGTGCCTCGTACGCGAGCAGTCCCGCGGCGGGTTCGTCGGACGCGGCGATCGCCTCCGCGGTGCCGGGGCTGACCACGGCGATGCGGAGGGTCCAGTCGGAGGCGGGGTGCGCCTCCTGGGCTGCGTAGCCCCACCCGCCGGGCGTGACGGACGCCCACGGATCGACCCACTCGGCGACGGGAGGCCCCGGCAGGTCGGTCGACGCGAACGGCGCGGACTCGCCGAACCAGCCGATGGTGGCGAACTCCGCCGAGCGGTCGGCGACCTCGACGCGCAGCATGAAGCGCATCGAGTCGAGCCACGCGGCGAGCGGCGCGGCGTCGGCGGGCTCGGTCAGCAGCCACGCGACCGAACCGTCGTCGACGACCCGGGCCGCGTGCTCGACGCGACCGGACTGGTCGAGCACGAGCGTCTCGGTGCTCGCGCCGGCGGCGAGCCCGGTGAGCTGCTGCGACGTGATGGAGTTGAGCCAGGACAGACGGTCCGGCCCGGAGACGGTCACGACACCGAGTCCGAGCTCGACGACGGCGCGACCCCGGGCGAGCAGACGCTGCTCGCCGAGCGGGTTGCCGAAGTGCGCGGCCGGGCCGGAGTCGGACGCCACGAAACCGGCGCGACCGGCGAACGCGGACATCAGTCGACCTTCGCGAGCTGCCCCGAGGCGTGCGAGGTCAGCTCCTTGCCGAGCGCGGCGATGTCCCACGCCCAGAACAGCTTGCCCTCGACCAGGCCGTAGAGCCGGGTCGCCGCCGAGTAGTCCTTGGCGTTCGGCGAGCGCATGACCGCGTCGGTCGCGAGGTCGATGCGGCCCTTGCGGACCCGGCCGACGTAGAGCTCGTTGACGCCGGTGGGGTGGATGATCGCCGCTTCGACGTCGAATCCGTCGGTGGTGTTCCGGAGCGCCTCGACGCTCTCGACGGTGCTGAACGGCGTCGGCCCCTCGCCGAGGAGCATCGCCGGACCGCGGTCGCCGGGCTCGGACGGGCGGTCGATGCGCCAGTACCCCATCTCGGCGGCGAGCGGGGTGTGCTCGTCGTCGAGCAGCCACGACGTCGAGGAGTAGTTGAGGTAGGGCAGACCGTCGTGGCTGAAGCTGACGCGCTGGCCGAACTCGTACTTCCGGGGTTCGGCTTCGTCGCCGACGGGGTACTCGACCACGCCGGTGCCCTCCCAGACGCCGACGAGCCACGACAGCGGCACGAGTTCGGGCGCGAGGCCCTCGGGCAGTTCGATCAACGCTGACCCTTGAACAGCTTCACGACGACGGTCACCGAGACGAACGCGATCGCGAGCGACGCGAGGCCGAGCAGGCCCACGTAGAAGAGCTCGAGCGCAAGCAGCGAATCCATGGGTGGAGTCTACGCGTGACGCCTGACCACACCAGGCGAGCGACGGCGCGTCACCCCGCCGGCACGACGGCGCGTCACCGCGCGAGCAGGACCACCGCGGTGACGAGCACGACGACGAACGCCCCGGACGACGCGATGCTGATGCGCTCGACGAGTCCGTCCTTCGTCGCGGTGATGAGCTGCAGCACGAAGCTGACGAGCACGCACAGCACGAACACGAGCAGCAGCCAGGCGAACGAGTCCTTCTCGGTCAGGGTGAGGACCAGCACGGCGCCGACGACCGCGAGCAGCCAGACCGGCAACACGGACGTCAGCCGGAGGCGGCGCTGGTCGGTGGGCTGCACGGGCTCGGTCACGCGCCCCATCATGACAGGGCTGCCCGTCGGAGGTGGCCGGGACACGTTCCCGACCGTCCGGTCGGGAGGGATGCTTCCCGAGCATCACTAGGATGTGTGCACGACTCCCCCACGCCCTGGAGGTCCTGTGGCCCAGCTCCTGGTACTCACCTCAGCCGCGCCCGGCGACGTCCTGCCGAGCCTCGGACTGCTGAGCCACCGGATCCGCCACGTCCCCGCCGAGGCCGCACAGCTGGTCAACGCCCCGCAGAGCGACCTCATGTTCGTGGACGCCCGGACCGACCTCGCGAGCGCCAAGGCCCTGTGCAAGATCCTCGCGACGAGCGGCTCGACGACGCCGATCATCCTGGTCGTCACCGAGGGCGGGCTGACCGCGGTGAACAGCGAGTGGAACGTCGACGACGTCGTGCTCGAGACCGCCGGCCCGGCCGAGGTCGATGCCCGCATCCGCCTCACCGCCGGTCGCGCGTCGAAGAACCAGACCGGCTCGAAGATCCAGGCGTCGGCCGTCGTCATCGACGAGGCGAGCTACTCGGCGAAGGTCCGCGGCCGGCCGCTGGACCTCACCTTCAAGGAGTTCGAGCTGCTCCGCTTCTTCGCCACGCACCCCTCGCGGGTCTTCACCCGCGAACAGCTCCTCAGCGAGGTGTGGGGCTACGACTACTTCGGCGGCACCCGCACGGTCGACGTGCACGTCCGGCGACTCCGCGCGAAGCTCGGCGACCTCGAGTCCCTCATCGGCACGGTCCGCAACGTCGGGTACCGCTTCAACGTCTACGACGACGAGGCCGACCGGCTCGCGGGCCAGTAGTGGTCGACCTGTCCCGCTTCGTCGTCGCCGACGAGGCACCACCGTTCTCCGACCAGACCCTGGTCGACGTGCGCGCCGGTCGCGCGACGGTGCTCGGCGACGAGCGCGGGGTCGCCGTGGTCCGGGACGGCGAGCTGGAGGTCGTGGTCGCCCAGGAGGCGCGGGGCCGCGGCCTCGGGACCGCCCTCGTGACGCAGGCACTCACCCCGGGCGGCGGGGCCGCACGCGCGGCCGGGTCCGACGGGGTGCCGCGACTCGCGTGGGCACACGGGGACCACCCCGCTGCCCGGGCGCTCGCGTCGCGCTTCGGCTGGAGGACGGTCCGCACGCTCCTGCAGCTCCGCGCACCGATCGCGTCCGTCGCCCCCGACCCCGCGGTGCCGGCCGGCTTCTCCCTGTCGTCCTTCCGGACGGGCGACCCCGGCGACGAGGCCGACTGGCTGGCCCTCAACGCCGCCGCGTTCGCACACCACCCGGAGCAGGGCCGGATGACGCTCGACGACCTGCGCGCCCGTGAGTCCGACGACTGGTTCTCCGGCGACGACCTGCTCCTGCTCCGCGACGACCCCGGCGACCTGGCCGGGTCGTGCTGGCTCAAGGTCGAGGGCGACACCGGCGAGTTCTACGCCGTCGCCGTACGACCCGACCTGCAGGGCCGGGGGCTCGGCGGCGTCCTGATGCGGGCTGGGACGGCGCACCTGACCGGCAGGGGCCTCGCCGCCGCGGCGCTCTACGTCGAGGGCGACAACGCACCGGCGCTGGCCCTCTACCGCCGGTCCGGGTTCGTGCAGCACGCGATCGACGTGCAGTACGCGGCCGGCTGAACCTCCTCCACAGCAGGGTCGTTCAGCGCCCGTTTCCCCAGCGTCCACGTGCTGCCCTCCCGGCGCAGGGGTCGGGTGGCAGGATGTGGGCATGGACACCGAACCGCAGCTCGACGGCGACTCCGTCGCACCGGACCTCGACGACTTCGACGAGGTCGTCGAGATCGAGCACGAATCGCTGCCCACCGACCGCTACTTCGACCGTGAGCTCAGCTGGCTCCGGTTCAACCAGCGCGTGCTCGAACTCGGCGAGGACCGCACGCAGCCGCTGCTCGAGCGGGCGAACTTCCTGGCGATCTTCGCGTCCAACCTCGACGAGTTCTTCATGGTCCGGGTCGCCGGCCTGAAGCGCCGCATCGACACCGGCATCGCCGTGCCGACCAACGTCGGTCGGGCGCCGAGCGACGTGCTGCGGGACATCGCGACGAAGGCGCACGAGCTGCAGGACCGGCACGCACAGGCGTTCATCGGGTCGCTCAAGCCGGACCTCGACGCCGCCGGCATCCACATCGAGCACTGGTCCGACCTGGACGAGGCCGACCGACTCCGGATGCGCGAGTACTTCAACGAGCAGATCTTCCCGGTGCTCATGCCGCTCGCGGTCGACCCGGCGCACCCCTTCCCGTACATCTCGGGGCTGTCGCTCAACCTCGCGGTGCGCGTCCGCAACCCGAAGTCGCAGCGACAGGAGTTCGCCCGCCTCAAGGTGCCGCAGAACTTCTCGCGGTTCATCAAGCTGCCGGACGACGACTCCGGGCTGCTCCGCTTCATCCCGCTCGAAGACCTCATCGCGAACCACCTCGACGACCTCTTCCCGGGGATGGAGGTACTCGAGCACCACGTGTTCCGGGTCACCCGCAACGAGGACGTCGAGATCGAGGAGGACGAGGCCGAGAACCTCATCCAGGCCCTCGAGCGTGAGCTGCTCCGTCGCCGGTTCGGGCCGCCCATCCGCCTCGAGATCACCGAGGACATGGACCCGGTGACGCTCGACCTGCTCGTGCGCGAGCTCGACATCACCGAGCAAGAGGTCTTCCGCCTGCCGTCGCCGCTCGACCTCGGCGGTCTGTTCGAGATCGCCAAGATCAGCCGGCCTGACCTGCACTACCCGAAGCACGTGCCGACGACCCCGGTGCAGTTCCAGCCGGGCGAACCGAACACGAAGCCGGACCTCTTCCGCGCGATCGCGGCGAAGGACGTCCTCGTGCACCACCCGTACGAGTCCTTCGCGACGAGTGTGCAGGCGTTCCTCGAGCAGGCCGCAGCCGACCCGAACGTGCTCGCGATCAAGCAGACGCTCTACCGCACCTCGGGCGACAGCCCCATCGTCGAGGCGCTCATCGACGCCGCCGCCGCGGGGAAGCAGGTGCTCGCGCTCGTCGAGATCAAGGCGCGCTTCGACGAGCAGAACAACATCACGTGGGCCCGCAAGCTCGAGAAGGCCGGCGTGCACGTCGTCTACGGCCTGGTCGGGCTGAAGACCCACTCGAAGCTCGTGCTCGTCATCCGGCAGGAAGGCGGCACGCTCAAGCACTACAGCCACATCGGCACGGGCAACTACAACCCGAAGACCTCGCGCATCTACGAGGACATGGGCCTGTTCACGTCGGACGACACCGTGGGCAAGGACCTCACGCGCCTGTTCAACGAGCTGTCCGGGTACGCGATCGAGAAGAAGTTCAAGCGTCTGCTCGTCGCGCCGCTGCACCTGCGGAAGGGCCTGCTCAAGCGCATCCAGACCGAGGCGGACAACGCCCGTGCCGGCAAGCCCTCCGGGATCCGCATCAAGGTCAACTCGATGGTCGACGAGCAGATCATCGACGCGCTGTACCTGGCGAGCCAGGCCGGCGTGCCGGTCGACGTCTGGGTCCGCGGCATCTGCTCGCTCAAGCCCGGCATGGAAGGCGTCAGCGACACCATCCGGGTGCGGAGCGTCGTCGGCCGGTACCTGGAGCACTCCCGGGCGTTCGCGTTCCACAACGACGGCGACCCCGCGGTCTTCATCGGCTCGGCGGACATGATGCACCGCAACCTGGACCGCCGCGTCGAAGCGCTCGTGCGACTGTCCGACCCGGGCCACGTGAACGAGATCCACGAGATGTTCGACCTCGCGATGGCGGACACGACGAGCTCGTGGCACCTCGAGTCGGACGGTGAGTGGACGCGCCACTCGACGGACGACGACGGCCGACCGCTCGATGACGTGCAGAATGTCCTCATGCGGAAGATCTCGGCGCGGAAGCGCTCCACTCGGTGAGCGGCGGCTCCACCGGGCCGGTCGTCGCCGCGGGTGCGGTCGTCTGGCGTGAACGCGACGGCGTCCCGCTCGTGCTGCTCATCCACCGCGACCACCACAAGGACGTCTCGTTCCCCAAGGGCAAGGTCGACCCGGGTGAGAGCGTCCCGACGACCGCCGTGCGCGAGATCGACGAGGAGACCGGTTACCGCGTGCACCTCGGCGCCCCCCTGGGCACGGCCGAGTACGTCCTGCCGAGCGGCCGCGACAAGGTGGTGCACTACTGGTCCGCCCGGGTCTCCTCGAAGGAGTACGAGCGTGCCGGGAAGTTCCGCCCCAACGACGAGGTCGCGTCCGTCGAGTGGGTCACCCTCGACGACGCCCGGCACCGGCTGACGTACGACCGCGACGTCGCGATCCTCGACCGGTTCGCCGACCGTGTGGCCGCCGGGGAGCACCGCACCTTCGCCCTCATCGCCCTCCGGCACGCGAAGACGGTCCCCGGGTCCGACTGGAACGGGCCGGACGCCACCCGCCCGCTCCTGCCGGTCGGCCGGTCGCAGGCGAAGTCCGTCGCCTCTCCCGTGGCCGCCTTCGGCCCGAAGAAGATCGTCAGCAGCACCGCGGCCCGGTGCCTCGCGACGGTCGAGCCGCTCTCCGACCGGACGCACCTCGGGGTCTCGAGCACGCCGGACATCAGCCAGGACGCCCACGACCGCGGCGCCGCCGACGTCAAGGGCGTCGTGCAGAAGCGCCTGCACAAGGCGAAGACCACCGTCCTGTGCTCGCACGGGCCCGTGTTGCCGGACATCATCGCCCGCATCGCGACCGCGACGGCCGACGAGTCCGGCCGGTTCGACCTCCGTCGGGCCGCCATGCTCTCGGTCGGCGACTTCTCGGTGATGCACATCGCCGGCGACCGACTGGTGGCCGTCGAGACGCACCGCAACCCCGTCTCGGCGTAGGTCGAACGCCGGAGCCGAGCCGCGCCTCCAGGCCCGCTCGGTGCATGCGCACGCATGCGCCCGTTCTCGGCGCGCTGTTCCTGATCCTGCACCTGCGCGCGCTCCGACGTCCGGCGCGTCGCCCAGGACCATCCCTCGTTCACCTCCCGTTCACCGGGGCGGGTGATCCCCGTCACCTCGCGTCCCTACAGTCGCTCCCGGGTCAGCACCGGCCCGCGGGACCGCAGCGGTCCCACCTGCACTGACATTCCCGAAGGGACCCCTGTGAACATCAAGCGAATCGGTACGGTCGCGGCAATCGCGATCGCCGGCGCGGTCGTGCTCTCCTCGTGCGCGGCGAACGAGGACGCGGGCAACACGCCCTCGTCCAGCTCGAGCTCCGGTACCGACTACTCGAAGCTCTCGGGCACGCTGACCGGCTCGGGTTCGTCCGCCCAGCAGACCGCCGAGGCCACCTGGGCCGCTGGTTTCCAGAACGTCGCATCCGGCGTGACGGTCAACTACTCGCCGGACGGTTCGGGCGCCGGCCGCAAGAACTTCATCTCGGGTGCCGCGGACTTCGCCGGCTCCGACGCCGCGCTGAAGGACGAGGAGCTCGCGGGCTCGTTCGCCCTCTGCGCCGCGGACTCCAAGGCCATCGACATCCCCGTCTACATCTCCCCGATCGCCATCGCCTACAAGGTCGACGGCGTCAAGGACCTCACGCTCGACGCGAAGACCATCGCGGGCATCTTCTCGGGCAAGATCACGAAGTGGAACGACTCGCAGATCGCCGACCTGAACAAGGACGCGACCCTGCCGGACGCGAACATCACGGTCGTGCACCGCTCCGATGACTCGGGCACCACGCAGAACTTCTCGGAGTACGTCTCGGCGAACGCCAAGGACGTCTGGACCGAGGCCCCCAGCCAGACCTTCCCGTACCAGGTCGGCGACAGCGCGAAGGGCACGTCGGGTGTCGCCTCGGCCATGGCCAGCGCCTCGAACGCCATCACCTACATCGACGACTCCGGCGCCGGTGACCTCGACAAGGCGAAGCTCATGGTCGGCGACAAGGCCACCGAGATCTCCGCCGAGGGTGCTGCCAAGGTCGTCGCCGACTCCGAGACCGTCTCGGGCCGCGCGGAGAACGACCTCGCGATCGACATCAACCGCACCGACACGGCCGAGAACGCCTGGCCGCTCGTGCTCGTCTCCTACGCGATCGCCTGCCAGGAGTACAAGGACGCCGACAAGGGCAAGCTCGTGAAGGGCTACCTCGACTACGTCGTCTCGAAGGACGCGCAGGACGCGGCCGCGAAGGAAGCCAAGTCGGCCGCCCTCTCGACCGACCTCGCCGAGAAGGCAGCGAAGGCCGTCGCCTCGATCAAGTAAGACCCTGAGCGCCCGGACGCCGGTCCCACCCACCTGACCGGCGTCCGGGCCCTCGCCCGTCCCGGCACGTCCGTGTCGGGCGGGCCCCGCACCACCGGACACCCCAACCCGTCGCCTCCCCCGGCGTTCCTCCGACAGGAGTCTGATGACGACCGCACCGGCCCAGCCAGTGGCCCCCGTCACCCCCAAGCCGAAGCCCGTGGTCCGCGTCGGCGACCGCGTCTTCTCCGCCGCCTCGGTCATCGCCGGCGGCCTCATCCTCTTCGTGCTCGTGCTCGTCGCCGCCTTCCTGGTCTGGCAGAGCATCCCGGCGTTCTCCGCCAAGGTCGGGGAACTGCCGAACAGCGCGAGCAACTTCTGGGACTACGTCGGCCCGCTCGTCTTCGGCACCGTCTGGTCCGCGCTCATCGCGCTCGTGATCGCCGTGCCGCTCTCGCTCGGGATCGCGCTCTTCATCTCGCACTACGCGCCGCGTCGGATCTCGCCGGTGCTCGGCTACGTGATCGACCTGCTGGCCGCGGTGCCGTCGGTCGTCTACGGGCTCTGGGGCATCGTGGTGCTGGCGCCGTTCGTGAAGCCCTTCTACGCCTTCCTGAACACCTACTTCGGCTGGATCCCGCTGTTCTCCGGCCAGGTCTCCGGCACGGGCCGCACGATCCTCACCGCCTCGATCGTCCTCGCCGTCATGGCCATCCCGATCATGACCGCCGTCATGCGGGAGATCTTCCTGCAGGCCCCGCGCCTCAACGAAGAGGCAGCGCTGGCGCTCGGCGCGACGCGGTGGGAGATGATCCGCCTGTCCGTGCTGCCGTTCGCGAAGTCCGGCATCGTGTCCGCGATCATGCTCGGCCTCGGTCGCGCGCTCGGCGAGACGATGGCGATCGCCCTGGTGCTGTCGGTGTCGACGAACGTCACCTTCCAGATGCTCACCTCGCTGAACCCCTCGACGATCGCGGCCAACATCGCCCTGCAGTTCGCCGAGGCGTCCGGCACGGCCCTGAACGCGCTCATCGCGTCGGGTCTGATCCTCTTCGTCATCACCCTGGTCATCAACATGCTCGCGCGGTACATCGTCCGCAAGCGAGTGAGCTGAGAGGTACGACCCGATGTCCCTCGCCATCCGTCAGTCCGGCGTCGCCGGCAACGTCTACGCCAACGGCAAGCTCCACAAGTCCGTGCCGTGGCTGCTCCTCGTCGGCTCCTGGGTCGCGCTGATCCTCGTGTTCGCCCTGCTCAACGCCGGCGGCTCGGTCAAGGACTTCAACGTCGTCGCGGCACTCTTCCTCGGAACGGTCCTGTTCGACGTCCTCATCGTCGTCGTGTCGCGCATCGTCGAGGGCGGTCGGAAGGCCGTCGACCGGCTCGTCACCTCGCTCGTCGTCACGGCGTTCGTGATCGCGGTGCTGCCGCTCGTCTCCCTGCTCTACACGGTGCTCGCGGACGGCCTCGCCCGCTTCGACGTCGAGTTCTTCTCGTACTCGATGCGCGGTGTGATCTCCGAGGGCGGCGGCGCGCTGCACGCCCTCATCGGCACGCTCGAGATCACGCTGTTCGCGGCACTCATCTCGGTGCCGATCGGCCTGCTCACGTCGATCTACCTCGTCGAGTACGGCACCGGCGCCCTCGCGAAGGGCATCACGTTCTTCGTCGACGTCATGACGGGCATCCCGTCGATCGTCGCCGGCCTCTTCGCGTACTCGCTCTTCGCGCTGTTCCTCGGCCCGGGTGCCCGCTTCGGCCTGGTCGGGTCGGTGGCGCTGAGCGTCCTGATGATCCCGATCGTCGTGCGCTCCACCGAAGAGGTCCTGAAGATCGTGCCGATGGAGCTCCGCGAGGCCTCGTACGCCCTCGGCGTCCCGAAGTACCTGACGATCCTCAAGGTGGTGCTGCCCACGTCACTCGCCGGCATCACCACCGGCGTCATGCTCTCGATCGCCCGCGTCATCGGCGAGACCGCCCCGCTGCTGGTCACCGCCGGGTTCACCGCGAGCATGAACTACGACCTGTTCAAGAACCCGATGATGACCCTGCCCGTGTTCGCGTACACCCAGTACTCGCAGCAGGGCGCCAACCCGGTCCCGTTCGTCGACCGGGCGTGGACGGCAGCGCTCCTGCTCATCCTCATCGTGATGCTGCTGAACCTGCTCGCCCGGTTCATCACCCGTCTCTTCGCCCCCAAGCTCAGCCGCTAGTACCCCGGAAGGTCCACTGTGTCCAAGCGCATCGAGGTCGACGGCCTCAACGTCTACTACTCGAAGTTCAAGGCGGTCGAGGGCGTCGACATGACGATCGAGCCCCGCACCGTCACCGCCTTCATCGGCCCGTCCGGGTGCGGCAAGTCCACCTTCCTCCGCACCCTCAACCGCATGCACGAGGTCATCCCCGGCGCCTACGTCGAGGGCTCCGTCAAGATCGACGGCGACGACCTCTACGGTGCCGGCGTCGACCCGGTCCTCGTCCGCCGCCAGGTCGGCATGGTCTTCCAGCGGCCGAACCCGTTCCCGACGATGTCGATCAAGGACAACGTCCTCGCCGGGGTGAAGCTCAACAACAAGCGCCTGTCCCGCTCGGAGTCCGACGACATCGTCGAGCGCTCCCTGCAGGGCGCGAACCTCTGGAACGAGGTCAAGGACCGCCTCGACAAGCCCGGCATGGGTCTGTCCGGCGGGCAGCAGCAGCGGCTCTGCATCGCCCGGGCGATCGCCGTGCAGCCGGACGTGCTGCTCATGGACGAGCCGTGCTCCGCGCTCGACCCGATCTCGACCCTCGCGATCGAGGACCTCATCGAGGAGCTCAAGAAGGAGTACACGATCGTGATCGTGACCCACAACATGCAGCAGGCCTCGCGCGTGTCCGACAAGACCGCGTTCTTCAACATCGCCGGCACCGGCGCACCGGGCAAGCTCATCGAGTTCGACGACACCGCCACGATGTTCTCCAACCCGTCCGTGCAGGCCACCGAGGACTACGTCTCCGGCCGCTTCGGGTGATCGACGTCCGCCGCGCGCGGAGCAGGAACGACAAGACCGACGTCGCACGACGTCGGTCTTGTCGTTCCTGGCGGGCGCGGGGTGTTGCGGGCGCGGTGCAGCGACGAGGCGGTCGTCGTACGACATCGGGGACGTCGTTCGTTGCGGGCGCGGGCTGTTGCGGGCGCGGGGTGTTGCATTCGCAGACTCTCGCGGGCGCGGCATATTGCGGGCGCGGGGTGGCGCGGGCGCGGGGTGACGACACTGCGGTCGTCGTACGACGACGAGGATGTCGTTCGTTGCGGACGCGGGCTGTTGCGCGCGCGGGAGAGCGACGACGTGGTCGTCGTACGACAGCGAGGACGTCGTTCCGAGTCCGCACCCCGCCCACGCCGCCCACGCCGCGCAGGCCAACGCCGCACGCCGCCACGCAGCACACCCGCCCACGCCGCGCACCCCGCCGCCGCCCACGCCCGCCCCG
>NZ_JAUZED010000024.1 GCF_030705415.1 Curtobacterium sp. A7_M15 | reverse complement strand
TCGCGACGCGCGCGTCGCCGCCGCGCCGGGCCGCGCCGCGGCCCCCGCTACCAGCTCACGGGGAGCGGCTTGCCCTCCTCGTAACCGGCGGCCGACTGGATGCCGACGAGTGCCCGCTCGTGGAACTCGGCGAGGGAAGCCGCTCCGGCGTACGTCGCCGAGCTGCGGACGCCCGTGGTGATCATGTCGAGCAGGTCCTCGACGCTCGGGCGCTCCGGGTCGAGGTAGATCGTCGACGACGAGATGCCCTCGGCGAAGAGCGCCTTGCGCGCCCGCTCGTACGGGTCGAGCCGCTCGAAGCGCTCCCGGACGGCCTTCGCCGACGCCATGCCCCAGCTCTCCTTGTACGCCTTCCCCGCGGCGTCGCGGCGCAGGACACCCGGCGCCTCGAGCGTCCCGGCGAACCACGAGCCGATCATCACGGCGGACGCACCGGCGGCGAGGGCGAGCGCGACGTCGCGCGGGTACCGGACGCCACCGTCGGCCCACACGTGCGCGCCGAGCGACCGGGCAGCGGCGGCGGTCTCGAGCACGGCGGAGAACTGCGGGCGCCCGACGGCGGTCATCATGCGCGTCGTGCACATGGCGCCGGGTCCGACGCCGACCTTGACGATGCTCGCGCCGGCGTCGACGAGGTGTGCGACGGCATCGGCGGTGACGACGTTGCCCGCGACGAGCGGGATGTCGAGCCCGAGGGCGGCGACGGTGCGGAGCGCGCGGAGCATGCCCTCCTGGTGGCCGTGCGCGGTGTCGAGGACGAGCACGTCGACGCCTGCGGCCGCGAGGGCCTGCGCCTTGGCGGCGACGTCGCCGTTGATGCCGATCGCGGCGGCGACCCGCAGGCGCCCCGACGCGTCGACCGCGGGCCGGTAGATGTCGGAGCGGATCGCGCTCGTCTGGCTGACCGTGCCGACGACCTTGCCGTGCCGCACGACCGGCGCGAAGTCCACCTCCGCCGCGGTGAGCACGTCGTACACGTGCCGGGGCGTGCCGGCGTCCTCGGCGTCGATCGCCGTCGAGGCACCGTGCAGCAGGTCGCCGAGCGTGGCGTCGGGGCCGGCGTCGCCGAGGCGCGCTGCGGGCACGCAGCCGAGGTACTCGCCCGACGCGTCGCGGACGACCACGCCCCGCCCGGCGACGGGGAGGAGCTGCTCGAGGGCCTCGGCGACGGTGGTGTGCGCGCCCATGTCGTAGGCGGTGTCGAAGTCGACGGGCTGGTCCTTGACCCAGCGGATCGCGGCGTCGAGGTCCTGCAGGTGCATGTCCTGCGGCAGGACGCCCAGACCGCCGCGTCGGGCGAGCGTCGCCGCCAGCCGCGGACCGGTGACCGAGTTCATGTTGGCGCTGACGATCGGGATCGTCGCGCCGGACCCGTCGTTCGCCGAGAGGTCCACGTCGAACCGGCTCGTCACCGCCGACCGGCTGGGGACGAGGAAGACGTCGGAGTAGGTCAGGTCGTGCGTCGGCCGCGTCTCGTAGAACCTCATGGGCCCCACTGTACGGCTCCGCAGGGTGGCCGGTCGGGGCGGCTCGGCGCGCCTCCCGGGCGACACGCGCGACACCCCGACGGGAGGCGCGACCCGCCTCCGCCTGACACCGAACGATCACCTGCGAACGGCTAGGCTTGGCACCTGTGCGGGGCAGGGTTGCCGCGCACGACACACACGAGCATCTATCGACGGAGAGTGGGCGATCGGCTGTGTCGAGCCATCTGACCGGAACGGACGAGACCGCGGGCGAATTCGGGGCGAACGAGTGGCTCGTCGACGAGCTCTACGAGCAGTTCGTCGCCGACAAGGAGTCCGTCGACAAGTCCTGGTGGCCGGTCCTCGAGAGCTACCACCGCTCGCAGGGCGGCGATGCGTCCGCACCGGCTCCGTCCGACCCCGCCGCTCCGGCTGCTCCGGCCGCCTCCGAGCAGCAGCAGCAGTCCACGACCCAGCAGCCCGCGACCGGTGACGCCCCCGGCGAGGCGAAGTCCGGGCCGATCCAGGCGAAGACCACGTCGCGCCAGCCCACCCCGCAGCCGATCCCGGCCGAGGCGAACGACGAGGCCGACGACCACGAGGAGACCCACGAGGACGTGGCGACCCCGCTCCGGGGCATGGCGAAGACGCTCGCCTCGAACATGGACGCCTCGCTCACCGTGCCGACCGCGACGAGCGTCCGGACGATCCCGGCGAAGCTGATGATCGACAACCGCATCGTCGTCAACAACCACCTGCGTCGGGCGCGCGGCGGCAAGATCTCCTTCACCCACCTCATCGGGTGGGCGATGGTGCAGGCACTGAAGGACTTCCCGAGCCAGAACGTCTTCTACGAGGAGCGCGACGGCAAGCCCTTCGTGGTCGCTCCCGCACACGTGAACCTCGGCATCGCGATCGACGTCCCGAAGAAGGACGGCACGCGCTCCCTCCTCGTCCCGAGCATCAAGCGCGCCGAGACGCTCACGTTCGGCCAGTTCCTCTCCGCCTACGAGGACCTCGTCAAGCGCGCCCGCGACAACAAGCTCACGCCGGCCGACTTCCAGGGCACGACGATCTCGCTGACGAACCCGGGCGGCATCGGCACGGTGCACTCCGTCCCGCGCCTGACGAAGGGGCAGGGCTCGATCATCGGCGCCGGTGCCCTCGAGTACCCGGCGCAGTTCCAGGGCTCGGCGGCGAAGACCCTCGTCGAGCTCGGCATCGGCAAGACCATCACCCTGACGAGCACCTACGACCACCGCGTGATCCAGGGCGCCGGGTCGGGCGAGTACCTCAAGAAGGTGCACGAGCGACTCATCGGCGAGCACGGCTTCTACGAGGGCATCTTCGCGGCGCTCCGGATCCCGTACAAGCCGATCCAGTGGGCGAACGACATCAACGTCGACCTCGCGCACCGGGTGAACAAGACCGCGCGCGTGCAGGAGCTCATCAACAGCTTCCGCGTGCGCGGGCACCTGATGGCGGACATCGACCCGCTCGAGTACCGGCAGCGCACCCACCCCGACCTCGAGATCGAGAGCCACGGGCTGACCTTCTGGGACCTCGACCGCGAGTTCGTGACCGGCGGGCTCGCCGGCACGACGAACGCACCCCTGCGCGACGTGCTCGGGATCCTCCGCGACGCCTACTGCCGCACGGTGGGCATCGAGTACATGCACATCCAGGACCCGGAGCAGCGTCGCTGGGTCCAGGCCCACATCGAGGTCCCCTACTCGAAGCCGTCGAAGGACGAGCAGCTCCGCGTCCTCGGCAAGCTCAACGAGGCCGAGGCGTTCGAGACCTTCCTCCAGACGAAGTACGTCGGCCAGAAGCGCTTCTCGCTCGAGGGCGGCGAGTCCACCATCGCGTTCCTCGACTCGCTCATCCAGCGTGCGGCGACCGCCGGCCTCGACGAGGTCGCGATCGGCATGGCCCACCGCGGCCGGCTCAACGTGCTGACGAACATCGCCGGCAAGACCTACGGCCAGATCTTCCGCGAGTTCGAGGGGTCGTCGCTCCCCGGCGCCGTCTCGGGCCAGGGATCGGGTGACGTGAAGTACCACGTCGGCACCGAGGGCGTGTTCCGCGCCAGCGACGGCACCGCCATCCCGGTGACGATCGCCGCGAACCCCTCTCACCTCGAAGCCGTCGACGGCGTGCTCGAGGGCATCGTCCGCGCGAAGCAGGACCGGCAGGCGCCCGGCACGTTCGGCGTCCTGCCCGTGCTGGTACACGGTGACGCTGCGATGGCCGGTCAGGGCGTCGTGGTCGAGACCCTGCAGATGTCGCAGCTGCGCGGCTACCGCACGGGCGGCACGGTGCACCTCGTGATCAACAACCAGGTCGGGTTCACCACCCCGCCGGAGTCGGCCCGCAGCTCGGTGTACTCCACCGACGTCGCGAAGACGATCCAGGCGCCGATCTTCCACGTGAACGGCGACGACCCCGAGGCCGTCGCCCGCGTCGCCGAGCTCGCCTTCGCCTACCGGCAGGAGTTCCACCGCGACGTGGTCATCGACCTCATCTGCTACCGCCGACGCGGCCACAACGAGGGCGACGACCCGTCGATGACGCAGCCGCTGATGTACAACCTCATCGAGGCGAAGCGCTCCGTCCGGACCCTCTACACCGAGGCCCTCGTCGGCCGCGGCGACATCACGCAAGAGGAGTACGACGAGGCGCACCGTGACTTCCAGGACCGCCTGGAACGCGCGTTCGCCGAGACGCACGAAGCGCAGACCGGCACCATCCCGGTCATCACGGTCGACGACGACGGCGCCGTGCAGGGCCTCGAACGACCGGCGGCGCAGCGCGACGACTCCGAGGTCGAGGTGCACGAGACGGCCGTGTCCGAGGACCTGGTCCGGGCGATCGGCGACGCACACAGCAACCCGCCCGCGGGCTTCTCCATCCACCCCAAGCTCCAGCAGCTCCTGTCCAAGCGCACCGACATGACCCGCAACGGCGGGATCGACTGGGCGATGGCCGAGCTGATGGCGATCGGGTCCATCCTGGTCGAGGGCAAGCCCGTCCGGCTCGCCGGCCAGGACGCCCGCCGTGGCACGTTCGTGCAGCGCCAGGCCGTCTTCCACGACCGGGTGAACGGGCAGGAGTGGCTCCCGCTCGCGAACCTCACCGAGGACCAGGCACGCCTGTACATCTACGACTCACTGCTCAGCGAGTACGCGGCGATGGCGTTCGAGTACGGCTACTCGGTCGAGCGGCCGGAAGCGCTCGTCCTCTGGGAGGCGCAGTTCGGCGACTTCGCGAACGGCGCGCAGACCGTCATCGACGAGTTCATCTCCTCGGCCGAGCAGAAGTGGGGGCAGCGCTCCGGCCTCGTGCTCCTGCTCCCCCACGGCTACGAGGGCCAGGGCCCCGACCACTCCTCGGCGCGCATCGAGCGCTACCTGCAGCTCTGCGCCGAGGACAACATGGTGGTGGCCCGCCCGTCGACCCCGGCGTCCTACTTCCACCTGCTGCGCCGCCAGGCCTGGGCCCGACCGCAGAAGCCGCTCGTCGTGTTCTCCCCGAAGGCGATGCTGCGCCTCCGCCAGGCGACGAGCCCGGTGGACGCGTTCACGAGCGGCACGTTCGCCGAGGTCCTCGACGACGACCGGGTGACCGACAAGTCGGCCGTGCGGCGCGTGGTGCTGCACTCCGGCAAGGTGCACCACGACCTGCGCGCCGAGCTCGACAAGCGCGGCGCCACCGACGTCGCCCTCGTCCGGCTCGAGCAGCTCGCTCCGCTCCCCCTCGACCAGATCCTCGAGGTGCTGGCGGGCTACCCGGGCGCGGACGTCGTGTGGGCGCAGGAGGAGCCGGAGAACCAGGGTGCGTGGCCGTTCGTGTGCATGAACCTGTCGCCGCACCTCGACGGACGACCGCTGTCGGTCGCCGCCCGTCCCGCGAGCGCCGCGCCGGCCACGGGGTCGTCGAAGCGCTCCGCGCAGGAAGCGACCGAGGTCATCACGCGGGCCCTGGGCTGACGCCTGACGCCCGACGCCCGCCGCGCGACCCACGACGCCGGGGCGCCTACGCGATCTTCGTGTAGCGCACCCCGGCGTCGTGGTACCCGCGCTTCTGGTAGAACCGGTGCGCGCTGTCCGTCGCCGCCGCGCTGACGGCGCTGAGGCGACGCGCGCCCTGCTCGACCGCCCATGCTTCGAACGTGCCGATGAGCGCCGAACCCGTGCCGAGCCTCCTGGCCCGTTCGTCGACGACCATCAGCAGCAGCTGCGCCGTCGGCTCGTCGCTCGCGTACGCCCACGTGACCTGCGCACCGGCGACCGCGATCGCACGACCGTCGTCGTCGCGCACCACCCACGTGCGGTGCCCGGCCTCGGGCGTGAGCCGCTCGAGGCGGGAGCGCATCGCCTCGTCGTCGACCTCGTGGCCGAGCAGTCGGACGAGGGCGGCGACGTCGGCGACGTCCGTGTCGGACCAGGTGGTGATCGACTCGACGGAGAGGGTCATGCCCGCGACACTACCGACAGCCCCGTCCGTGTGACGACGCCTGCCAGGACGCTCATGACACGACGGTCAGTGCGTGGCCTGCTCCAGCCGGATGCGGGCGAGGATCTCGGTACGGAGCTCCTCGGGTGCCGTCTCCTTGCACGCACGACGGACCGTCTCGATGAGGACGACGCCGACGCGGTGCTCGGTCGTGCAGTCCTCGCAGTCGTCCATGTGCTCACGGATGTCCGCCGCGTCCTCGCGGCAGAGCTCCCCGTGCAGGAACTCCTCGAGCTCGGCCTTCGCCTTCGAGCAGTCGCAGCCGCTCATCGTGCTTCCTTCCCTTCGACGCGGCTCGACGCCGCGGCAACCTTCCGGCCTCGTCCGCGCATCGTCGCCGTCGACGCTGCGTCCGGGACGATGCCGGTCTCACGTGCGTGGTCCGCCAGGAGCCCGCGCAGGAGCCGGCGACCACGGTGGAGGCGGCTCATGACCGTCCCCACGGGTGTCTTCATGATGTCGGCGATCTCCTGGTAGGAGAACCCCTCGACATCGGCGAAGTAGACGGCCATCCGGAAGTCCTCGGGGATGGCCTGCAGCGCGTCCTTCACGGCGGAGGACGGCAGGTGGTCGATGGCGTCGGCCTCGGCGGAGCGCGCCGAGATCGACTGCGTCACGCTCTCCGCGCCGCCGAGCTGCCAGTCCTCGAGCTCGTCGATCGTGCCCTGGTACGGGTTGCGCTGGTTCTTGCGGTACGTGTTGATGAACGTGTTCGTCAGGATGCGGTACAGCCAGGCCTTCAGGTTCGTGCCCTGCTTGAACTGGCGGAACGCGGCGAAGGCCTTGACGAAGGTCTCCTGCACGAGGTCCGAGGCGTCGGCCGGGTTGCGGGTCATCCGCATCGCGGCACCGTAGAGCTGGTCCATGAACGGCAGCGCCTGGTCCTCGAAGAGGGACCGGAGCTCGCCCTCGGAGACCGTCTTCGCGTCCACCACGTCGACGTCGGTGTCGGCGCCCGACTCGTCGCGCAGTTCGGCCTCTTCCGAGACCGCGTCGAGCTGCGCCTCGGTCTCCTCGACCAGGTCGTGCGGTGCTGCGTGCGGTTCGTCGGTCGTCATCGCCGTCGAGTCTAGGCCGACGGCACCCCCGAGGGTCGTCGGCACGGCGGGCAGAGCCGTCCGCGGTCGTACGAGTGTCGCTGTCGCCACTGATCCTCCCGGTGCGTTCAGTACCCTTGTGAACCGATGGCAGTCACGACGCATTCCCAGTCCCGGACCGAGCCCTGGATCGCCCCGCTCGCGCGGGGTCCGCTGCGCGGCGACGTGTCGCTGCCCGGGTCGAAGTCGCTCACCAACCGCGAACTCGTGCTCGCCGCCCTCGCCGACGGCCCGTCGACCATCCGGCTGCCGTTGCACTCGCGTGACTCGGCGCTCATGGTCGAGGCACTCCGGCAGCTCGGCGTCGGCGTCGACGAGGTCCCCGCCGCCCCCGGGACGACGCCGAACCCCTACGGTCCCGACCTCCGGATCACGCCGGCGCCGATGCACGGCGGCGTCCGGGTGGACTGCGGTCTCGCCGGCACCGTGATGCGCTTCCTGCCGCCGCTCGCCGCACTCGCGGTCGGGCCGGTCACGATCGACGGCGACCCCTACGCCCGGAAACGGCCGATGCACGCGATCATCCGGGCACTCGTCGACCTCGGCGTGGACGTCACCGACGACGGCGACGGGGCGATGCCCTTCTCGTTCACCGGCACCGGTGCGGTCCGCGGCGGATCACTGTCGATCGACGCGTCCGCCTCGTCGCAGTTCGTCTCCGGGCTCCTGCTCTCCGCCCCGCGCTTCGACGAGGGCCTGCACCTCACGCACGTCGGCGAGCGCCTGCCGAGCATGCCGCACATCGAGATGACCGTCGCCGCCCTCCGCGCCCGCGGCGTCCGGGTCGACGAGCCGGCGATCGGCGAGTGGGTCGTGCACCCCGGCCCGATCGCCGCTCGCGACGTCACCATCGAACCCGACCTGTCGAACGCGGCGCCGTTCGCCGTCGCCGCGCTCGTCGCCGGCGGCACCGTCCGCATCCGCACCTGGCCGACCGAGACGACGCAGGTCGGTGCCGACCTCGAACGGCTCCTCCCCCTGTGGGGCGCGACCGTGACGCGGGACGGTGACGACCTCGTCTTCGACGGCGGCGTCGGGGTCCGGGGTGGCGCCTCCCTCCCGGGTCTCGAACTCGACCTGAGCCGCGGCGGCGAGCTCGCCCCGGCACTCGTCGCGTTGGCGGCCCTGGCCGACGGCCCGTCCGAGATCAGCGGGATCGAGCACCTGCGGGGGCACGAGACGGACCGGCTCGCCGCGCTCGCGGCGGACGTCAACCGCTCAGGAGGCGCGGTGCACGAACTCGACGACGGCCTCCGCATCGAGCCTGCCGCACTCCACGGCGGCGACTGGGCCGCGTACGACGACCACCGGATGGCGACGGCGGGTGCCGTCGTGGGTCTCGTCGTCGACGGCGTCGCCGTCGACGACATCGGCTCGACCGCGAAGACCCTGCCGCAGTTCCCCGAGCTGTGGGCGGCACTGGTCGCGACCGGGGACGCGGGGGCCTGACGCGATGAGCTGGTGGGACGACGTCGACGGCGACGACTCCGACGCGGACGAGCCGTACGGGCAGTACGACGAGTCGAGTGTCCGTGTCCGGCCGAACCCGAAGGGCAACCGCCCCCGGACGAAGGTCCGCCCGACGTACGACGACGCCCCCACCGGGTGGGTGACGAACGTCGACCGTGGGCGCTTCGGCGTGCTGGTCGGGGACCGGGTCATCACGGCGACGAAGGCCCGTGAGCTCGGGAAGAAGTCCGTCGTCACCGGCGACACCGTCCACCTCGTCGGCGACGTCTCCGGCGAGCCGGGGTCCCTCGCGCGGATCGTGAAGGTCGCCGAGCGCACCACGCTGCTGCGCCGCAGTGCCGACGACACCGACGAGGTCGAGCGCGTGATCGTGGCGAACGCCGACCAGATGCTCATCGTCGTGGCCGCCGCGGACCCCGAGCCGCGCACCCGGTTGATCGACCGGTACCTCGTGGCGGCGTTCGACGCCGGGCTCGACCCGATCCTCTGCATCACGAAGACCGACCTCGCCGACCCCACGGCGTTCCTCGCGCACTTCGCCTGCCTCGACCTCCGCATCGTGACGAGCCGCTCGGACGACGTGCCGTTCGACGCCCTCCACGAAATCCTCGACGACAAGGTGACCGTGACCGTCGGGCACTCGGGCGTCGGGAAGTCGACCCTCGTGAACGCGCTGACGGGGTCCTCCCGGGCGACCGGAGTCGTCAACTCGGTCACGGGCCGGGGGCGGCACACCTCGTCGTCGTCGATCGCGCTGCAGGTGCGGGACGGCGGCTGGATCATCGACACACCGGGCGTCCGGTCCTTCGGCCTCGGGCACGTCGACCCGGCGAACGTCTTCCGGGCCTTCGCGTCGCATGCGGTGCCGGTCCGCGAACCGGCCGACGGGATCCCCCTCGACGAGGCGCACGACTGGGAGATCGTCGACCGGGTGCATGACGGTGAGCTCGGACCGACCGGTGTCGAGCGGCTCGACTCGTTCCGGGCGCTGCTGACGGGCATGGGCGCGGAGGACCCGGGCACGGAGTAGCGGACCGCGCCGCGCCGGCCGCACCGCAGCGTGCGAGGTTCCGAGCGCGGTGGGACGCCGGAGCGCTCCCACGGCGCGCGGAACCTCGCACACTCGGAGGCCGACCTCGCACCGTGCGCGTCAGCACCCGGGTCGACAGGTGCGCATCGGCGTTGTACAGTTGCCCTCCGTGTCTGAAGTTGCAAAGTACAACTTTGCGCCGACCCCCGCCGTCGACGCTCCGTCCTCCCCCATGACGACGACGACGTCGCACGTGCACACCACCCCCGACCACCCGCACTCGCACGCCGCACCTCGGGCATCCCGTGCCCCACGCCGGCCGAACGACCCCTCGGTGCTCCGCCCGCAGGGCCTCGGTCGCACCGTGCTGAGCTTCGGCTCGCACATCCTCGTGCCCCTCTTCCTCGCCGTCGGCATGGGTCTCGCCTACCTCGGCGCCTTCCACGCGCCCACGCCGCACGACCTCCCCGTCGGCATCGTGGGTCAGGGTGCGGCGACCCAGGTGTTCGCGCAGACCGTCACGGACCAGTCCGACGGTGCGCTCGTCGCGCACGTCGTGCCGTCGACCGCCGAGGCCGAGCGTCAGGTCCGCGACCGCGACCTCGCCGCCGTGTACGCGCCGACGGCCACGGGCGCGACGCTGTACGTCTCGACCGCGGCGTCGGAGACCACCGCGACCGCCGCCCAGAAGATCTTCATGCCCATCGCGTACCGGGCGCACCTGCCGTTCACGGTGCAGGACGTCGTGCCCTCCGGCGACGAGGACACCACCGGGCAGGGCCTGTTCTTCCTGCTCGTCGCCCTCAGCGTCGGCGGCTACGCGTCCGCGATCGCGGTGGCCGCCTTCGCCACCCGACTGCGGCCGCTCTGGACCGCCGCCATCGGGCTCGTGACGGCCGGGATCGTCGCGGGGATCGGCATCCTCATCGCCGGTCCGCTGTACGGGATCATCACGGCGAACCGGTGGGAGATCTTCCTGTTCGCGTGGATGTACGACGCCATCATCGTCGCGCTCGGCGTGGGACTCCACCCGCTGCTCGGCCGGTGGACGACGCCGATCCTCGCGATGCTGTTCGTGATGCTGAACTTCACGTCGTCCGGCGGCATCTTCCAGCCGGCGTTCCAGCCGGGGTTCTTCGCCGGCCTCAACACGTTCTGGAGCGGCGCCGCCTGGCTGCAGGCAGCGCAGGACCTGCAGTACTTCCCGGGCGCCTCGCTCGGTCGCTCGTCGCTCGTCCTGGCACTGTGGCTCGCCGCGGCGGTGCTGCTCTGCGTCGTCGTGCACGGTCTCGTCGCACGCCGGGCCCGCATCGCCCGCGAGCGCGAGGTCACTGCCCTCGAGGAGGAAGAGGTCGTGGCGGCGTAGCCCCCGCTACGCTGGCGACCGTGGACCTCAGCGCCGACCTGGACTTCGCCCGCTCCCTCGCCGACACCGCCGACGCGATCAGCCTCGAGCGGTTCCGCGCCGCCGACCTGCACGTGTCGAAGAAGGCCGACAGCACCCACGTCACCGACGCCGACCAGGCAGTCGAACGGGCGCTCCGCGAGCGGCTCCGCTCCGAGCGCCCGGACGACGCCTTCCTCGGCGAGGAGACCACCGCGGACACCGGTGCCGAGGCCGTCAGCGAGGGTCACCGGCAGTGGGTGGTCGACCCGATCGACGGCACCGCGAACTACCTGCGCGGCGTCCCGGTCTGGGCGACCCTCATCGCGCTCGCGGTGGACGGGCGGCCGGTCCTCGGCGTCGTGAGCGCGCCCGCCCTCGGCAAGCGCTGGTGGGCGGCCGAGGGCCTCGGCGCGCACTCCTTCGACGGTCCCCTGCACGTCTCCGGCGTCGACTCCCTCGCTGAGGCCAGCCTGAGCTACAACAGCATCCAGCAGTGGGACGACGACGACCGCCTGGAGGCCCTCGTCGCACTCTCCCGCAAGGTCTGGCGCACCCGGGCGTACGGCGACATGTGGTCGTACATGCTCGTGGCCGAGGGCGTCCTCGACGTCGCGGGCGAACCCGACCTCAAGCCGTGGGACATGGCGGCGCTCATGCCGATCGTCGAGGAGGCCGGCGGACGCTTCACCTCGCTCGACGGGGATCCCGGCCCCTGGCACGGCAGCGCCCTCGCGACGAACGGCCTCGTGCACGACGCCGTGGTCGACGTCATCCGGCGCTGACCGCTGGGACCGTCCAGCGCGTGCAACTGTTGCGCGCGCTGTCGTGCGACAACGTCGATGTCGCACGACAGCGGTCTCGTCGCTGCACCGCGCGCGCAACAGTTGCGGCCGCGCACGGTCGACAACGTCGATGTCGCACGACGTCGACAATGTCGTTCCGAGTCGGCCCGCCCGACCGACCCGACCGACCCGCCCGACCCGGCGACCCGACGACCCGCCCGACCGACCCGCCCACCCGACCCCCACCCACCGGTCCACCCCACGACGGACACCCGCTGTACCCCGATCTCGTACCGCGATCCGCCGACGTCAAGCGCGAAACCACCCCCGAGGGGGGCACGTGTCCCCCCGTACTGGGGACACCGCAGGTGGACAACAGATTGCGGAGACCGGCCACCCGGACCAGAACCTGAGTTATCTTGCTTGCAGGCGACAGGTCAGGTGCCGCTTCGGAGTCCCTAGCTCCGAACGGGATGCCGCACCGGTCGTTGTTTCGTCCGAAGACCCTAACCCGAGGGGTGATACAGACGATGACTTCATCGTTCCCGAGCGGAACCGAGTGCACCCTCACTCGTCATCCGCATTCCGTTTCCGACAGTCCCGGCACGCGTTCTTCCCTGCGTGCCCCACGTCCGGCTCTGCGCGCGGTCACCCGCCGTGCCACCGACCGGTCCCTCTCCTCCGCTGCATCCGCTTCCGGGCCCGGAGGCCGGTGAGTCATGGCACTCACCGGTCGCCGTCTCGAGGTCGACCGGATCGCGACCCTCGCTGTACTCCCTCGTGAGTCCGCGATGGTCGTCGTCGGCGACCCCGGTTCCGGACGCAGCAGCGTCCTCGACGCGGTCTCGGACCGTGTTTCCCTCCCCGTCGTCCGCGTCGGCGTGAACGGGAGCGAGTCCCACTGGCCCCTGGCCGGCGTGACCTCGCTCTTCACCGCGCTCGACGATCCGCGTGCGACGGCCCACATCGCGCACCTCCTGCAGGGAGGCGCTCCCGTCGACCGGCAGACGCCGGGGCTGGCGGCAGCGCACGACTTCCTCGACGCCGTGCACGCCCTCACCCTGCCGCCGACGCTCGTGCTGATCGACGACCTCGACCAGATGGACGTGGAGAGCCAGGAGCTCATCGCGTTCCTCGCGTCCAGGCTCGCCGGGACGGCACTGCGTGTCGTCGCCACGGTGCGCACCGTGCCGTCGGACGGACCGCTCGCGGCCCTGCCGACGCTCCGGATCGAACCGCTGCCCTCGGACGAAGCACTCGTGCTCGCCCGTGCCATGGCACCGGAAGAGGCGAACGACGGCGTCCTCGCCGTCCTCGCCGAGGAGACCGGCGGCAACCCCGGCGCACTGCGTGAGCAGCTCGCCGTACTCAGTCGCGAACAGCTGAACGGCTCCGAGCCGCTCGTGCTGCCGCTCCGCCCGACCCCGACGACCGAGGCCATCGCGGCCCTGGCGCTCGGTTCCACCGCAGGACGAGATCTGGACGTCCTGGCACGGTTGGCCCTCGTCCCCGTGGCGAAGACCAGCGGGTGGGACCGCGACGAGCTCGACGACCTGGCACACGCCGGACTCACGACCGTCAAGGGGCAGACCGTCACGGTCCGCGACCCCCTGGTCCGGTCCGCGCTGTACTGGCGCATGCCCGCACGGGACCGTCGCGCCGCACACACGGAGCTCGCTGCGGCGAGCGCCGAGCACGACCCGCGGGCGTCGGCGTGGCACCGCAGCTTCGTGGACGACGTCCCGGACGTGGTCGCGCTGCTCCGAGCGGCCCGCTCGTACGTCGTGGACGGCAACGCCCAGGCCGCGGTCGTGCTCACCGAGCGTGCACTGCACATCGGTTCGGGCCACGAGGACGAGCACGCTGCGCTCCTCGGTGTGGCCGAGGCACTGCTGGCGAACCGCCTGCTGGGCTTCGCCGCGCGGTACCTCGCGGCGATCCGCCCGTTCCGGTCGACCGCGGACGAGACGCGGCGGCTCCGGCTGTCGTACTCGGTGCAGTACCTGAGCGGCGACGCCGTGCACGCGGACGAGCTCCTCGTGCCGGTGGACCCGGAGAACGCCGCCGAGGCGGACGCGCTCGCCGGGCTCCTCGCGATGGTGGCGTCCTTCCGGGCCGAGGCCTGGGAGCTCGACCACGCACGGGACCTGCTCGCACGTGCCGAACCGCTGCGCGCGTCGGCGTCCCCGCACACCGTCGAGATCACGACGACGGCGCAGGAACTCGTCGCCGCCGTCGACGGGACCCTCCCGCCGGACACGGCGCTGCACGACGGACTGTCGACCACGACGCTGATCAGCATGTCCGAGCCGGCACTGCTGCTCCTCGCCCACGCGCTGAGCATCGCCGAGCGCTACCGCAGTGCTCGTCGCGTGTTCGCCCTCGTCCTCGCGCGGGGCCAGGAGGCACTGCCGGTGTGGACCGAGGCCGCCCGCTACCTGTCGGCCGAGAACGAGGTGCGCTCCGGGAACTTCCGGCAGGCGCTCCGCGCGATCGACGTCTGGGAAGCCGGTTCGTCGGTGGTCGAGCGGCTCCGCGAGCCGTCCCGTGCCATCGCCCTCGCCTGGCGGCACTTCGCCGAGGGACGCTCCGCCGAGGCGCTCGAGGTCCTGGACCGGTGCCTCGCGCAGCGGTCCACGAACCGCCTGTGGGGCGCGACCGCGAAGCTCCACGCCCTGCGTGGCCGGGTCCTGCTGCTCGACGGTCGTCTCGACGAGGCCGCGGCCTCGCTCGAGGCTGCGGACGCCATCGGTCGTTCGCTGCGGAACCCGGCGGTGCTCCGGCACCTCGGCGACCTGGTGGAGGCCTACGTGCGCCTCGACCGGATCGACGACGCACGGGCGATCACCGCTCGCCTCGCCGCTGACCACCACGCCCGCCCGTCGCGCTGGGGTGCACTCGTCCTGGCGCGGAGTCTCGCGCTGGTCGCCGACGACACCACCCGGGACACCGCGCGTCGGCGTGCGCTGGAGCTGTTCCAGCCGCACGACTCGCAGTTCGAACGCGCTCGGACGTTCGCGGCGCTCGCCGCCGTGGGCACCCCGACGGAGCGTCCGCGGCTCGGTGCGGCCGCCGCTGCGGCGTACGAGGCCGCGGGGCTCCGGCGTCCGTTGGCCACCCCGGTCGCGACGGTCGCGATGCCGGCCTTCGGCTCGTCCACGTCGCTCCGGTCCGCTCCGGTGCTGTCCGCACAGGTCCCCGGGACGCCGCGCAGCGCTCCGGACGCCTCGGCCGTGCTCACCTCGCTCACGGCGGAGGAGCGCGCGGTCGTGCAGAAGGTGACGGAGGGGTACCGCAACCGCGAGATCGCGTCGTCGCTGTTCATGTCGCAGCGGACGGTGGAGCTGCGGCTGACGCAGATCTACCGCAAGGTGGGCGCACGTTCGCGCTCGCACCTGGTCGCGCTGCTCACGTAGTCGAGACGCGACCCACCACAGGACGGGAGGGGGGGGGGGGGCCGGCGGCCCCCCCCCCCGGGTCGGGGAGGGCGCGGGGGGGGGGCCCCCGCCCGCCCCCCGCCTCCCGTTCGTCGTGTGCGCGCGTCGCGGCGGTTGCGGAACTCCGCACGCCGTGTCCGCCGAAGAGAGGACCGCACGCGGGGAACCGCAAGAGCGGGCGACCACCGTTGCCGTGTCACCGACCCGCGGGTGATGCTTCTCGTGCACCGACCGCCGTGCTCCCCCGGGAGCCCGCCCGTGGTACCCCGTCCGGTACCCGAACCGTCGGCCCACGAACGCCGCCGTCCGTCCTCGCCTGATCCGAGGACGGGCGGCGGCCCGGGCCGGCGGACCGGACGCACGGCAGACCCGACGGCGGTCGGTGCCGCAACGCTCCCACTCCCCCACCCGAGCTGCTCCTCCCACCCGAAGGGAAACCAGATGTGCGGCATCATCGCGGCCCGCGTCAGCGACGACGCGTCCCCCTACCTGCTCGACGGACTCGAACGACTCGAGTACCGCGGGTACGACTCGGCGGGCATCGCCGTCCGGACCGCCCACGGCGGCACCGAGACCATCCGGTCCGTTTCGCGCGTCGGTGACCTGCGCACGCTCGTCGCCGCACGCTCCGGCGACGCGCTGACGGGAGTCGGCATCGGGCACACCCGGTGGGCGACGCACGGTGTGGTCCGCGAGGCGAACGCCCACCCGCACGCCGACTGCTCCGGCCGGATCAGCATCGTGCACAACGGCATCATCGAGAACGCGGTCCGGCTCCGCGAGACGCTCGAGCGCCAGGGGCACGTGTTCTCGTCGGACGTCGACTCCGAGGTCATCGCGCACCTCGTCGAGCGCGCGCTCGCGGTGGACCCGGACCTCATGCTCGCGGTGCAGATCGCGACCGCGCAGCTCGAGGGCTCGTGGGCGATCGTGGTGCTCGACGCCCGCGACGGCCGCATGGTCGTCGCCGCCGAGCGCTCCCCCCTCGTCGTCGCGCGGTCCGCTCGCGGGGACTTCGTCGCGAGCGACATCGGCGCGATCGCCGAGTGGTGCGAGACCTTCGTCGCACTCCGCGACGGCGACGTCGTCGAACTCGGCGAAGCCTGGACGTGGTCCTCCTCCGGCATCACGGTGCCGGTGCCCTTCCCGACGCCGTCCCCCTTCGCCGCGACCGCGCTCGAGCTCGGCGACCACCCGGACCACATGGCGAAGGAGATCGAGGAGCAGCCCGAGGTCGTCGCCTCGATCCTCGACCGCGTCGCCCGCCGGGCCGCGGACGGCAGCATGTGGGTCGGCCTGGGGCTCCCCGGGTTCCACCGGCTGGCGATCGTCGCGTGCGGTACCTCGCTCAACGCCGGGCAGGTCATCGCCACCGCGCTCCGCGGCATCGGCGGCGTGCCCACGGACATCGTCGTCGCGAGCGAGGCCGACCAGGCGGTGCTCGGCCCGGGGACGCTCGTGGTCGCGATCAGCCAGTCGGGCGAGACCGCAGACGTCCTCCGAGCGCTCGACCGGTTCGAGGACCGGCACCCGGTCCTCGCCCTCACGAACAACGTGCACTCGTCGCTCGCCCGTCGCGCCGACGCCGTGCTCGACTGCCACGCCGGCCCGGAGATCGGTGTCGCCGCGACGAAGACGTTCACCGCGCAGGTCGTCGTCGGCGTCGCCGCGATGATCTCGGCGCTCGTCGCGTCGGGTCGGATCGACGGTGAGCGTGCGGCGGCCCTCGTCGGCGAGCTCTCCGACCTCCCGGCCCGCATCGACCACGCCGCTGCGATCGCCGCCGACCGCATCCCGCTGCTCGTGTCGAGCGTCAAGGACGCGACCGGCTTCCTCTTCCTCGGCCGCGGTGCCGGGCTGCCGTACGCGGCGGAGGGCGCGCTCAAGCTCAAGGAGCTCAGCTACCGGTGGGCCGAGGCCTACCCGGCGGGCGAGCTGAAGCACGGCCCGCTCGCCCTCGTCGACGAGGGGACCCCCGTGGTCGTCGTCGACCACGGGGACCACCGGCTGAAGGCGAACATCGCCGAGGTCCGTGCCCGCGGCGGCTTCGTCATCACCATCGGCGGCGAGGACGCGGACATCCCGGCCCTCGGCCGTCGCGTCGTCGGGGACCTCGCCTGGGGTCGGGCGACCGCCCCGTGGGGTCCGCTCGAGGCCGTCGTCCCCCTGCAGATGCTCGCCCGCGAACTCGCGCTCCAGCTCGGGTGCGACGTGGACAAGCCGAGGAACCTCGCGAAGTCGGTGACGGTCGAATAGCCAGGCACACGCGCTGGTCCCGCCTGACGGTGTTCCTCGCCGTCCTCACGGCGCTCGCCATCGTCGCGACGGTCATCGTGATCGCCGCGACCCTGGTGCCGTCGTTGCTCCCCCAGGGTCTTGCCGGGTTCGTCACGGACGGGGCTGCGATCCTGGTCCCTTGACCACCGCAGCCCCGCCCCTCGTCGTCGTCGCGCTCCTCGTGGGCGCGGTCCTGCCCTTCGTGCCGTTCGTCGGCCGGGTGGCCCGCATCGCGGCGACCATCGCGCACGAGGTCGGGCACGCCGTCGTCGTCGTGCCGTTCGGCGGACGCATCCAGCGCATCGAGCTGCACCCCGACGGGTCCGGCGAGGCATGGGTCCAGCTCGGCCGGGTCCCCGGTGCGATCCGGTGGCTCGTACGGATCGTCAACCTGTACGCCGGGTACAGCGCGCCGCTCTGGGCCGGCGTGCTGCTCGTCACCGGGGTGCTGCACGGGGCCAGGTGGGTGCCCGTCGTGGTCCTCGGCGTCGTCGGGCTCGTCGCGCTCGCGTTCGTCCGGAACTGGTTCGGCATCCTCGTGGTGCTCGGCTTCGACGCGCTCGCGCTCTGGGTCGCCCTGCGCCCGTCCGAGACCACCGTGCTCGTGGTCGCGGCGGTCGGCGCGTTCTTCGTCGTGGACGGGCTGCGCTCGGTCGTGCAGGTCGCCCGGTGGCTCGCGACCGGGGCCCGCGTGCAGACCGACTTCCACATCGCGGCTGCCGAGATGCGGGTGCCGGCGACGATGTGGTTCGTGCTGTTCCTCGCGGTGAACGCGGGCGCGGTGTGGCTCGCGCGCGCGCCGCTGCTCGAGGTGTGGGCGACCGTGGCCGACGGGGTGCGCGCGCTGCTCTGACGTGCAGGGTCGGGGTCGCGCGGGGCCGGGGTCGCGCCGGTCCGACTCGGAACGACAACCTCGCTGTCGTACGACATCGACGGAGTCGCAATCCCGCGCACGCAACAGTTGCACGCGCGCAGCAACGACGAGCCCGCTGTCGTACGACGTCGACGATGTCGCACCACTGCGAACGCACCACCCCACACGCCCCACCCTGCGACGATGGCACGGTGCACCTCGACGACGTGACCGCCACCCTCGCCGACACGTCGGCGCCCGCCCGTGACCGCTTCCTCGCCTTCGTGCGAGCCCACGGGGACGCGGCACTCCGACGCGACGGCGGTCCGGAGCACCTCACCGCGTCGTGCTTCGTGTTCTCGCCCGACCTCGGGAGCGTCCTGCTGTGTCTGCACCGCAAGGGCCGGTTCTGGGTGCAGTTCGGCGGACACCTCGAACCGGGCGACCGCGACCTCGCCGATGCGGCCCGCCGCGAGGCACGCGAAGAGTCCGGCCTGCCGACCTCGACCTGCTCGCCACGACCGTCGCTGATCTCGACCGTCACGACCTGCACGGCGGCTTCGCCTGCGCCGCGCACTGGGACGTCGGCTTCGTCGCCGTGGTCGATCCTGCCGAGGCGACCACCGTCAGCGACGAGAGCGACGACGTCCGGTGGTTCACCCTCGACGCACTGCCCGAGGGCCTCGCGCCGGGGCTGCCCGCACGCCTGACCGCGGTGGTCGCCACGGTCGCGCACCGCGACTGACACCGAACTGGAGGCGCGGGGCGGCGCCGACCCGCGCCTCCAGTCCGGTGCGGCGCACCTTCCGACGTGACACGCTGCGATCGACGGATGCCGTCTCCCAGAAAGCGCCCCGCCCGCCGTAACGGAACGCCGCAAACGGGAACCGCCGGGGGAAGCCTGCGAGAGTATCGGAACGACGACGGCAGGAGGTGTCCCGTGACGGACGAGGCGCACGGTTTCGCGACCGAACAGGTGCACGGCGGGTTCCAGCCCGACCAGGGCCACGGTGCGAGGGTCCCCGCCATCCACATGTCCTCCGGGTTCCTGTTCGACGACTTCGACCAGGCCCGCGACCGCTTCGCCGGGACCGACGACGGCTACACCTACACCCGGCTCGGCAACCCCACGAACGCGGACGTCGAGCGCCGGGTCGCCCTGCTGGAACGCGGTGTCGAGGCGATCCTGGTCGGCAGCGGGCAGGCCGCCGCCACCGTCGCGTTCCTCGGCATCCTGCAGGCCGGCGACCACGTCGTCGCGGCGCGCAGCATCTACGAGGGCACCAAGGGCCTGCTGGTGCAGAACCTCGGGCGCTTCGGGATCGAGGTCGACTTCGTCGCGGACCAGCGCGACCTCGACGAGTGGGGGCGACTCGTCCGCCCGAACACGAAGGCCTTCTTCGCCGAGACGATCCCGAACCCGAAGAACGACGTCCTCGACATCACCGGCGTCGCCGACACCGCGCACCGTGCGGGTGTGCCGCTCATCGTCGACAACACCCTCGCGACGCCGTACCTCGTGCGTCCGGTCGACCACGGCGCCGACGTCGTCGTGCACTCGGCGTCGAAGTTCCTCTCCGGCCACGGTGCCGGGCTCGGCGGCGTGGTCGTCGACGGCGGCACCTTCGACTGGTCCGCCTCCCCCGAGCGGTGGGTGCACCTGACCAGCCCGGAGCGGTCGCTCGGCGGCGAGAGCTACGTCGAGCGCTACGGCAGCCGAGCGTTCATCGTCTTCGCACGCGATGTCGTCGCGTCCCGCATCGGTCCGACGCCCTCCCCCTTCAACTCCTTCCTGCTCCGCCAGGGCATCGAGACGCTGTCCCTGCGCGTGGAACGCCACAGCGCGAACGCGCTGGCGATCGCGTCCTTCCTGGAGCAGCAGCCGGAGGTGACGAGCGTCGACTACGCGGGTCTCGCCTCCAGTCCGTACCACGACCTCGCCCAGCGCTACCTGCCGCGCGGTGCCGGCTCCGTCTTCGCGTTCACGCTGGACGGCGGCGAAGCCGCCGCGCGGACCTTCATCGACAGCGTCCAGCTGTTCAGCCGCATGACCCACCTCGGCGACGTCCGCTCGCTGATCCTGCACCCCGCCACCACGACCCACGCCGGCAAGACGCCCCAGGAGCGCGTCGACCAGGGCATCGACGACGGCCTCATCAGGCTGTCGGTCGGCATCGAGGACGTCGCGGACCTGAGACGGGACCTGTCGCGCGGGTTCGCCGCGTTGCGCGGCGCGGGGGCGGTCCAGGAGGCGCGGGTCGACCCCGACTCGGAGCTCGCCTCCCTGGAACACGCCGTCCCCGGCAACCACGTCATCGCGGAGGAACTCTAGGCAATGGCAGGACTGCAGCACTTCGGGTACTTCTTCTCGCGCGGGTTCGGCCCGCAGGCGTGGGGCCGGTCCGACTGGGACTGGGGACACGACTGGACGAAGCCCGACCTGTACCAGCAGTCCGTCCGCACCCTCGAGCAGGCCGGCATGGACCTCGTCATCGCCGAGGACGCGATCTCGCTCGGCAACCCGTCGACCCTGGACCTGCGGATCCGGCAGGCGTACGGCGGCCCGAAGCACGACCCGCTGCTGCTCGCGCCGTACCTCTTCGCCGCGACGTCCCACATCGGCATCGCGCCGACCGTGAACGCCGGGTTCACGCCGCCCTACCTCGCGGCACGGCAGTTCTCGACGCTCGCGCACCTCTCCGGCGACCGCTTCGGCGTCAACGTCGTCACCGACACCGGGAGCGCACGGCACGCCGGACTCGCCCCGCTCCCGCACGACGCCGCGTACGACCGTGCGGAGGAGTGGCTGCAGCTCGTGCGGCGCCTCTGGCACTCGTGGGGGTCCGGGTTCATCGGGGACCCGACGGACTGGACCTTCGCCGACGGGGACGCCCTCGACGCCTTCCACCACGAGGGCGCGTACTTCACCGCCGACGGCCCGCTCAACGCCCTCCCGCTGGACTCCGACCCGATCGTGGTCTCCCCCGGTGGCTCGGGACGCGGGCTGGCGTTCGCGGGCACGCACTCGGACGTGCAACTCGCGCTCGCACCGCTGTCCGCGGCGGCCGTCCGGGACTACCGAGCGCGGGTGCTCTCCGCCGCGGCCGAAGCCGGGCGCGCCGCGGAGGCCCTACGGATCCTGTTCGTCCTCAAGCCCGAGATCGTGTCGTCGGCGGCCGAGGCGGACCGTGTGGTGGACGCCTCACGGCACCCGTCCGACGACGACCTGCGCACCGCGGCGATCGCGTGGTCGAGCGACTCGGAGACCGACCTGCTCGCGCTCGACCTCGACGCGCCGATCCCGGCGGGCACGTTCGGCGACCACGTGTCGGCGGGGACGATCCGCGGTCTCGTGGGCGACACCCCCGACGCACCGCTGCGCACGCTCCTCGAGCGCAAGGCCCGCAAGGGTCGGGTGGCCTCCCGCGAGGGGTTCGTCGGCACCGCGGACGAGTTCGCCGACTTCATCGAGGAGCTCGGTGCGGACGCGGACAACGACGGCATCATCTTCTCGGGCGACCTGCACCCGGCGCAGGTCTACCGGATGCTCGGCGACCTCGTGCCGGTGCTCCGGCGCCGTGGGCTCCTGCGACGGGAGTACGGCGCCGGAGGCATCCGGCAGAACCTGTTCGACTTCTAGTGGTGGCCCCGCTGAGGAGGGACCGGTCTCAGTGGTGGACCGCCTCCACGACGCCGCTCTCCTCGACGTCGCGGACGTCCTCGGCGGTGCGGAGGATCTCGTCGCGGTCGGACGCCGAGTTGATCGCCCAGTAGTAGATGACCAGGGAGAACACCGCCACCACGAGGATGTCGATCCACAGCGGGAACACCGGGGTGGTCAGCGGGCCGAAGTCGCTGAGGAACACGATGAGCCCCATGCCGATCAGGTACGGCAGCAGCCACTGCGCCGCCCTCCAGTCCCACCGCGGGCGGACGCTCGAGGCACCGCGGAACACGTTGGTCAGGATGATCACGACGGCGCCGATGAGGATCGCCACCCCGAGCTTCCAGTCGGTGTCCCACCCGGTCCAGAGGATGATCAGGTTCGCGACGATGAAGGCGATCGGCGACAGCACGGTCGCGGCCGGCATCCGGTAGGGGCGCTCGATCTCGGGGATCCGCTTCCGGAACGCACCCAGTGCCAACGGCGCCCCCGCGTACATCAGCACCGACGCGCTCGTGATGAGGCTGACGAGTCCCTGCCACGACGGGAACGGCGCGAAGCACGCGCACCCGACGACGAACGCCACGATGAGCCCGACCCACGGCACGCCCTGCTTCGTCGTCCACTCGAAGGCCTTCGGGAAGTAGCCGTTGCGGCTGAGCCCGTACGAGATGCGACTCGTCGCCGTCACGTAGATCAGGCCGGTACCGGCCGGCGAGATGATCGCGTCGATGAAGATGATGACGGCGAGCCACGTGATGCCGGCTGCCATCGCGATGTCGGCGAACGGCCCGGTGTACTTCGTGAAGTCGGCGGTCGCCCACGAGCCCTGGATCGCGTCGGAGCGCAGGACGCCGAGGAAGACGATCTGCAGCAGCAGGTAGATCACGAGCCCGATGAGCACCGAGCCGATGACGGCACGCGGGATGTCGCGCTTCGGGTTCTTGGCCTCGCCGGCGAGCTGGTCCGCCTGCTCGAAGCCGAGGAACGCGAAGATGATGCCCGACGTCGACACTGCGGCGAGGATGCCCTTCGCACCCTCGGGCATGAAGCCGTCCGCCGCCGTGAAGTTCGAGCCGTGGAACCCGCTGAACGCCAGCACGATGATGACGAGCAGGGGGATGGCGACCTTCCACCAGGTCGCCGCGGAGTTCGTGTTCGCGAGGATCTTCACGCTGAGCATGTTGATCACCGTGACGACGGCCATCAGGACGATCGCGACCGCGATCCCGGCGCCGGTCAGCAGCTGCTGGGTCTCACCCTTGATGACCACGGTGTGCAGCCACGGGTGCGCGAACTGCCAGTGCTGCGCGTACTTGATCATCGCCTCGACCTCGATCGGGGCGACCGTCACGGACTGCAGCCAGGAGAACCACCCGAAGGAGGCTCCGGCGACGCCGCCGAAGGCGATGTGGGGGAAGCGCGCCGTTCCGCCCGCGATCGGGAACATCCCGCCGAGCTCGGCGTGCACGAGGGCGAGCACGAGGATCGCCACGCCACCGATGATCCACGAGATGATCGCGGCGGGACCGGCGGTCTTCAGGGCCTCCTGCGAACCGAACAGCCAGCCGGAGCCGATGATCGACCCCGTCGAGGCCCAGATGAGCCCGATGAAGCCGACGTTCCGCTTGAGGCCGGAGTCCGGCAGCACCTGTGTCGTTGTAGCCACTGTTGCTCCTGTCGATCAGCGCGACCCCTCGGACGGGGGTTGCGCTCAACGACTCTGGCACTGTGACAGCACTTTGGTCGGATTGTTTAACACAATGGAAACAAATGTGCTGTACAAGCCCTCAGGCTACTTCTTGTCCTTCTTCTTCTTGCTCTTCTTGCCCTTCTTCTTGTCCTGCTTCTCGTCGTCCTTCTTCTTGTCCTGCTTCTTCTTGTCCTGCTTCTTCTTGTCCTGCTTCTTCTTGTCCTGCTTCTTCGGCTTCTTCGCCTTGACGGAGGGCTCAGGCTTGGGCTCGGGCTCGGGCTCGGGCTCGGGCTCGGGCGACGCCACCCCGTCCACCGGCTCGACGACGACCGCGCTCCCGGTGTCGGCGAGGACGTCCACCTCGTGCTCCTCGAGCGTCGGCGCGAGGGCGTCCTGCACCCGCTCCACCACGAGCGAGGCCCCGTCCTCGGCGAGCCGGACGAGCGCCTGGGCCGCCCGGACGCGCGTCGTCGTCCTCCGCGCGAGCACGTCGGCGCGAGCGCCCTCGAGGAAGGCCCGGAGCGACCGCTCGACGACGGAACGCCCTCGGGGCGCCGAACGGTCGAGGCGGTCGAGCTCGCCGGCGACACCCGAGACGTCGTCCTCGACGTGCTCGTGCCGGACGGACTCGATGAGCGCGGCGATCGCGGCCGCCCCACGCTCGACCGCCGCGGACCGCTGGTCGAGCACGACGAGCATCTCGATCACCGACCCGTAGGTCACCGTCTCGAGGCGGACCGGCTCGGCCCCGCGCCCACGGATGACCAACCGGGCGTCGGGTGTCGGCAGCCACGAGGCCAGTGCGGCGACCGTCGCGACCGAGGCGACCGCCCGCTCGTAGTCGGCGAGCACCACACGCTCCTGCTCCCGCAGACGGACTCGGATCGCGATCTCCTGCACCACGTGGACCTCCTGTTCGTCAGCGCGGGCGTGTTCCCGCGCCTGTCGCGGATCGTAGTCCTCGCCGGTGGCGGAACAGCGAACGCCCCGACATCGTCCGGGGACGGTGTCGGGGCGTTCGGTGTGGCGGTGCGTGACAGCGGCTCGTCGTCCGGCGAATGGTGGAGATGGGGGGAATCGAACCCCCGTCCATCGCTGCAATTCGACGTCTTCTACGGGCGTATCCGGATGATTCGTTCTGCTCGGCCCCGTCCTTTGCTACCGGCTTCTAGGACGACGGGCCCAGTCTCAGTGCAAGTCCCGCACGGCCCTGAGGCGCAACCGTGCAGCAAGTCCTCTGGATGACGCCGGAACTCAGGTTAGAAGACGGTCACCTGGCCGACGGACTTCATGTGCTGGGCTGCTTACGCAGCGAGAGCGAAGTCAGTGCGCTTGGAATTGGCACTTGTTGTTTTCCACGGATCGTTGACGAGATGACCGTGGGTCCTCGGCCCGCTTCCCGTCGGCACACAGGCAATGTCGAAACCGATCATCCCCATGCGGGCCGAACGTGCGAGCCGCTGTCACGCTGTTGAGTTGCCAACGCCCCTGTCGGAGCGGTCACTCAGTCTATCGGACTGAGTTGCACCGGCGCTACTCCCCGATGCGGTTCCGCGTGCGCATGGCCCGCTCGGCCTCGCGCTTGTCCGTCTTCTCCCGAAGGGCCTGGCGCTTGTCGAACTCCCGCTTGCCCTTCGCGATCGCGATCTCCACCTTGGCGCGTCCGTCGTGGAAGTAGATCTGCAACGGCACGAGCGTGTAGCCGCCCTGGGCCGTCTTGTGCGAGATCTTCACGATCTGCTGCTTGTGGAGGAGCAGCTTCCGCTTGCGCCGAGGCGCGTGGTTGTTCCACGTACCCTCGGTGTACTCGGGGATGTGCACGGCGTCGAGCCAGGCTTCTCCACCGTCGATGAAGGCGTACCCGTCGACGAGCGAGGCACGCCCCTCGCGGAGGGACTTCACCTCGGTGCCGGACAGGACCATGCCGGCCTCGTACGTGTCCTCGATCAGGTAGTCGTGACGCGCGCGACGGTTCGTCGCCACGATCTTCTCGCCGCGTTCCTTCGCCATGCGTGTCCCCTTCCGTCCGGTCGCTGCCGATGCGCAGCCCCACAGACTACCCAACACGCGGCACTCGCCGCACCTTCCCGGCGCGCCGCGACCTGCCGCGCCGGTCTGAGCGCAGCCGCTTCCGCGAAAGCGACAGTCTGCCGCCGGAACTCTCGTGTGGACTGTCGCTCCACCGGCACCATCGGCGCGTACCTCCGGCAACATGTCGCTTCCCCGGCACCGTCCACACGAGCGAAACGCGCCGGCGAGCCCACCGACGCCGCCCCCGCGCGCCCCGCGCCGCGCCTCGGCGCACCCCTCCGCACCCCCGGAGCCGCGAGACTGTCCGCAGAGCCGAGTCTCGCCCAGCGCCGACCGGCCGGCACGACCGGCCGGCACGACCGGACGGCACGACCGGCCGCGCGTCAGACCTTCAGGTACCGGCGGATCGCGACGAAGGCGGACAGCCCGGCCAGCACGATGCCGATCACGATCACCGACGGCACCACGACGGCCGCGTCCCCCATGCCGATGAACGCCGTGCCCGAGAACCGCTGCGCGAGGTAGTTCCGCACGAAGAACCAGACCACGGCGACGATCGCCCCGCCGGCCAGGACGGCACCGATGGCGGCCGCGATCACCCCCTCGAGAACGAACGGTGTCTGGATGAACCGGTTCGATGCGCCCACCAACCGCATGATGCCGAGCTCGCGCCGTCGACTGAACGCGGACAACCGGATCGTCGTGGCGATGAGCAGGACGGCGGCGATGAGCATCAGCGACGCGATGCCGATCGCCGTGTACGACGAGGCGTTGAGCAGGTTGAAGATCGGCTGCAGGTACCCACGCTGGTCGACCACGCTCTGCACGCCCGCGACCTTCGACAGACTCTCGACGAGCACGTCGGCCTGGGACGGGTTCTTCAGGTTGACCCAGAACGTCTCGTTGAGGTACTCGGGCTTGACGAACTCCGTCGCCGGCGAGTCCTTGAACTGCTGCTTGAAGCGGTCGTACGCCTGGTCCTGGTCCTCGTAGTACGTCTTCTCGATGTACGGCTTGAGGGTCGACGAGTCGAGCTGCTCCTGCACCTGCTTGCGCTGGTCGTCGGTGGCCTTGGCGCCGGTGCAGTTGCCGGTGGTGTCGGTGTCGGTGCAGAGGTAGACCGCGACCTGCGCCCGGTCGTACCAGTACCCCTTCATCTGGTTGATCTGCATCTGGAGCAGGATCGCGGTGCCGACGAAGGTGAGCGAGATGAAGGTCACGAGGACGACGGACACGACCATCGACGCGTTGCGCCGCAGGCCCGAGCCGACCTCGGACATGACGAGCCCGAGCCTCATCGGATGATCCCCGGGATGGTCTGGATGCCGGTGGTGTTGGACACGCTGGCGCGCTGGATCGGCACGGCCTGGGTCTGGTAGCCGCCGGACTGCTCGTCGCGCAGGATGGTCCCGTTCGAGAGCTCGATGACGCGGCGCTGCATCTGGTTGACGATGCTGGCGTCGTGGGTCGCCATGAGCACGGTGGTGCCTCCCTGGTTGATGCGTTCGAGGAGCGCCATGATCCCGGCCGAGGTCGTCGGGTCGAGGTTGCCGGTGGGCTCGTCGGCGAGGAGGATCGCCGGCTTGTTGACGACGGCGCGTGCGATCGCGACGCGCTGCTGCTCACCACCGGAGAGCTCGTGCGGCATGCGGGTGGCCTTGCCGGCCAGGCCCACGAGCTTGAGCACGTCGGTGACGGCCTCGCTGATGAAGCCCTTGCTCTTGCCGATCACCTGCAGCGAGAACGCGACGTTGTCGAACACGTTCTTGTTCGGCAGGAGTCGGAAGTCCTGGAAGACCACGCCGAGGTTGCGGCGGAAGTACGGGACCTTGCGCGACGACAGCGCACCGAGCCGCTGCCCGAGCACGTGGATCTGTCCACGTGACGGCTTCTCCTCCTTGAGCACGAGGCGGAGGAAGCTGGACTTGCCGGACCCGGACGCACCCACGAGGAAGACGAACTCCCCCTTGAGGATCTCGAGGGAGATGGCGTCGAGGGCGGGGCTCGGGTTGCCCGAGTACACCTTGGTGACCTGGTCGAATTTGATCATGACCGGATCAGGGTAGGTCGCGTCACCCCGAAATCAACCGAGGCGCGCGGCTCAGGAATCGTCGGATTGCTTCCGCCAGCGGATGCCCGCGTTGATGAACCCGTCGAGGTCGCCGTCGAACACGGCTGAGGGGTTGTTCACCTCGTGCTCGCTCCGCAGGTCCTTCACCATCTGGTACGGCGCGAGGACGTACGAACGGATCTGGTCGCCCCAGCTCGCCGTGATGTTGCCGGCGAGTTCCTTCTTCTTCGCGTTCTCCTCTTCCTTCTTGAGGAGGAGGAGGCGCGACTGCAGCACGCGCATGGCCGCCGCACGGTTCTGGATCTGCGACTTCTCGTTCTGCATCGAGACGACGGTGCCGGTCGGGATGTGGGTCAGGCGGACCGCCGAGTCCGTCGTGTTGACGGACTGACCGCCGGGGCCGGAAGACCGGAACACGTCGACGCGGATGTCGTTCTCGGGGATGTCGATCGACTCGGTCTCCGGCATGAGCGGGATGACCTCGACCGCGGCGAACGACGTCTGCCGCTTGCCCGCGGCACCGAACGGCGACATGCGGACGAGTCGGTGCGTGCCGGCCTCGACCGAGAGCGTGCCGAACGCGTGCGGCGCGTCGACCTCGAACGTGGCGGACTTGATGCCCGCCTCTTCGGCGTAGGACGTGTCCATCACGGTCGTCTTGTAGCCGTGCTGTTCCGAGTAGCGGAGGTACATGCGCAGCAGCATCTCGGCGAAGTCCGCAGCGTCGACGCCGCCGGCACCGGCGCGGATCGTGATCACCGCGGGACGGTCGTCGTACTCGCCGTCGAGGAGCGTCTGCACCTCGAGGTCGCCCATCGTCTTCTGGATCGCCTTGAGCTCGGCGGCGGCCTCGTCGGCGGAGTCCTGGTCGTCGGCCTCGTTCGCCATCTCGACGAGGACCTCGAGGTCGTCGATGCGCTGCTCGGTGTCGGTGATCTTCTTGAGCTCGGCCTGGCGGTGCGAGAGCGCGCTCGTCACCTGCTGCGCGTGCTCGACGTCGTCCCAGAGGTCCTGGGCGCCGGCCTGCTCGCTGAGGTCGGCGATCTCGCGCTGCAGGCGGTCGACGTCGACCACCGAGCGGATGTTGCCGAAGGTCTCGCGGAGGGCGGAGAGCTGCTCGGTGAAGTCCAGTTCGACCATGATCACCGATCCTACCGGTGCTCCAGGGCCCGCCGACGCGTGGTCGCCACGCACTGCACCCCCGGGCGGGGCTGGCCGCCCCCCGGCGGGGGGGGGGGGGGGCCCCCCCGCCCCCCCGCCTCACCGGGGCGCAACGCCCGCAGCGGGGCGCGAGAGCCAGCGACGGGGCGCCCGAGCCAGCGACGGGGCGCAAGTCAGGCCGGAGGCCACCCGGGAGGCGCGGCTCGGCCCCGTCGGACCGGTCAGCGTCCCAGGAGCGGTTCCCTCGACGCCATCCCCGCGGCCCCGGCGCGCGCCACCGCGTCCGGCAGCGCGGCCAGGAACGCGTCGACGTCGGCGTCGGTCGTGGAGTGCCCGAGCGTGATGCGCAGCGCCCCGCGGGCGTCCTGCTCGGACAACCCCATGGCGAGCAGGACGTGCGAGGCCTCCGGCACGCCCGCCTGGCAGGCCGACCCGGTGGACACGGCCACCCCGGCGGCGTCGAGCAGGAAGAGCAGCGAGTCCCCCTCGCAGCCCGGGAACGTGAAGTGCGCGTTGCCGGGGAGCCGGTCGACCGGATCCCCCATCAGCACCGCGGTGGGCACCGTCGCCCGGACCCCGGCGACGAGGCGGTCCCGCATCGCCCGGACGTCCGCGTGCGGCATCGAGGCGGCGACCCCGAAGGCCGCGGCGGCCGGGGCGTCCTGCGTCCCGCTCCGCACCTGGCGCTGCTGCCCGCCCCCGTGGATGAGCGGCTCGACGCTCGCGCGGCGGCCGAGCACGAGCGCGCCGATGCCGACCGGGCCGCCGATCTTGTGCGCCGACACGCTCAGCGCGTCCAGCCCCGAGGTGGCGAACGACACCGGGACCTGCCCGTAGGCGGCGACCGCGTCGCTGTGCACGGGCACGCCAGCGGCGTGCGCGAGCTCGACGATCCGCGAGACCGGCGCGATCGTGCCGACCTCGTTGTTCGCCCACAGGAACGTGACCAGGGCGACGTCCGTGGCGTCGGCGAGCCGCGCCTCCAGGGCGACCAGGTCGACGCGCCCCTGTGCGTCCAACGGGACCACGTCGACGACCGCGCCCTCGTGGCGCTCGAGCCACTCGACGGTGTCGACGGTCGCGTGGTGCTCCCCGCCGGGGACGACGATGCGCGGGCGCGGACGGTCCTGCTGCCGCGCCCAGAACAAGCCCTTCACGGCGAGGTTGATGCTCTCGGTGCCGCCGGAGGTGAAGACGACCTCGACCGGGTCGGCGTCGAGCGAGGCGGCGACGGCGGCACGACCGTCCTCGAGCAGCATCTTCGCCTGCTGCCCCGCACTGTGGATCGACGACGGGTTGCCGACGGTGCCGAGCGCAGCGGTGAACGCGGCGAGCGCCTCCGGCAGGATCGGCGTCGTCGCGGCGTGGTCGAGGTAGACCGGCATCTGCACCCCTCTGAACGAGCGTTTCCAGGATACCCGCGGGTCCTCGTACCCTGGTGGGCATGCACGAGACGGCGATCGACGAGACCCCGGGGTTCCTCCTGACCGCCGACGTCCCACGATTCTCGGTGCGGTCGGCGACGGCGACGGCCGTGTCGGTCGTGGTCGACGGGCTCGGGACGTTCCCGCTGTCGCGGTCCGGCGACGTCTGGGCGGGCGCCGTCCCCGGTGTCGTCCCCGGGGACACCTACCACCTGCTCGTGGACGGCCCCGCCGGCCCCCGCGACGAGTTCGACGCCACGCGCCCACTGCTCGACCCGTACGCCCGCGGGATCGTGCGCGGCTCCGCCTCGCGCTGGACCGGTGTCGTGGTCGACGACGCGTTCGACTGGGGCGGGGTCGAGAAGCCGTCGACGCCGCTCGACCGGGCCGTGGTCTACGAGGCGAACGTCCGGACCCTGACGGCGACGAACCCGGCCGTGCCCGAGGACCTCCGCGGCACCTACGCCGGCATCGCCCACGAGAGCACCATCGCCCACCTGCACCGCATCGGCGTGACGACGCTGGAGCTGCTGCCCGTGCACGCCTTCGACACCGAACGGTGGCTGCGGGACGCCGGTCGCGAGAACGCCTGGGGCTACAACACGCTCGGCTTCTTCGCGCCGCACGCCGCCCACGCCTCCCCCCGTGCTCGAGCAGAGGGAGCCTCCGCGGTGCTGCGCGAGTTCAAGGGGATGGTGCGGCTGCTGCACGCCGCCGGGATCCAGGTCGTCCTCGACGTCGTCTACAACCACACCGCCGAGGAAGGACTCGGCGGCCCGACGACCTCGCTCCGGGGCATCGACGGGGCGAACCGTTACCGGTGGACCGCCGACGGCGCCTCGTACTACGACACCACCGGGTGCGGGAACACCCTCGACACGTCGGTCGAGGCCACGGCAGACCTCATCGTCGACAGCCTGCGGTACTGGGCACGCGAGGTGCAGGTCGACGGCTTCCGGTTCGACCTGATGGCGGCACTCGGCCGCGACGCCGACCACGTCTTCGACCCCGCGCACCCGCTGCTCGAACGGATCCGGACCGACCCGGCCCTGCAGGACACCCTGGTCATCGCCGAGCCGTGGGACGTCGGACCGGACGGGTGGAGGACGGGCTCGTTCGGCGCGCGCACGAGCGAGTGGAACGACGGCTTCCGGAACACCGTGCGACAGTTCTGGCTCACCGACATCGCCGAGGAACGCCGGCACGGCGCCCCCGCGACGGGGATCGGCGCGCTCGCCGGGGCCCTGACCGGCTCGCGGAGCCTGTTCGACACGGCACGCGGGCCGCTGGCGGGCATCAACTTCGTCACCGCCCACGACGGCTTCACGCTCCTCGACCTCGTCTCCCACGACCGCAAGCACAACGAGGCGAACGGCGAGCAGAACCGCGACGGCTCGAACGACAACCGCTCGTTCAACCACGGGATCGAGGGCGACACCGCCGACCGGGGCGTGCGGGCGGCTCGTGGCCGGTCGATGCGGAACCTCCTCGGCACGCTCATGCTCTCCGCCGGCGTGCCGATGCTGACCGCCGGCGACGAACGGAGCCGGACGCAGCACGGCAACAACAACGCCTACGTGGTGTCCGAGGACCTCACCCCGGTCGACTGGTCGGACGACGAGGACGCCGAGTCCATGACCGAGACCGTCGCCGCACTCGCACGGCTCCGCGCGGCACACCCCGCGCTCCGGCCGACCCGGTTCGGCGTCGAGGGGCAGGAGACCCCCGGCGCATCGCGGATGTCCTGGTACGGACCCGACGGCAACCCGATGACCGCCGAGGGCTGGGACCAGCCGATCCACCGTGCCCTGCAGTACTTCGTCGAGTCGACGCCGGAGCACGAGCCGTTCGACCGCGTCCTCGTGGTCGTGCACGGCAGTGGACGCACCCGGGACATCTCCCTGCCGGTGCGCGAGGACGTCCTCGGGTACCGGCTCGCGTGGTCGAGCGAGAAGCACCGCGACCACGAGCGGCTCCGGCCCGCGGGTCAGGTGTTCTCGGCCTACGGGCCGGGCATCCACGTGTTCGAGATCGTCTGACGGCGGTCGGGCCAGGAGGCGCGGGTCGGTTCCGCCAGGTCGGCCGTCCACCACTCCTCCACAGGTCCACGGCACGCCCGGGTCTCCACGGACGGCACGTTCCGGGGAACGCGGAGGCGCTCGCCGGGTAGCGTCGGCTCCGTGGCCACTGCAGACCGACCCCGACGACCGAAGATCGGGCGCATCCCGATCACCGAACTCGCCCCGACGACGCCCAACGGCTTCCCCGGCAAGGCGTTCGACGGCGAGGTGATCACGTTCGGTGCGACCGTCTTCCGCGAAGGGCACGGTGTCATCGGAGCCGACCTCGTCCTCGAACGACCGGACGGCGGCACCAGGACGGTCCCGATGGTGCTCGTCGCCCCGGGGACGGATCGCTACGAGACCACCGTCCAGGTCGACCACACCGGCGTGTGGACGTGGCACGTCGAGTCCTACGCGGACGACTGGTCGTCGTGGCTGCACGGCGCACGCCTGAAGATCGCCGCGGGCGTCGACACCGAGGCCACCCTGCTCGACGGAGCGGCGCTCCTCGACCGACTTGCCGACGAGACCGGCTCCCCCGCTGCGACCCGTGCCGCGGCGCGCATCCGCGACACCGACCTCGAACCGGCCGAACGGCTCGCCGCGGTCGACGACCCGCGCATCACGAGCGAGATCGACGAGGCGCCGCTGACGTCCCTCCGGACGCACTCGCCGACGCAGCTGCTCGACGTCGAGCGCACGCGCGCCGGCGTGGGCGCCTGGTACGAGTTCTTCCCCCGCAGCGAGGGCGCGAAGAAGAACCCGGACGGCTCGTGGAAGAGCGGTGACTTCCGCACCGCCGCACGACGACTGCCGGGCGTCGCCCGCATGGGCTTCGACGTGGTGTACCTCCCGCCGATCCACCCCATCGGCACGACCGCGCGCAAGGGTCCGAACAACACCCTGACCCCCGGGCCGCACGACCCGGGCAGCCCCTGGGCTATCGGCGGGCCCGAGGGCGGGCACGACGCGATCCACCCGGACCTCGGCACCGAGGACGACTTCCGTGACTTCGTCGAGACGGCGAAGAACACCGGGATGGAGGTCGCCCTCGACTTCGCGCTGCAGTGCTCGCCCGACCACCCCTGGGTCACCGAGCACCCGGAGTGGTTCACGGTGCGCGCGGACGGCTCCATCGCCACGGCCGAGAACCCGCCGAAGCGCTACCAGGACATCTACCCGATCCAGTTCGACACCGATCCCGAGGGCATCGTCGCCGAGGTCCTGCGGGTCCTGCGCCACTGGATCTCGTTCGGCATCCGCATCTTCCGCGTGGACAACCCGCACACCAAGCCGCTCTGGTTCTGGGAACGGGTCATCCGAGAGATCCGCGACGAGCACCCCGACACCGTCTTCCTGGCCGAGGCGTTCACGCGTCCGGCGATGATGCGCGCCCTCGCCGAGGTCGGGTTCCAGCAGTCGTACTCGTACTTCACGTGGCGGAACTCGAAGGACGAGATCGCGGACTACTTCGAGGAGCTCTCGCACGAGACGAGCGCGTACCTGCGCCCGAACCTCTTCGTGAACACTCCGGACATCCTCACCGAGTACCTGCAGTTCGGCGGCCGCGCCGGGTACAAGATCCGGGCGGCCCTCGCGGCCACGGGAGCGCCGACGTGGGGCATGTACTCCGGGTACGAGCTGTTCGAGGACGTCGCGCGCCCGGGCTCGGAAGAGAACATCGACAACGAGAAGTACGAGTACAAGCCGCGCGACTTCGCCCTGGCCGAGGCCGAGGGCGCGAGCCTCGCGCCGTACGTCACGATGCTCAACCGGTTCCGCCAGGCGCACCCGGCGCTCCGCCAGCTCCGGAACCTGCACGTGCACGACGCCGAGGACCCGGCGATCGTCGTGTACTCCAAGCACCTGCCCGGGCGGTTCATCCGCTCGGGGCGCGACGACACCGTGATCGTCGTCGCGAACGTCGATCCCCACTCGGCCCGTGAGACCACGGTCCACCTCGACCTCGCCGCCCTCGGCCTCGACCCGGAGCAGGCGTTCGACGTCCGCGACGTCGTGACCGGGCAACGGTGGGTCTGGGGATCGTCGAACTACGTCCGCCTGGACGCGTTCCAGGAACCCGTGCACCTGCTCGTCGTGGAGGGACCCCACCGATGACCGACACCCACCCCGAGGACGACGCACCGAAGGCAGCGCCGCAGCAGCGGGGACAGGGGCCGAGCGTGCCGCCGGTGCCGCCGCCCCCGCCGCCCGTCCTGCCCCGCCGCATGCCGGCCGACACCCCGCGCCCGACGCACCCCGTCGAGCACGTCGCCCCCGAACAGTCCGACGAACCGCGCTACGAGCCACGCGTCTCGGCGCCGGGCGAGGACCTGCCCGGTGCCCCGCCCGCGCCTCGCGAAGCGCCGGACCGCGACGTCCCGGAGTCCGCGACGCTCGCCGGTCACGCGTCCAGTACGACGCACCCGCGGCACCTCACGACGGAAGCCGTCGAAGCGCGCGAGTCCGCCGGAGCGCGGGAGCCCGTCGAAGCGCAGGAGTCCGTTGAAGCGCACGAGTCCGTCGAACCGTCGACGGCGCCCGACGACGGGGCGGACGCCCCCACGAGCGAAGGTGGCAGCCCGCTCGCCGCGACGAGCGAGGCGGGGTCGACCCGCGCCTCCCGTCCGACGGACGCGGCGGCGGACGCCACCGGCCCGCGTCCCGCTCCCCTCGAGGAGTGGCTCCGCCAACAGGTCGCCGAAGCCCGGTGGTCGCAGCCCCACGACGTCCTCGGGCCGCACCCTGTCGAAGGCGGCACGAGCGTCCGGGTGGTCCGCCACCTCGCCACCGCCGTGCGGATCGTGCGACCGGACGGAGACGACGTCGAGCTCACGCACGAGGGCGACGGACTCTGGGCCGGCGCGACCGCCGACGAACTCGGTCGGTACCGGGTGGAGGCCGACTACGACCCCGACCCGTCGACCGACAGCGACGACATCACCTGGACGACCGACGACGCCTACCGGTTCCCCCCGACGATCGGCGAACTCGACCTGCACCTCTTCGGCGAGGGCCGCGACGAGCAGCTCTGGCACCACCTCGGGGCCCACGTCACGACGGTCGACGGCGTCGAGGGCGTCTCGTTCACACTGTGGGCACCGCGGGCGACCGCCGTCCGGGTGATCGGCGACTTCGAGGGCTGGGAGGGCCGCACGACCGCGATGCGCCGCCTGACCGACCTCGGCGTGTGGGAGCTGTTCTGGCCCGGCGCGCTCGTGGGCCAGCGGTACAAGTTCCAGCTCCTCACGGACTCGGGCTGGGTGGAGCGGGCCGACCCGTTCGCCCGACGTACCGAAGTGCCGCCGCTGACCGCCTCGGTGATCGAGGAGTCCCACCACGAGTGGTCCGAGGGCGACGCGCAGTGGATGGAGCACCGTGCGCGGACGACCACGCACGACCGTCCGATGAGCGTGTACGAGGTGCACCTCGGCTCGTGGCGCCCCGGGCTGTCCTACCGCGAGGTCGCCGACCAGCTCATCGGCCACGTCCAGTACACCGGCTTCACCCACGTGCAGTTCCTGCCGCTCGCCGAGCACCCGTTCGGCGGGTCGTGGGGCTACCAGGTCACGGGCTACTACGCCCCGACGGCGCGGTTCGGCTCCCCCGACGACCTCCGGTACCTCGTCGACCGGCTGCACTCCGCCGGCATCGGCGTGATCATGGACTGGGTCCCGGGGCACTTCCCGAAGGACGAGTGGGCCCTGGCGAAGTTCGACGGCCACGCGCTGTTCGAGCACCCGGACCCCCGACGCGGCGAGCAGCTCGACTGGGGCACGTACGTGTTCGACTTCGGGCAGCCGCAGGTCCGGAACTTCCTCGTCGCGAACGCGCTGTACTGGCTCGAGGAGTTCCACATCGACGGTCTCCGCGTGGACGCCGTCGCCTCGATGCTGTACCTCGACTACTCACGGACCGAGTGGCTGCCGAACATCCACGGCGGACGCGAGAACCTCGAAGCGATCTCGTTCCTGCAGGAGACGAACGCCACGGCCTACAAGCGCTACCCGGGGATCGTGATGATCGCAGAGGAGAGCACCTCGTGGCCCGGCGTGACGCAGCCGACCAGCGCGGGGGGCCTCGGGTTCGGCCAGAAGTGGAACATGGGTTGGATGCACGACACGCTGCAGTACATCGAGCGCGAGCCGGTGTACCGCAGCTACCACCACGACGAGATCACGTTCTCGTTCGTGTACGCGTTCAGCGAGCAGTTCACCCTGCCGATCAGCCACGACGAGGTCGTGCACGGCAAGGGATCGCTCTACGGCAAGATGCCCGGCGACGAGTGGCAGAAGCTCGCGAACGTCCGGGCCTACCTCGCGTTCATGTGGGCGCACCCGGGCAAGCAGCTGCTCTTCATGGGGCAGGAGTTCGCGCAGTCGACCGAGTGGTCCGAAGCCCGCGGGCTGGACTGGTGGCTCCTCGACGACCCGGGCCACCGGGGCGTGCAGGATCTGGTGTCGTCGCTCAACCGGGTGTACCGCGAGACGCCGGCGCTCTGGACGCACGACGCCTCGGCCGACGGCTTCGAGTGGATCGAGGGCGGCGACGCACCGCACTCGACGCTCGGGTTCCTGCGGAAGGACGGCGACGACCGGCTGGCGGTGTTCGTGAACTTCTCCGGGGTGCCGGTCGAGCGCCGCTTCGGGTTGCCGGCAGCCGGTGCCTGGCACGAGATCCTCAACACCGACGCGACGGAGTACGGCGGGTCGGGTGTGGGGAACCTCGGCGTGGTCACGGCGGAAGAGACCCCGTGGGCGGGACGCCCCGCGTCCGCGCACCTCGTGGTGCCGCCGCTCGGGGCGGTCTGGTTGAAGCTGGCGCGGTAGACGCGCGCACGAGACGGACGGGAGGCGCGGTGCCAGCTGGCACCG
>NZ_JAUZED010000231.1 GCF_030705415.1 Curtobacterium sp. A7_M15 | reverse complement strand
TCCGCGCGCTGTGCGAGGGCGCTGACGTCGCACGGAGCGCGGAACCTCGCACGGTGCTGGGCGAACAGGCGTGGGTGCGAATGGGCCGGCCGTACGCCGGGTTCTGTCCCGCTCTCGCGGTGACGGCCATCTCTCTCGGACCGACGTTGCCGTCGGCCTCCAGCGGTCTACCCGAGGACTCGGCGAGCAGCCTCAGCGTCCTCTGTCTGACCTTGCTCCGGGCGAGGTTTACCGAGCGGATCCGGTCACCCGGACCCCTGGTGGTCTCTTACACCACCGTTTCACCCTTACCGACGTCGCCGCCGGCGGTCTGCTTTCTGTGGCACTGTCTCGCGGATTGCTCCGGGTGGGTGTTACCCACCGCCCTGCTCTGTGGAGCCCGGACGTTCCTCGGCACTCCCGGGGGAGTGACGCGACCGTCTCACCGACCCATTCGCGAGGACGAGTCTACCGGTGCGGACGGCGACGCGGGTGCCGGGGCTCGGCCGCCGGCGGCACGGGCGCCGAGGTCGCCGC
>NZ_JAUZED010000230.1 GCF_030705415.1 Curtobacterium sp. A7_M15 | reverse complement strand
GACAGCAAAGGAACGATCACCATGCGCAAGAGCCTGAAGACCTCCATCACCCTCGCCACGACCGGCGCGCTCGTCCTCGGCGGTGCCGCGTTCGGCGTCTCGGCCGCGCAGGCCGACGGCACCGTGCACACCGTGTCGTCGTCCTCGTCGAAGATCCCCGGCCCGGTCGCGTCGGTGCCCGAGGTCCTCGGTGGGAACACGGCCGTGAAGCTCGACTCCGGCTTCACCGACGCCCTGACCGCGCTGAAGCTGACCCCGGGTGTCTCCGGTGACGCCAAGCTCGCCGACGGGTCCGTGTCGTTCCCGATCACGTCGGGTTCGGTCACGTACTGGTCCCCGGACGGCAACTACCGTCCGTACGTGCAGGGTCTGCTGAACCACGACGACTCGGGCCTGACGCTGACGGCGGGTTCGACGACGGTGACGCTGCAGAACTTCGTGGTGAACCCGGGTTCGTCGAAGCTGTACGGTGACGTGCTGGTCAACGGGAAGGTCGCGGTGAACAACGCGTACCTGTTCTCGCTGCACGGTGGCACGCTCAAGCCGCTGCAGCTCGAGGGTGACAACGCGATCCTGACCGGCACCACGGTGCACGTCTCGGGTGACGCGGCGAAGCTGCTCAACAGCACCTTCAAGACCGACGCTGTGAAGTCCGGCCTCCTCGTCGGGACCGCGACCATCACCGCCAAGATCAAGTAACACCC
>NZ_JAUZED010000023.1:32803-38159 GCF_030705415.1 Curtobacterium sp. A7_M15 | reverse complement strand
GGCGTGCGCCCGGGCTTCGCCGTGCGCTCGGGCTTCGGCGGCCGCTCGCGGCGGGCCGGCCTGCGGGCTGCGGCACGCTCGGCCTCGAGGGCGGCGCGACGGGACAGGTGCACCACCGGGGTGCCCGGGTGCTGGTCGAGTTCGCGTGCAGTCGTCATGGCCGCCCACCATTCTGCACGACTCTGTCGCTTTGTACAGGTCCTTTCGTGATCTCTTCGTTACCGACGGGCTGGGAGCCTGCTGATCGGGCAGCTCGGCGCGGCCCCGGGACCGCCCGGTTCAGTAGTGTCCGGAGTGAGCGAGCGGAAAGGACCCTCCACATGGCCCGGACACCGCGCGAGCGGCACGAACCCGTCGACCTGGCGACAGCGCACGTCGTGCTCGCCGGGACGCAGGAGCTCCTGCCGGTGCTGCGGGCCGCTGCCGTGCGGGCCGGGATCGACGCCGCCCGGATGCGTGTGGTCGGCGTGGACGACCTGCCCGACCCCGGGGAGACCTGGGATGCCGAACTCGCCGTCATCGCCATCCGCCGGCCCGGTGACGACCCGGCGTTCCACCGCGCGCACGAGGCCGCCGAGATGATCGACCTGCTGCTCGCGCCGCACGCGGTCCGGATCGTCGTGACGGTGTCGGGGCTGACCCGGCTCGCGCCGAAGGTCGAACGGACCCTGACGTCCGAGGTGCTCCACCAGATCGGTGCGGCGTCGGCACCGTCCGGGTTCGAGCGGCCCTTCCGGAACTTCCGGATGCGCCTGGGCCTCGCGGCGCTCAAGACCTCCGGCGTCCGCGTGTTCCGCATCCGGATCGGGGAGTGACGGTCAGCGTGCGGGAGCGCCCCTGAGCTCGAGCGCGATCTGCTCGGCATCGAGGTTCTGCAGCATCGACTCGAGCACCTCGGCGTCGAAGCTGCCGTCGTCGCGGGCGTCGAGGACCGCCGCACGCTGCGCTTCGAGCACCGCGAGGCGTCGGGCCTTCGCGCGCCCCATCCACGCCCGGAGTTCGGCCGGGTCGGCGGCCTCGAGCTCCTCACGCGTCGCCGGGCCGTCCTCGCGCGTCCCCGGGACCGCCTCGGCAGCGCTGCGCATCAGCTGCAGCAGGCGCTGGCGTTCCTCGGCATCCCGCTCGGTGGTGTCCGTCGAGGGGGCGGCGATGCGGCGGAGCAACGGTCCGATCGTCCCACCCTGGACCACGAGCGAGAGCAGTGCGACGGCGAACGCGACGAACACGAGCAACGACCGCTGGGGCGTGCCCTCGGGGAGCGTCTGTGCCGCCGCCACGGTCACCGCGCCGCGCATGCCGGCCCACACCACGGCCGTTCCTTCCCGCCAGCCGAGCGGCGCCTTCGTGTAGTACGCGATGTCCGCGAGGGTGCGACGGACCCGCACCGCGAAGCGGTCGAGCTCCCGCTCCGACGGCGCCCGGTTGCCCGGTCGGTGTTCCCGGATCACGTCGCTCATGGCGTCGCGGTCCTGCGCGTGCATCTCCGCGAAGCGTTCCTGCATCCGTTCGCCGCGCTTGGCGCTGGCGGACAGCGCGAGCAGCAGCGGCACGACGTAGGCGGCACGGACGAGCACGGTCAGCACGAGTGCTCCGACGGCGATGAGGAGAGCCGGCCCGATGCCGGCGTGCTCGGCCTGCACGTCGTGGAGGATCGACGCGAGCTGCAGCCCCATGGTCAGGAACACGGCGCCCTCGAGCACGAGCTCGATCGTCTGCCAGTTCTGCGCGTCCGACAGGCGGTGCCCCGGAGGGAGCTTGCGCGGGCCGACGATGCCCGTGAACAACCCCGCGACGACGGCCGCGACCAGGCCGGATCCCTCGAGGTGCTCGGTCGGGATCGCCGCGACGAACGGCACGGCGAACGAGAGCGCCGTGTTCACCGCGGCGTTCGGCACCCGCGAACGGACCCAGACGTTCAGCCAGCCGACGAACCATCCGATGACGACGGCGATCGCGACCGCCCTCGCGAAGTCGCCGAGCGCGCCCCAGAACGAGAAGGACGCCCCCGCGGCGAAGATCGCCGTCCGCAGCAGCACGAGCGCGGTCGCGTCGTTAAGCAGGGACTCGCCGTCGAGGATCGAGATCGCCCGCCGCGACACCGAGGTCTGCTTGACGATCGAGGTCGCGACGGCGTCGGTGGGACTGACGATCGCCCCGAGCGCGATGCCCCACCAGAAGCCCAGACCCGGGACGACCCAGGCGAAGAACAGCCCGAGCACCAGGCTCGACGCGACGACGAGCAGGACGGACAGACCGCTGATCGCGCCGAACTCGCGCCGGAAGTTCATCGAGGGCATCGACACCGCGGCCGAGTACAGCAGCGGCGGCAGCACGCCCGCGAGGATCCACTCGGGTTCGATCCGGGCGTCCGGGATCCACGGCACCAGACTCGCGGCGACCCCCACCGCGACGAGGACGAGCGGCGCGGCGACACCGATGCGCGGACCGAGCACGGCGGAGCCCGCGATCGCGACCAGGGCGACCACGCCGATGACGAGGAGTTCGTTCACACCCCCAGCGTGGCACCGTTCCGATCGATCAGTCCCCGTCGGGTCCCGTGCTGTGGACGGCCGAGGCGTTCACGGGAGGGTGTGGAGGAACGACGTGGGCCACGACCGCGACACTGCCCGCGGCCAGGACGAGCGCGAGCGTGCCCGCGGTCACGGCGGTCCCGATCCGCCGCAGCGAGCCCGACCCGCGGTCCCGGGGCGCGAAGCGGGCGAACCCGCGCCGCGGCGTCGGACCGACGAGCCACGGCCCCGAGCCGTCCTCGTCGTACGAGAACGGCCCGGACCCGTCCGGTGCGTACCGGTACGGGCCGCTGCCGTCCACCGCGTACGCCGAACGGAGGTCCTCCGCGGACCACCCGAAGTCCTCCGGTGTCTGCCGTGTCGTCGACATGTGCGCCTCCTGCGGTCGAGTGGTGCGGGAGACCAGTCCAGGCGACGTTCCTATGTGTCGACGGTGCGCCTCCGGGAAGACGGCCGAGCGTCTGCTCCACGTCGTCGTGACCATGTATCTTGATGTCGAGACATCCCGTTGCGCGAGTAGCGTGGACGTACCGACGGTCGAACAAGGGAGTACCCGCCAGCATGGCCAAGATCATCTACACCCTCACGGACGAGGCGCCGTTCCTCGCCACCCACTCCTTCCTCCCGGTCATCCAGGCCTTCGCCGGCACCGCGGGTGTCGACGTCGAGACCCGCGACATCTCGCTCTCGGGCCGGATCATCGCCCAGTTCCCGGAGCGGCTCACGGCCGAGCAGCGCCTGGACGACGCCCTCGCCGAGCTCGGGGACCTCGCGACGACCCCCGAGGCGAACATCATCAAGCTGCCGAACATCTCGGCGTCCATCCCGCAGCTCAAGGCCGCGATCAAGGAGCTCCAGGCGCAGGGCTACGACCTGCCGGACTACCCCGACGAGCCGACGACGGACGAGGAGCGCGATGCCCGCGCCCGCTACGACCGCGTCAAGGGCAGCGCCGTCAACCCGGTCCTGCGCGAGGGCAACTCCGACCGCCGCGCACCGCTCTCGGTGAAGAACTACGCCCGCAAGCACCCGCACCGCATGGGCGCCTGGAGCCACGACTCGAAGACGAACGTCGTGACCATGGGCACGGACGACTTCCGCTCGAACGAGCAGTCCTGGATCGCGCCCGCCGACGACGTCCTGACGATCGAGTTCGTCGGCGCCGACGGGCAGACGACGGTGCTCAAGCAGTCGATCCCCGTACTCGCGGGCGAGGTCGTCGACGGCACCGTCCTCCACGTCCGCGCGCTCGAGGCCTTCCTCGAGCAGCAGATCGCTGCCGCGCAGGAGCAGGGCGTGCTGTTCTCCGTGCACCTCAAGGCCACGATGATGAAGGTCTCCGACCCGATCATCTTCGGCCACGTCATCCGGGCGTTCTTCCCGACCGTGTTCGAGCGCTTCGGCGCGGACCTGGCCGCAGCCGGCCTCAACCCGAACGACGGCCTCGGCTCGATCCTCGCCGGGCTCGACGCCGTGCCGAACGGCGCCGAGATCAAGCAGGCGTTCGCGGACGGCATCGACGCGGGCCCCGAACTCGCCATGGTCGACTCCGACAAGGGCATCACGAACCTGCACGTCCCGAGCGACGTCATCGTGGACGCCTCGATGCCTGCGATGATCCGCACCTCCGGGCACATGTGGGGCCCGGACGGCGAGGAGCACGACACCCTCGCGGTCATCCCGGACTCGAGCTACGCCGGCATCTACCAGACCGTCATCGAGGACTGCCGCGCGAACGGCGCCTTCGACCCGGCCACCATGGGCTCGGTGCCGAACGTCGGCCTGATGGCGCAGAAGGCCGAGGAGTACGGCTCGCACGACAAGACCTTCGAGGTCCCCGCGGACGGCCGCGTCCGCGTGGTGACGAGCGGCGGCGAGACGATCATCGAGCACGAGGTCGAGGCCGGTGACGTCTGGCGCGCCTGCCAGACCAAGGACGTGGCGATCCGCGACTGGGTGAAGCTCGCCGTGACGCGCGCTCGGGCGACGGGATCGCCCGCGGTCTTCTGGCTGGACGAGACCCGTGCGCACGACGCGAACCTGATCGGGCTCGTGCGGACCTACCTCGGCGAGCACGACACCGAGGGGCTGCAGATCGAGATCATGTCGCCCGAGGACGCCATGCGCTTCTCGCTCGATCGCATCCGCCGCGGCGAGGACACGATCTCGGTCACGGGCAACGTCCTCCGCGACTACCTCACCGACCTGTTCCCGATCATGGAGCTCGGCACCTCGGCGAAGATGCTCTCGGTCGTCCCGCTCCTCGGCGGTGGTGGCCTGTTCGAGACCGGCGCCGGCGGCTCCGCTCCGAAGCACGTCCAGCAGCTCGTCGAGCAGAACTACCTGCGCTGGGACTCCCTCGGTGAGTTCCTCGCGCTCGCGGTCTCGTTCGAGCACCTCGCGGGGGTGACGGGCAACGAGCGGGCGAAGATCCTCGGCGAGACGCTCGACCGTGCGACCGGCACCTTCCTCGACGAGGACAAGTCACCGGGGCGCAAGCTCGGTTCGATCGACAACCGCGGCAGCCACTACTACCTCGCGAAGTACTGGGCCGAGGAGCTCGCGTCGCAGACCGACGACACCGAGCTGGCAGCGGCGTTCGCGGACGTCGCGAAGACCCTCGGCGAACAGGAGTCGACGATCGTCGCGGAGCTGAACGGCGTGCAGGGGCACCCGGCGGACATCGGCGGGTACTACCGCCCGGACGACGCCAAGACGAGCGCCGTGATGCGCCCGTCCACCACGCTGAACGGGATCCTCGCCGCGCTGTAGACGCGACGGGCAGACGGACGGGAGGCGGGGGGGGGGGGGGGGCCCCCGCCCCC
>NZ_JAUZED010000023.1:18370-32793 GCF_030705415.1 Curtobacterium sp. A7_M15 | reverse complement strand
CTGTGACGGGAGGCGCGGTGCCGGCTGGCACCGCGCCTCCCGTCCGTCCGTGGGGCGTCGGCGCTGGGGGCGCGTCAGTCGCGCGCGGGCACCGGCGGCCCCACGACGAGCAGGCCGGAGAACACCAGGGCGACCGCCACGACGCCGATGCCGATCGACACCACCGGGCGCCGCACCACGAAGAAGAGCAGGCGGTCCCAGAAGCCGGCGGGCCCCTCGGATCCGCGTCGCCACGGCCCCTCGAGCATCCCGCGCCGAGCCACGGCGACCTCGAACGGCACCGTCGCGTACGGCACCACCGCACTCGCCCACCCGAGCACGAGCGCACCGAACGACCACCGTCGGTTCACCGCGACGACGGTCGTCACCACGAGGTACGCCAGGAACACGAACCCGTGCACGCCGCCCCCGATCCGGACGCCCCAGTCGCCGGCGTCGAGGCCGTACTTCAGCACCATCCCGGCGATGAGCATGGTCCAGGTCACGAGTTCGGCGACCGCGGCGGCGCGGAACAGGGAGCGGGGAGTCATGCGGACATCGTCGCGGACGTCTCCCGGGAAAGCCCCGACACTCCGGCGGTCGTATCGATTCGACGACCAGGCGGACTAGCGTGGGAGGCATGTCGACGCCGACCGAATCCCGTCCCCTGAACATCGTCGTCTGGAACGAGAACGTGCACGAGACCCGCGGTGACGCGACGGTCGTCGGGCACTACCCCGACGGCATGCACACCGTGATCGCCGCCGCGCTCCGCGAACACCACCCCGACGCCGACGTGAGCACCGCCACGCTGCAGGAGCCCGACCACGGCATCACCGCCGAGCGCCTGGCCGCCACCGACGTCCTCTTCTGGTGGGGCCACGCCGCCCACGACGAGGTCAGCGACGCCGTCGTCGACCTGGTGGTCGACGCGGTGCACGCGGGCATGGGCCTCGTCGTGCTGCACTCCGGCCACTACTCGAAGCCGTTCAAGCGCCTGATGGGCACGACCTGCTCGCTGAAGTGGCGCAACGACGGGGAGCGCGAGCTCGTCTGGACCGTCGCGCCCGAGCACCCGATCGCCGCGGGCGTCCCGCACCCGATCGTCATCGACCGCCAGGAGATGTACGGCGAGTACTTCGACATCCCGCGCCCCGACGAGGAGGTCTTCCTGTCGACGTTCGCCGGCGGCGAGGTGTTCCGGTCGGGCGTCGCCTACCGCCGTGGCCTCGGGAAGGTCTTCTACTTCTCCCCCGGTGACCAGGAGTACCCGGTGTACCACCACCCGGACATCCAGCGGGTGCTGTCGAACGCGGCCGCGTGGGCGGCCCCCGTGTCCGAACGACGCGAGCTGACCGCCGACCCCCACCCGCGGGACTGGTTCCTCGGCGAGGGTGGGGGTAGACAGGACGGGTGACCCAGCTCGACGCCGCAGCGCACCGGTCGGCCGTGGTCGAGGCGCTCGGCGTCCTCGGCAGCGGTCCCGAGGAGCGCTTCGACCGCATCACCCGCATGACGCAGGAGGCCTTCGGCGTCCCGCTGACCTTCCTCAACCTCGTGCACGACGGGCTCGTCACGACGCAGTCGACCTTCGGCTGGCACCAGGGTTCCAGCGTCCCGGCGAGCGAACAGTTCTGCGCGACGACCGTCCTGAGCCCGGAGCCGCTGGTCATCCCGGACACCACCCTCGACCCGCGGTTCGCCCACACCGCGGCGGTGTAGGAGCACGGTATCCGGTTCTACGCGGGCGCCCCGCTGTCGATGCTCGACGGCACGCGCGTCGGCACGCTCTGCATCATGGATGCCGCTCCGCGCACCCTGGCGGACGAGGACCTCGACCTGCTCCGCGACCTCGCGCACTGGGCGGAACGGGAGCTCGGCCACACGATCGAGCGTGATCGGGTCCGACGGGTCGTGGACGGCCTCGTCCCCGACCCCGTCGAGGTCCCCGGGTACGCGTTGCAGGTCGTGTCGCTCCCCCGCGACGACTCCGGCGACGTCGCGGACTGGCGGATCGCCGCCGACGGCAGCCTGCACTGCACCGTGGGGACCGTCCCGGCAGCCGGTCGCGTCTCGGCCCTCCTGTCCGCCGCGGTCCGGGCAGCCGTGATCGCGCGGACCGACGTCGAGATGGCGACCGCGATGGCCGGACTGGAGGCGCAGATCGCCGCCGATCTGTCGGCCGCCGACACCGTCGGTTCGCTCTTCCACCTGCGGCTCGACCCCGCGTCGGGTCACGCCGTGTACGAGGACGCCGGGCACGGCCTGGCGGCCGTGGTGCGCGCAGACGGTGCTGCCGAGGTCCTCCGGTCGCACGACCTGCCGATCGGCCTGCACCCGGACCAGACACCGCGGACCACGGGTGCGCTGGACCTCGCGTCGGGGGACCGTGTCGTCCTGTGCACCGACGGACTGCTGGCCGGGGTGGGCGAGTTCGACACGCTCATCGGGTGGGCGCGGGGTGCCGACGACGGCGCGGGCCTGACGGACCGCGTGCGTGCCGTCGCCACGGGTGGCACGCTCCTCGTCCTCGCGCGGGACTGAGCGCCGACCGCCTGCGCCCGGGCCGTCAGCGGCGCGCGGGCTTCGCGGTCAAGGACACGACCAGCAGCGTCGCGAGCATGCCGAACCCGGCGAGTTCGATCCCGAGGCCGGCGAGCTGCCAGTACGCGCTCCCCACGACCTGGGGCTGCGTGATCGACTCCGGCCACCACCCGTCGATGAGCGGGAAGAACCCCGGGAACGGATCGAGGCCGAACACGACGAGTCCGCCGAGCAGGAGCACCACCCCGAGCCCCGCCATCGCCCCACGCGACCGTCGGAGCATCCGCGCGACGAGCGCCGCCGCGATGCCGGCCAGACCGACCACGGCGACCGCGAAGGCCAGCACGACGACGGTCTGCGGTGCCAGCGCGACCCAGTCGAGCACGGCGATCGGCAGCAGCAGCCACCGACCCGTCCGGGCCCAGCGCGCGGGGTTCCGCCATCCGTCCATGCCGGGAACCGTACGGCAGCCGACCGGAGAGGTTCCCGGACGTCACCCGGACACCCCCTGGGACGAGAGCCCGACGACGCGGGTCCCCCCATGGACACCCACGTCGCTGGTCCTCCGAGGCTACCGAGCGCCGCCCCGCACGGCTCTCCCCAGTTCACGGGTGTGCGGCACACCCGGCTACCCTGACCCGATGCCTACCCCCGCCGCCGAGGTCGACGTCGACGTCCCGCTCGTCGCCGCCCTGTTGCGCGACCAGCACCCGGACCTGGCGGGCCTCCCGCTCGAGGTCGCGGCGAGCGGCTGGGACAACGTCGTGGTCCGCCTCGGCGACCTGCTCGCCGTGCGGCTCCCCCGCCGTGCGGCCGCTGCGGCGCTCATCGCGCACGAGCAGCGGTGGCTGCCGGAGATCGCGCACCGGGTCGCCCCGATCGTCCCCGTGCCCGACCCGATCCGCACCGGACGCCCGGCGCTCGGCTACCCGTGGTCCTGGAGCGTGGTCCGGTGGCTGCCCGGCGAACCGGCGGGCGAGCGACCGGGCGGTGTCCGCGTCGCCGAGGCGCTCGCCGCGTTCGTCGAACTGCTGCACGTCCCCGCGCCGCCGGACGCTCCCGTCAACCCCGTCCGCGCCGTGCCGCTCGCCACGCGCAGTGACAGTGTCCTGACGCGACTCGCGACGGCGGACGTGCCCCGGGCCCGAGAACTCGCGGCAGTCTGGCGGGCCGCGGCGGCGCTGCCCGCGTACGCCGGGCCTCCCGTCTGGGTGCACGGCGACCTGCACCCCTTCAACGTGCTCCTCGACACCGCGCCGGACGGCGGGACCCGCCTGTCGGCGGTCGTCGACTTCGGCGACGTGACGGCGGGCGACCCGGCCGTCGACCTCGCCACCGCGTGGCTCACGCTCGACCGGGAGGCGCGACGCACCTTCCGAGCGCACGTCACGGCCGACGACGACACCTGGGAACGCGCGCGTGCCTGGGCCGTCTCGATCGGTTCGGCACTCCACCTGTCCGACGACCGCGCGTTCCGCGCCGTCGCGAGCAGGGTGATCGGAGAAGTGCTGGACGACTGAGTCCGCGCGGGGCTATCGTGACCGCACCAATCCGTGCACGTGAAGATCGGAGGGGCCGTCATGACCCTCGAGTTCCGCGTCCAGCACGACGTCGCCACCGACGCCTCTCCCGTCCCGTCCACCCCGACCCGCACCGGCTTCCGCGGGCTCCTCGACCGGTTCTCCGCCCGCCGTTCCGCAGCGCGCGACCGCCGCGTGGCAGCCCGGTTGCAGGAGCTGGACGACCTCGCCCGGCTGCTCTCCGGGGCGCGCGGCGTCATCGAACGGGGGTGGATCCAGCACGCGTGGTTCGCGTACGTCGACGAGCACGGTCGGATGCGGAAGGCCTCCAGTGCCGCGGCGATGGACGTGCAGGGGCGACCCCTCGTCGCCGCGTGCCTGGTCGGCTCGGTGGTCTCCGCTGCCGGAGGACCGCACGCCGTGCACTCGCAGCAGGTCCAGCGCGCCCTCGACCTGGTGTGGCACGCGCTCGCCGTCGACGAGGGGCACCCGGTCCTCTGGTGCCCGGCGCCGGACGTCCGGATGGCACGGGTGCGCGACCTGACCAGCTGGAACGACGCCCCGGCACGGAACGCCGGCGAGGTCGCCGGGCTCCTGCTCACGGCCGAACGCGTCGCCGTGCAGGAGTCGGAGCGCGTCCGCGAGCGTTCGGTGGCACGATCGACGGCATGACGAGCACCGATCCGGTCCCCGCGGTCCACCCGGCGCCGGCAGCACCGACCATCGCGTCGAGCGGGCTGTCGGCACTGTCGGACGAAGGGTCCGCGCGGGGCGTCGACGCCGACGTGCTCAAGCGGACGCTGCACCGGTACCTGCAGAAGCACCGCGCGGCGCTGGTCGCCAAGCTCGACGGGCTCGCCGAACGCCAGGCGCGCTGGCCCGTCACGCCCACGGGGACGAACGTGCTCGGGCTCGTCAAGCACGTCGCGGCCGTGCAGGCCGACTACTTCGGCCTGGTCTTCGACCGTCCCCTGCCGGATCGACCCGACTGGCTCGACGCCGAGGACGGCGCGGACATGTACGCCTCGCTCGACGAGACGATGGACGACATCGTCGCGTTCCACCACCGGAGCGCGGCGCACAGCGATGCCACGATCGAGGCGCTCGACCTCGACGCGATCGGGGTCGTGCCGTGGTGGCCGGAGGACCGCCGGCAGGTGACCCTGCACCGGATCCTCGTGCACATGGTCACCGAGACGGCACGGCACGCCGGGCACGCCGACATCGTGCGCGAGATGCTCGACGGGCTCGCCGGCGACGGTGACGGCAACCTCGCCGAGAAGACGGCCGACGAGTGGGTCGCGTGGCGCGAACACCTCGTCGACATCGCCGAACGGTCCGGACTCCGGAACCTCGACGCATAGCCGACGACCGCTCGGGATCGTTACCGTTCTCCCAGAGTCGATCGGCCGATCCCCCGTTGATCAGGGGTTTCCGGCTTCGTGATTCCGCAGGATCCTGCGCGGTCGACGCCCCTCGATTGTGCAGCGCCCCCGCGCCCTGCGTAGGTTCGAACCCATTCGTGCCCCGATCCGTGGGCCGTTCGGCCGACCGGAGGGGAGCGTTCTGCGCGTGTTCCAGTACATCGGGGAGCGGTGGGACCAGATCTGGTTCGCATCGTGGCAGCACTTCTCACTGGTGGTCCAGTGCACGGTGCTCGCGACGCTCATCGCCGTGGTCCTCGCCACACTCGTCTACCGCAGCGAACGGCTCACCTCCGTCGCGAACGGGGTCTCGGCGATCGGCCTGACGCTCCCGTCCTTCGCGGTCATCGGTCTGCTCATCGTGCCGCTCGGCTTCGGCGTCGTGCCGTCCGTCGTGACGGTCGTCTTCTTCGCCACGCTGCCGATCCTGCGCAACGCCGTCGTCGGCCTCGCCGAGATCCCGCCGACCGTCGTCGAGTCGGCGCGGGGCATCGGCATGAGCCGGTTCCGCACCCTGCTCAAGGTCGAGCTGCCGATGGCGTGGCCGATCATCCTCAGCGGCGTGCGGGTCTCCGCGCAGATGGTCATGGGGATCGCGGCGATCGCCGCCTACGCGCTCGGCCCCGGACTCGGCGGCTTCATCTTCTCCGGGCTGTCCCGCCTCGGCGGCGCGAACGCCCTGAACTCCGTGACGGTCGGGGTGGTGGGCGTCGTCCTGCTCGCCCTCGTCCTCGACCTGCTCCTCCTCGGCCTCGGCCGTCTGACCATCCCGAGAGGTATCCGTGTCCAGCACTGACCCCGCCACCACCACCGTTCCCGACGGCGACGTCACCGGCCGCCGGATCCTGCTCGACGAGGTCACGAAGCGGTACCCGGGCCAGACCAAGCCCGCCGTCGACGGCATCACGCTCGAGATCCCGGCCGGCAAGATCGTCATGCTCGTCGGCCCGTCCGGCTGCGGCAAGACGACCACCCTCAAGATGATCAACCGCCTGATCGAGCCGACCGAGGGGCGCATCGTCGTCGGCGAGGACGACGTCACCGGGATCGACGCGGACGAGCTCCGTCGGCGCATGGGCTACGTGATCCAGGCCGGTGGACTCTTCCCGCACATGACCGTCGCGGCGAACATCGCGATCGTCCCGAAGATGCTCGGGTGGTCGAAGGAGAAGATCGCGGCCCGCGTCGACGAGCTCCTCGACCTCGTCTCACTCGACCCCGACACGTACCGCGACCGGTTCCCGCGCGAACTGTCCGGCGGCCAGCAGCAGCGCGTCGGCGTCGCCCGGGCGCTCGCCGCGGACCCGCCCGTCCTGCTCATGGACGAGCCGTTCGGCGCGGTCGACCCGATCACCCGGCAGCGACTGCAGGACGAGCTGCTCCGCATCCAGGAGGAGCTGCACAAGACGATCGTGATCGTCAGCCACGACTTCGACGAGGCCGTGAAGCTCGGCGACTGGATCGTCATCTTCACCGAGGGCGCGCACATCGTGCAGTACGACACCCCCGAGCGGATCCTGGCGGAGCCGGCGAACGAGTTCGTCGAGAACTTCATCGGGTCCGGCGCCGGGCTCAAGCAGCTCACGCTGAACCGGGTCCGCGACGTCGAGCTCGCCCCGGCGGTGACCTGCTCGCCCGGCGAGGAGACGAAGGCCGTGCTGCAGCGCATGCAGGAGGCCGGCGGCCACGGGCACGCCGTCGTCGTGGACCGACGACAGCGTCCGATCGGGTGGCCGACCCGCCGCCAGCTCGAGCGCCTCGACCGGATCCCGGAGGGCATCGAGCCCGACCTGCCGGTCGTCGGCGGAGCAGCGACCCTGAACGACGCGCTCGACACCATGCTCGTGTCGAGTGCCGGCGCCGCACTCGTCACGGGCCGTGGCGAAGCCTTCCAGGGCGTGATCACGGTCGAGACCGTCATGGACGCGATCACCCGGTCGCGCGCCGCTGCCGCCGAGGAGCAGGCGTACACGCCGGTCGGGACGAACACGAACCCGATCGAGACCATGCCGTCGTCGCCCGTGGTGGCGACGAGCGGGGAGGACCTGTGAGCGCGGTCGCCGCCGGGACGGGCGCCGGCAGCAGCACCGGCTGGAAGGGGCTGCTCGTCCAGCCGATCGCCATCCTCGTGGTGCTCGCGGGGTTCGCGGTCTGGCTCGCGACGGCGGACCTCACGCCGACCGAGCGCAGCACCCTGAACCCGTCCGACATCCTGGCGCTCACCGGGCAGCACCTGGTGTTGACGCTCGAGTCGACCGTGCTCGTGCTCGTGATCGGCATCCCGCTCGGCGTCCTGCTCACCCGCGGGCCCCTGCGCCGGGCGAGCGTGTACGTCCTCGCCGTCGCCAACTTCGGGCAGGCGGCACCCGCAGTCGGGCTCATCGTGCTGCTCGCGGCGTGGCTCGGCCTCAACTCGTGGTCGGCCGTCGTCGCCCTCGTGCTCTACGCGATCCTGCCGGTGCTCCGGAACACCATGATCGGCATCCAGAGCGTGGACTCGCGGCTGGTCGAGGCCGGGCGCGGCATGGGCATGAGCGCGTTCAGCGTGCTCGTGAAGGTCGAGCTGCCGCTGGCCGTGCCGGTCATGCTCTCCGGCATCCGCACCGCGCTGGTGCTGCTCGTCGGCACCGCCAGCCTGGCGACGTTCGTCGGTGCCGGTGGCCTCGGGTTGCTCATCACCACGGGCGTGAACCTGTTCCTGCCGAAGGTCCTCGTCTCCGGGGCGCTCCTGGTGGCGCTCCTCGCCCTGTCCATCGACTGGATCGGCCGCGTGGTCGAGACGGTCGCACGACCGAAGGGACTCCGATGACCCACGCGACCGACGCCCTGCGCGCGACCAACTGTGGGACGCGTGCCGATCCGCGGGGCGCACGCCGCGCCTCCCGTCCGACCGCCCGTCGCCGCATCGCGAGCGCGACGGTTGTGGCCGGCGCAGCCGCCCTCGTGCTGACCGGCTGCGGCCTGCAGCCGGCGACGTCGTTCGTCCCCGCCGCGGACCCCGGTTCGATCCAGCGCATCGACGACCTGCCGGACGGCGCGCACATCACCGTGACGTCGAAGAACTTCACCGAGCAGCTCGTGCTCGGCAAGATCGCGGTGCTCGCCGCGAAGGCCGCCGGGTTCGACGTCACCGACGAGACGAACGTGCCGGGGAGCGTCGCCGTCCGCGAGCTCATGACCTCGCACAGCGCCGACTTCACGTACGAGTACACGGGTACGGCCTGGCTGACGTTCATGGGCCACAGCGAGGGCATCCCGGACAAGACCGAGCAGTGGGAAGCGGTGAAGAAGGAAGACGCCGGCAACGGTCTCACGTGGCTCGAGCCGGCGCCGATGAACAACACGTACGCCTTCGCCGTCCGCGACGAGGCCGTGTCGGAGCTCGGTGGCATCACGACCCTGTCCGACATCACGAAGCTCCCCGTCAGCGAGCGCACGTTCTGCGTCGAGTCGGAGTTCAACTCGCGTGCCGACGGGTTCAAGCCGATGCTCGCGAAGTACGGGCTCGAGCTCGGCGGCTCGGGTGACAACGGCATCCCGACGAAGAACGTCAGCATCCTCGACACCGGGACGGTCTACACCGCGACCGACCGTGGGAAGTGCAACTTCGGTGAGGTCTTCACCACCGACGGCCGCATCAAGTCGCTCGGGCTCACCGTGCTCGAGGACGACGAGGGCTTCTTCCCGGCGTACAACGTCGCGCCCGTGCTCGACTCGGCGACCTTGCAGGAGTACCCGCAACTCGAGGGCATCTACGACCAGATCTCGCCGAAGCTCACCGACGCCGTGCTGCAGGAGCTGAACCGCCAGGTCGACGTCGAGGGGCGGGAGCCCGCTGACGTCGCCTTCGACTGGATGGTGGAGGAGGGCTTCATCACGAAGCCGTGACGCGCTCCCACCGATCGACGACGCCGGCGCCCACAACGGTCCGGTCCGTGCGCTCGAAGCCGAGTCGCGAGAGCGTCGCGGCGACCCGGCGGCCTTCGGAGTCGCCCCGCTCATTGCCGAGGAACCACACCCGGTCGAGGCCGGCGGTCCGCTCGGGGAGCAGCTGAGCCGGCTCACCGTTCGCCCCCCAGAGGTGCCCGTCGCGCGCTGCATCGGTCACCGTGCCGAGGTCGCGCATGCCGTCGAACGCCTGCGGGTAGGCGATCGAGACGAGGTGCGCGTTCGCCCACGGAGCGTCGTCGAGCGAGCCGAACCACACGCCCTCGGCGTCGTCGGAGTTGCGCTGTTCGGCAACCGTCGCGGCGGTCGGTGCCCAGTACCCGTCGGCCTTCGTCGCGGGCAGCCGCAGCGCCACGAGGTTCGGCACCGCGGTCGCCACGAGGAGGGCGCCGGCGAGGACGCGCAGCCACTTGCGACCGAGCGCGAGGACACCGGTCGCGAGGAGCACCGCGACGAACGGCGCACTCATCGACGCGTAGTGGGGCGCGTACGACCGGATGCCGGCCGCCGTGGCGGTGATGAGCAGGAGACTGGGCAGGAACGCCAGGGGCAGGACGAACAGGACCGGGTCGACCAGGGAAGAGCCTGCGCGGACGGACCGGCCGTGCGCGCGACGCCGGTCGAGGACGCGCGACCGGATCGTGGAGAGCACCGCGATGCCGATCAGGGCCCAGGCGACCGGGACGATGGCGAGTGTGAGCACGCCCTCGGGGGAGAAGTCGATGGCGGATCGGAACCACCCGTCCACGACGAAGAAGCGGATCGTCCGGGCGGAGACGGGTTCGATCCACGCGACCTGCCGAGACTGCGACATCAGCGCGACGGCCCAGGGGACCGTGCCGAGGCCGATGGCTCCGGCTACCACGGTCCACCCGGCGAGGGCACGGGGTGCGACACGCCAGGCGGCCAGAGTGCTCCGGCGCCCGGCCGACCGAGCCACGAGCAGCAGGGCGGCACCGTGCGCGACGACGAGCAGGACGAGCCAGAGGTTGAGGAGGACGCCGAGGGCCGCGACCAACCCGTACAGCGCCCATGCCCTGCGGGCCGGAGCTGCCGTGCGTCGTGCAGCCGCGAGCAGCAGCAGGGTCGAGCCGACCGCGGCCAGCATGACGAAGCTGTACATGCGGCCCTCGCCCGCTGCCCACACGACCCGGGGCACGAGGACGAACGCGATCCCGCTCGCGACTCCGAGGCGGGGGCCGCCGAGGGTCCGTCCGAGGATGACGACCAGCGCCGCGGTGACGCCCACGACGACGGCCGAGACGAGGCGGATCGTGAGGAGCGAGTGCCCGAACACCGACGTGATCAGCCTGATCAGGGCGTAGTAGAAGCCGTGGACGGCGTCGATCGTGCCGAGTTCGGTCCAGAGCTCCGGCCAGCCGCGGCCGGTGCTGGTCAGGGTCGCCGCCTCGTCCGACCAGGCGGACGGCACCGTGATGCCGATGCAGGCGACGGCCGTCACGAGCGAACCGATGATCACGGGCTGGGGCCATCGCGCCAAGAATTTCACATATCAAGTGTGATGCGTGCTCCCGCCTGTGTCAACGACTCGAGGCGATGCGGGTCGCGGTGTCACGGATCGTCGCGACGACCCGCGCGCGGACCTCCTCCGGGTCGGACCCCTCGTGGCGGGCCGAACTCCGCAGCCCGGTCATGCACATGCCGAGCAGCATCTCGGCCGCCTGGGGCGTGGCCGCGTCCGGACCCCAGGCCGGATCGCGCTCGAGGATCGTCCCGACCGCGCCCGTCATGGCCTCGGCGACCGTGGTCATCCGGGAGACCTGACGGCGCATGAGTTGCGGGAAGCGCACGATCACCTCCTTCCGGGCGAGCCGCTCGCGCTCGTCGCCGAAGGACTCGCCGAACACCAGGAACGCCAGGTCGACCACGGCCTGTGCCGCCGGCTCCCCCGCGACGGTGGCCAGGTGGGCGTCGAGCGTCTCGGGCGCGAGGTCGAGTTCGGTGTGCCCGAGGACCGCGTCCTCCTTGCTCTCGAAGTAGTTGAAGAACGTCCGGGGCGAGACGTCGGCGCGCGCCGCGATCTGCTCGATCGTGGTGCGGTCGATGTCCTGTTCGAGTGCGAGGGTGCGTGCCGCCTCGGCGATTCGGTGCCGGGTCTCGAGCCGCTTGCGGTCGCGGAGGCCCATCCCGGAGGCGGCCGAGGAGCCGGCCGAGGAGGCAGGAGAGGCGGGCGGGGTGTCGGGCATGGCCCGACTGTAACCGGGCTGTGACGACTTCTACAGCGAACGCAAACTTGCAGTCGTGCAGCGGACAGTACGGTGGGCACATGACCACTCCCGTGCTCGAGGCCCGTGGCCTCGCCAGGACCTACGGCCGCGGCGCGACACGGTTCGACGCGCTCAAGGGGGTGTCGCTGCAGGTCGACCAGGGTGAGAGCCTCGCGATCGTCGGCAAGTCCGGCTCCGGCAAGTCCACGCTCATGCACCTCCTCGCGCTGCTCGACAAGCCGTCGGCAGGGCAGGTGCTCCTCGACGGCACGGACGCTGCCACGCTCAGCGCGCGGCAGGTGAACCGCACGCGGAACAGCACCTTCGGGTTCGTCTTCCAGCAGTTCTTCCTCACGCCGAAGACCTCGGTGCTCGAGAACGTCGTGCTCCCGTTGAAGATCGCCGGCGTCTCCGGTGCCGAGCGGAAGCGCCGGGGCATGGCTGCGCTCGACGCCCTCGGCCTGGCGGACAAGGCGAAGAACGACGCGAACGACCTCTCCGGCGGGCAGAAGCAGCGCGTGGTCATCGCGCGGGCACTGGTTGGCGAACCGAGCGTCATCTTCGCGGACGAGCCGACCGGCAACCTCGACACGAACACCGGGCAGGTGGTCGAGGACATGCTCTTCGGCCTGCAGCGCGACCGGGGCATCACGCTCGTCGTGGTCACCCACGACGAGGAACTCGCCGAACGCTGCGACCGTCGCGTCAACGTGCGCGACGGCCTCATCGTGGGCGGGAGCGACGACGTCGTCGACGCGCCGGCGACCCACGGAAGGCACTCCGCATGAACGTCCTCGACCTCTTCCGCACCGCGGTCGCGAACACGTTCCGGTCGAAGCTGCGCACCACGCTGACGGTGATCGCGATCTTCATCGGCGCGTTCACGATCACCCTGACCTCGGCCATCGGCACCGGGGTCAGCAACTACATCGACACCCAGGTGGCCTCCATCGGCGACACCGGGTCGCTGACGATCACCAAGGCCGTCGAGACCTCGACCGACTCCGGGCCGGCGAAGTACGACCCCGACGAGTCGAGCCAGAGCGTCGACCGCGGACCGGCCTCGTTCGCCTACCTGTCGCAGTCCGATGTCTCGAAGATCGAGGACGTGTCGGGCATACGCACCGTCCGACCGGCCGTCGCGCTGAGCACGAAGTGGGTCGAGTACGACGCGAAGGGCAAGTACGTCGTCGACATCGCGGCGAACGCGGGGGAGCTCGACGCCGACCTCGCCGCCGGGAAGCAGCTCGACGACGCGTCCTCCGCCGGCAACCAGGTGCTGCTGCCGACGAACTACCTCGAGAACCTCGGGCTCGGCAGCGCGAAGGCCGCCGTCGGCAAGCAGCTGACCATCGCCGTCGACGACTACCAGGGCAGGGAACACACCCTGACCGCCACGATCGCGGGCGTGCAGAACGAGTCCCTGTTCGGCGGCGGTGCGGGTGCGAACGCCGCGCTCACCGACGCGATGCAGGCCGCGCAGGAGACCGGCAAGCCCTCGTCGATCGCCACCTCGTACGCCAGCGCCACCGCCACGCTCGACAGCGGCGCGTCGTCGAGCAGCGTGAAGAGCGCCCTGGCGAAGGACGGGTACACCGGCCAGACCATCCAGGACCAGCTCGGGCAGTTCCAGACGGTCATCAACGGCATCGTCGGCGTGCTCAACGCCTTCGCCGTGATCGCGCTCGTCGCGGCCGGGTTCGGCATCATCAACACGCTGCTCATGAGCGTGCAGGAGCGCACCCGTGAGATCGGGCTGATGAAGGCGATGGGCATGGGCGGCGGGAAGGTCTACACGCTGTTCTCGCTCGAGGCGGTGTTCATCGGGTTCCTCGGCAGCGCGATCGGCGCGGGCGTGGCGATCCTGCTCGGCACCGGGATCTCGAACGTCCTCGCCGGCACGGTGCTCAAGGACCTGCCGGGCCTGCAGATCATGCAGTTCGCCCCGTCCTCCGTGATCACGATCATCCTCGTGGTGATGTTCATCGCCTTCCTCGCGGGCACGTTGCCGGCACGTCGGGCGGCCCGACAGAACCCGATCGAGGCGCTCCGGTACGAGTAGGCGCGCACGTGCCTACCTTGGAGGGGTGGCAGCGTTCGGACGGGACCTCGGGGACGGGTACACGCTGACCCTGCGCGACCTCTCCACTGTCCGGCCGCTGCACGAACTCGTCGTCGCGAACACCGAACGACTCCGTGCCGCGGAGCCGTGGGCGTGGCAGGAACAGACCGTCGAGACGATCAGCCTGCACACCGAACACCTGCTCGGCCAGTACGCGATGGACCGCGCGCTCCCCTGCGTCATCCGACAGGACGACCGGGTCGTGGGCGCCGCCTCGCTGGCCTTCGACCCGTACCTGGGGCAGGCGTCGCTCGGCTACTGGGTCGATGCGGCCCAGGAGGGACGGGGTGTCGCCCGGCGTGCCGCCACCGTCCTCGTCGGCGTGGCTCGGGCGCGGGGCGCCGCGCGGGCCGAGATCCGGACGGCGGTCGACAACGTGCGCAGTCGCGGCCTCGCCGAGCGGCTCGGGTTCACCTACGAGGGCACGCTGCACAGTGCGATGCCCCTCGGGCCGGTGCGGGTCGACGTGGCGGTGTACGGCCTCGTGCTCTGAGCGGTCCGGGGGGCGTTCGCGTCCGGGCGTTCGGGCGTCCGCATTCGCGCGTTCGGTTCCGCGCGTTCGGTTCCGGGCGTTCGCGTTCGCGCCCCGCTGTGGTGGGGGGGGGGGGGGGGGGCGGGGGGGGGGCGGCGGGCCGCGGGGGGGGGGGGAGCCGGGGGG
>NZ_JAUZED010000023.1:0-18360 GCF_030705415.1 Curtobacterium sp. A7_M15 | reverse complement strand
CCGCTGTGGTCGTCGCGCCCCGGAGAGACGGGGCGCGACGACCGTCCGGGGGCGCAGTACTCCGCGTCAGCGACCCTGCGTCGCTCCCGACCACACGGCGAACACCCCGCCGACGAGGAGCAGGACGAGCAGCAGGATCCACACCGCCAGCGCGACGAGGTTCAGGAGGATGCCCCACCCGGCGCGTCCGCGGGCGAACGGCTCCCGGCTCCGCGAGGCGATCCCGAGGCACAGCCCGACGATCGGCGCGACGAACGTCCATCCGGCGAGCAAGGAGCAGACGCCGAGGACGAGGCTCGCCGTGCCGAGGCCGGTGCGGGGGGATTCCGGGGAGGTGACCATGCACCCGACGGTACGGGTCCGTGGGAGGCACGTCGTCCCTCCCGGGCCTGATCCGGGTCCACCTGCGGACGGATGGTCACCGGACGCCGGTATCGTCGACTGCATGGCCCTGTTCGGACGACGCAGCAAGCACGACGTGCGCGACCGGCCCGTCAGTCAGGTCGAACTGAAGCGCGCCGTCGACGAGGGCTTCCTCATCGCGAAGGCCGCGGTCACGATCGCCGTCGCCAACCGGGTCATCACGAACGCCCTGCGCGACGAGGGCTACTTCGACCATGCCGTGATCGCCGACGCCACGCGCGAGGAACTCCACCGCATGGCCGAGGAACAGCGCGGCGACGCCGCCCGGATGCGCGAGATCCGCTCGAGGTCGAGCAAGCAGAAGGGCCGCTCGCGGCACCAGCACGACTACCGCCGCGGTGACGACCTCAAGCTCCGCACGCGCGAAGCGACGTACGAGCAGCTCGCCACCATGCTCGACAAGCGACGGGACGACAAGGGCTTCGTCGACGGCATCGTCCTCGCCGCTCGTGCCCGCGCCTGGGACGACATCGGCACGACCGTCGTCGGGCGGCTCGGGTGGGCACAGCGCCCCGCGGACGACTACGAGGTCGGGCGCGACGACCGGCTCCAGCAGATGCTCGACGAGGACTTCGCGGCGCTCCTCGCGGAGCACCCGGTGGGGACGTCCCCGGTCGACGCCGACGAGCCCGACGCGGCGGACGCGGGCGACGACGGGTCGGACCCCGCCGACCCGGACGCCGCGCGCGTCTGACCTCCCCGGCTGCCAGGACGGCAGAGCGTCCGACACGTTCCCGGGTCCTGTCGCCGAGCGGGTCCATCGTTCCCGCGCGCTCGGCCGGATGCGTCGAGTCCGTCGGTGCGTCGACCGTTCTGGTTCGCGATTCCCGGGGTTCGTGAACCGGAACGGTCAGCGGCGGAACCGGGAACGGCCCTGGACCGCGCCCGACGACGGACCGGAGGCGTGGGGCGGCACCGAACCGCGCCTCCGGTCCGCAGCGGACCGTCCCGACCGAGACTGCGCGCAGCAGCGGGACCCTAGGCTCGGGTGCATGGTGGATGCGGTGGTCGTCGGAGCCGGACCGAACGGACTCGCGGCGGCGGTGACGCTCGCGCGAGCGGGGCTGTCGGTCGAGGTCGTCGAGCGCGGTGACACCATCGGCGGTGGCGCCCGGACCGCCGAACTCACGCTGCCCGGGTTCCTGCACGACGTGTGCTCCGCCGTGCACCCGATGGCGTTGCAGTCCGAGTTCTTCCGACGGTTCCGCCTCGAGGACCGCATCGAACTCCGCCTCCCCGAGGTCCAGTACGGGCACCCGCTCGACGGCGGCCGTGCGGGCATCGCGTACCGGGACCTCGCACGCACCGCGGAGTCGCTCGGCATCGACGGTCCGGCGTTCCGGCAGCTCATGGCACCCCTGTCCGGCAGCGCCGACCAGGTCGCCGACTTCGCGACCGACGCGCTGTTGCACGTCCCGCGACACCCGGTGAGCGTCCTCCGGTTCGGACTGCGCGCACTGGAACAGGGCACGGGCGCATGGAACCTGCGCTTCCGCGACGAGGTCGCGCCCGCCATGGTCTCCGGGGTCGCAGCCCACTCGATCCAGCACATGCCCTCGCTCGCGACGGCCGCCGCCGCGCTGTCCCTCGGCGCCTACGCCCACGCGCGGGGCTGGCCCGTCCCGATCGGTGGCAGCCAGGCGATGGTCGACGCGCTCGCCGCCGACCTCGTCGCGCACGGTGGCCGCATCGAGACCGGTCGCGAGGTCCGCTCGCTCGCCGACCTCACGCCGGCCAAGGCGGTGCTCTTCGACACGAGCGTCCCCGGCATGCTGCGGATCGCGGGGAAGCAGATCCCGACGCCGCGACGCGGAGCGCTCCGGCGCTTCCGCTTCGGCAACGCCGCCGCGAAGGTCGACTTCGCGCTCTCCGACCCGGTCCCGTGGACGAACGAGGCGCTGCGCCGAGCCGGCACGGTGCACATCGGCGGGACCCGTTCCGAGATCGCTGCCGCCGAGGGCGCGGTCGCACGCGGACGGCACGCCGAGCGACCGTACGTGCTGGGGTCGGAGCCCACCGTGGTCGACCCGAGCCGCGCGCCGAGGGGCAAGCACGTCTTCTGGGCCTACGCGCACGTCCCCGCAGGGTCCGACGTGGACCAGACCGAGGCCATCACCCGGCAGATCGAGCGCTTCGCACCCGGGTTCCGCGACACGATCCTGCAGTCGAGCAGCCGCACCGCAGCCGAGATGGCCGCGTACAACCCGAACTACGTGGGCGGAGACATCGCCGCGGGCGCTGCGAGCTTCTGGCAGCTCGTCAAACGCCCGGTGCTGTCGTCCGATCCGTGGCGGATGGGCGGCGGCATGTACCTCTGTTCCGAGGCGTCCGCCCCGGGCCCCGGTGTGCACGGCATGGCCGGCTGGCACGCAGCCCGGAGCGCCCTGCGGCACACCTTCGGGCTCCCCGAGCACGTCGAACTCTCACCGGAGGACTGATCATGGCGAAGAACGTCCGCATCCTGCACTGCCGCCCGGAGGACGTCTTCGACGTGCTCGCGGACGGTTGGCTCTTCACGACATGGGTCGTCGGCGCCTCGCGGATGCGCGGGCAGGACCCCGGATGGCCCGCGGTCGGGACCCGCCTGCACCACTCGTTCGGCGTCTGGCCGTTCGTGATCGACGACGTGACGACGGTCCTCGAGTGGGAGGCCCCACACCGCATGGTGATCCAGCCGAAGGGGTGGCCCATCGGTGAGGCCCGGGTCGAGCTCACCGTCGAGGAGCACCGTCGTGGCTGCAAGGTCACCATCGTGGAGAACGCCGTGGCGGGGCCGGGTTCCTGGGTACCGGACTTCCTGCTGCAGCCGATGATCTGGATCCGCAACCGCGAGACGTTGCGGCGGCTCGGCTGGGTGGCCGCGGGTCGCGCCGCGACGTCCTGAGGGACGGGAGGCGCGGTGCGGGCGTGCACCGCGCCTCCTGTCCGACGCGGTGCGGGTCGGCACCGCCTCCTGTCCGACGCGCGGTCGTGTCGCTACGGCCGGCTGTCGACGAGGGCGACGAAACGGCTGCCGATCCCCTCGACCTCGTGCCGGGTGGAGCCCGCGGCGGGGGCCGGTGCCTGGTAGGGCTCGTGGTAGTCGCACATCAGGTGGTCCCAGTCGGGCCACCACTTCTTCGGGCGAGCCTCTTCCGTGAAGCCGCAGACCACGCACTCGAGGCGGACCCAGACCTTCTTGGTGCCGGTGCGGTTCGCGCGGGACTGCACGAGCCAGGCGGGCGGGTCCTGCTCGATCGCCCTGAGCTCGGTCTCGGTGAGGTGCGAGGGGAGCCCGTGCCGGGTCGCCATCTCGAGCGGGATGTCGAGCCGGACGGCGGCGTCGCGTCGGGAGAGCATCCGATCAGCCTAGGTTCTCCCGCTCCTCGCTGCGACTGAACTCGCTCGCGCGGCGGACCTGGTCGTCGGTCAGCGCGACCCCCGTGTACCGCTCGAACTGTCGCGCGGCCTGCAGTGCGACCACCTCGGCACCGGTGATGACGTGCTTGTCGGCAGCGCGCCCAGCGCGGATCAGCGGCGTCTCGGACGGGAAGGCGACCACGTCGAACACGGTCGTCGCCGCACCGACGCGGTCCTGGTCGAAGGCGAGCGTGTCCTGCTGGTCGCCGCGCATCCCGAGCGGCGTGACGTTCACCAGGACGTCGGTGACGGGTGCGTCCTGCTCGTGCGCGACCCACTCGTACCCGTACTGCGCGGCGAGCGCGGGCCCCGCCTGCTCGTTGCGGGCGACCACGGTGAGGTCGTCGAACCCGGCACCCCGGAACGCCGCGGTGACCGCCTTCGCCATGCCGCCGGAGCCGCGGAGCAGCACGCTCGCTGACGGATCGACGGCGTGCGAGGCGAGCAGCGACGCGACCGCCTCGTAGTCGGTGTTCGACGCCGTGAGGACGCCGTCGTCGTTCACCACGGTGTTGATCGACTCGATCGCGGCGGCCGAATCCTCGATGACGTCGACGAGCGGGATGATCGCTTCCTTGAAGGGCATCGAGACCGAGCAGCCACGGATGCCGAGTGCCCGGATGCCGGTCACCGCGCCGGGGAGGTCGGTCGTGGTGAACGCCTTGTAGACGAACTCCAGCCCGAGTTCGTCGTAGAGGAAGTTGTGGAAGCGGGTGCCGATGTTGCTCGGCCTGGCGGCGAGTGAGATGCAGACCTGCATGTCCTTGTTGAGGATGGGCATGCCGTCAGTCTCCCATGTCGGCGCGGATGGAGCGGTCCACAAGGCGGGCTGTGGATCGATGGTGGGGTTGTCCCCACCAATGATCAGGGTGTCCCCCGGATGTGGCGTCGGGGTCGCGGTCCGTAGCGTCGACCCCATGAACACACTCATCCGCCCCCGCACCGGTCGTCTCCTCGCCGGGGTCTGTGCCGGCATCGCCGACCGGTTCGGCTGGTCCCGCACCTTCGTCCGCATCGCCTGGGTCATCCTGAGCTTCTTCCCCGGGCCGCTCTGGATCGCCTACGTCGTGCTCTGGATCCTCATGCCGAGCCAGGGCTCGCGGCGCTGATCCCCCTCCCGTCCGGACGGGTTAGTGTGGCCGGGTGCCGGTCTCCGTCTTCGATCTGTTCAGCATCGGGATCGGTCCCTCGAGTTCCCACACCGTCGGACCGATGCGAGCGGGACGCGCCTTCGCGTCCCGCCTGACCGGAGCCCCGGTCGCGACGATCGCCGTCGACCTGTACGGCTCGCTGGCCTCGACCGGTCACGGCCACGGGACCCTCGGTGCCGTCGTCGCCGGCCTGATGGGATCGGACCCCGAGACCGTCGATCCGGACGCCGTGACCGCGTCGCTCGCCGAGCTCGAGGAGACCGGCGTGCTCCGGCTCGCGGGCGGGACGAGCGTGCCGTTCCGGCTCGCCGACATCGTGCTCCACCCGCTGACCATGCTGCCCCGGCACCCGAACGCGATGCGGTTGCGCGCCGCTGACGTGTCCGGGACGACCATCGCCGAGGAGACGTACTACTCGATCGGCGGGGGTTTCATCACGAACGACTCCGAGGGGGAGGTCGCCGAGGCTGCGATCCCGGTCGACGACGCCGTGCCGTACCCGTTCTCGAGCGGCGCCGAGCTCCTCGCCGCCTGCGCATCGAGCGGTCTGCCGGTCAGCGGGGTCGCACTCGCCAACGAGACCGCCACGCGGAGCGCCGACGACGTGCGCGCGGGCCTCCTGCGCATCCACGACGTCATGGAGTCCTGCGTCGAACGGTCCGTCGGACGCTCCGGCACGCTCCCGGGCGGGCTCACCGTGCGACGCCGAGCCGCGAACTGGTTCGAGCAGCTCACCGCCGACGACCCCGCGCACGACCCCCTCTTCGCGATGGAGTGGGTGAACCTCACGGCGATGGCCGTCAACGAGGAGAACGCCACCGGCGGGCGCGTCGTCACGGCGCCGACGAACGGCGCCGCCGGCATCATCCCTGCCGTCCTGTACTACGCACTGACCTACGTCCCGACGGTCACGGCCGCGAACCGAGACGACACCGTGGTGCGCTTCCTGCTCACCGCGGGCGCGGTCGGCTCGATCTACAAGGAGCGGGCGTCGATCTCCGGGGCCGAGGTCGGATGCCAGGGTGAGGTGGGTTCGGCTGCGTCGATGGCAGCAGCCGGGCTCGCCGAGGTGCTCGGCGGGACCCCCGAGCAGGTCGAGAACGCCGCCGAGATCGCCATGGAGCACAACCTCGGGCTCACCTGCGACCCGATCGGTGGACTCGTCCAGATCCCGTGCATCGAGCGGAACGCCATCGCGGCGAACAAGGCGATCAACGCCGCACGCATGGCGCTCCGGGGCGACGGCGTGCACCACGTGTCGCTCGACCAGGTCGTCGAGACGATGCGGCAGACCGGCGCCGACATGTCCACGAAGTACAAGGAGACCGCGATGGGCGGTCTCGCGGTGAACGTCCCGCTCTGCTGACCCCGGTCAGCCGTGGAGCAGCGTCAGCAGCCGGGCCGACTCGGTCGCGATGGCGTCACGACCTGCGGACACGTACTTGCGCGGATCGACCACGTCGGGACCGTCGTCGAGCACTGCTCGCAGGGCCCTGGTGAAGAGACCGTTCAGGTGCGTGGAGATGTTGATCTTCGTCATGCCTGCCCGGACCGCAGCCTGCAGCTCGTCGTCCGACAGGCCCGAGGACCCGTGCAGGACGAGCGGGACCGGCACCGCAGCACGGAGCTCCTCGACCAGCGCCCGGTCCACCGATGCCTCGCGGGTCTGCATCGCGTGGGACGTCCCGACCGCGACCGCCAGCGCGTCGACGCCGGTGTCCGCGACGAAGGCAGCAGCGTCCTGCGGATCGGTGCGCACTCCGGGAGCGTGCACGCCGTCCTTGCCGCCCACCTCGCCGAGCTCGGCCTCGATCGCGACCCCGGCGTCGTGGCACCGGACTGCCAGGCGACGGGTGGCGTCCACGTTCGCGGCGAACTCGAGGTGCGATCCGTCGTACATGATCGAGTCCACCCCGAGGTCGATGCCGGCGAACACCAGCTCGGGGTCCTCGATGTGGTCGAGGTGTACGAGGACCTCGACGTCCGCCGCGCGTGCGATCGCCGCGGTCGCCGTCGTGATCGGAGCGAGGCCACCGTGGTAGCGGACGCAGTTCTCGCTGATCTGCAGGACCACGGGGAGCCCCGCTCGCTCGGCGCCGGCAACGATCGCCTCGGCGTGTTCGAGCAGGACCACGTTGAACGCCCCGACACCGCGGTGTGCGCTCCGTGCGGCGTCGAGCAGTCCGGTGAGGGCGAGGTCGGTGATCATGCGGGGCTCCAGGTCGGATCGGAGGCGTGTGCGCCGGACGGGGTGCGGACGCCGTCCGCGAGGAAGCCATCGACCGCGTCGGGGTCCACCTCGCCCGCGACCGGGCGCAGGACGGCGGCGGCGCCGAAGGCGGCAGCGGATCGGAGCGCGGCGTGGTCGACGCGGGGCACGGACGAGGCGGTCGTCGGGTTCGTCGCGCCGTCGGACGACGCGCGCACCAGCGCCGCGAGGAGCCCGGCGGTGGCCGCGTCGCCGGCGCCGGTCGGGTTGCCGGAGACGCCCGGGACCGCGCGGACCTCGACGACGTCCGTGCGCGTGTGTGCCGCCAGGCCGTCTGCACCGCGGGACACGACGACGACTCCTGCGCCGCGGTCGAGCAGATCCAGGGCGCCGCTCCGTTCGTCCACGGCGCCGGTCGCCTCGAGGAGCTCGTCGCGGTTGGGCTTGCAGATCGTCGCGCCGGCGTCGGCAGCCGCGAGGAGGGCGTCACCCGCGCAGTCGACGAGGCTCGGGACCCCTCGCGCCCGAGCAGCGGTCACCCAGTCGGCGACGACACCGGGGTCGGTGCCGTGCGGCAACGAGCCCGAGACGACGAGGAAGCCGGTACCGCCGTCGAGCTGCTGACCGACCACGTCGGTGACCGCGGCCCACTCGTCGGCCGTCACCGCGGGTCCGGGTTCGCCGAACATCGTCGGGTGCTCGACGTCGTCGACGACGGTCACCGTGGTGCGGGTCTCCCCCGTCACGGCGACGTCGACGTGCGCGAGGCCGAGGGCGTCGAGGCCGTCGGCGATCCACCGACCGGCAGCTCCGCCGAGGGGAAGGACCGCTCGGGACGGGATCCCGACGGCATCGAGCACCCGTCCGACGTTCAGGCCCTTGCCACCCGGGCGCCGAGCGACGTCCAGGACGCGCTGGGTCGTCCCGACGCGCTGTCCGGCGACGCGGTACGTCACGTCCACCGCGGGGTTCGGCGTCACGACGAGGATCACCGGGCCACCGCCGGGATCGTGCGCAGGTCGAGCACACGCCACGGGGCGGACTGCGCGCCGTGGCTGGAGACCGCGGTCCCCGGAGCCTCGTCGATCACGACCACGTCGGCCGGAGCGCCGACCGTGAGCGGCGCCGGCAGACCGAGCACGCGTGCCGGCCGGGTCGAGGTCGCCGCGACGACCGCGGGCAGCGGGGTCCCGCCGTCGAGGAGACGTCGGGCGCCGTCCTGCACGGTGATCGTGCTCCCGGCGAGTGAGGACCCGTCGGCGAGCAGCGCGACGCCGTCGCGCACCGACACCGCCGAACCCGCGATCACGCGCTCACCGTCGCCGCAACCCGTGGCGGCCATCGCGTCCGACACGAGCACCAGACGGTCCGGCGCGGCTCGCTGCACGAGTTCGACCGTCGAGGGATCGAGGTGGTGCCCGTCGACGATGCACTCGACGAGGACACGGTCGTCGGTCAGCGCGACGCCGACCGGCCCGGGCCGGCGGTGGTGCAGTGGGGGCATGCCGTTGAACAGGTGCGTGACGAGGGCGGCACCCTCGTCGATCGCTGCGCGTACCTCGTCGGCGGAGGCATCGGTGTGACCGATCGCGACGACGACCCCCGCATCGACGAGGTGACGGACGGCGTCCGTCGCTCCGGGGAGCTCCGGTGCGAGCGTGACGATCCGGAGTGCGCCGTCGGCCGCCGTGAGGAAGGCGTCCAGCTCCGCCGGGTCCGGTGCGTGCAGGAGGTCGGCCCGGTGGGCGCCGCGACGCGCGGGTGACAGCCACGGTCCCTCGAGGTGGAGCCCGGCGAGTGTGCCCGCGGTCACGAGTCCGCTGAGGCGCCGGAGTGCTGCGATCGTCTCGGGCACCGGGCCCGTGGCGACGGACGCGACGAGCGACGTGGTCCCGCGGGCGTGGTGGTGGCCCGCGGCGCGTGCCGCACCGTCCACCGAGGCTGTGGCGAAGTCGTGGCCGAGCGCGCCGTGGGCGTGCAGGTCGACCGCGCCCGGCAGCACCGTGCCCTCGATCGTGACCGCCGTCTCGGTCCGCGGGGGCGTTCCGGATCCGCTGCCGATGACCGTGCCGGCGTCGTCGACCGCCAACCAACCGTCGTGGAGGTCGTCCGTCGCGGTCAGGATCCGCCGTGCACGCAGCAGGGTGCTCATGCGTGCACCTCGGTCCGGGCGGCCGCGCGCGCAAGCAGGCCGGCGCCGATGGCGCCGGCGGCATCCCCGTGCCGCGCCCGCTCGAGGGCCGGGACGCGCAGCCCCGGGAGACGATCGACGAGCGCCGCCCGGAGCGGATCGAGGAGCAGCGGACCGGACTCGGCCAGTCCCCCGCCGACGATGATCGTGTGGCATCCGGCGACCGTCGTGGTCCACGCCAGCGCGTCGGCGAGCACGTCGATGCACTCCTGCCAGACCCTCGTCGCAACGGCGTCCCCGGCACGGACGCGCAGCATCGCCTCGTGCGCCGTAGCGGTGCCCGAACGACGGGCGACTCCCCCGGCGGACGCGATCTCCTCGACCCGGCGCCCTGCGTGCGGCCCGGTGGGGATCCGGACCTGGCCGATCTCCCCTGCCCACCCGCCGCCCCCGACGACGACGCCGTCGACGACGAGTGCGCTCGCGAGTCCGGTGCCGACGGGGACGAAGGCGACCGATCCGCGCGCGAGCGACGGCGCCGTTCCGGTGGTCTCCGCGAGGGCCCCGGCACGCACGTCGTGCCCGAACGCCAGCGGGAGGTCGATCCCCCGGCTGGCGAGCTCGGCTCGGACGCGGTCCCGCACGGGGACGTCCCGCCACCCGAGGTTCACCGCGAGCAGGACGGTGCCCGTTCGGTCGTCCACGACGCCGGGTGTCACGAGGCCGACCGCGTCGAGGTCGGCGCGCCGCAGGGCCCGTTCGGTGAGGTCCGCGACGACGACGGCGAGGGATGTCGCATCGGCGTCGCCTCGCGGCGTCGGCACGCGGGTCTCGTCGAGGACGAGTCCGTCGGCACCGGTCAGTCGGGCCTTGATGCCCGTGCCGCCGACGTCGACCCCGAGCACCGCGCCTGCGGGGCCCATCAGGTGAGGATGACCGAACGCGTGAGCGAACGCGGGTTGTCGGGGTCGAGACCGCGCCCTTCGGCGAGGGCGACCGCGAACCGGTGCACCACGACGAGCCCCGCGATCGGGTCGAGGTCGTGCTGGACGAAGCGGGCGCCGGTCACTGCGACCTCGTCCGCGAGTCCCTCGGGCGCAGTGCCCAGCGACCAGACGAGACGGCCCGGTTGGGCGATCGCGATCGGACCGTGCCGGTAGTCCATGGCGGGGTAGGACTCGGCCCAGAACTGCGCTGCCTCTCGCGTCTTCAGCGCGGCCTCGAACGTGAGACCGACCGCCGGGCCCCGACCGACGAACGTCACCTGCTCCGCATCGAGGAGCTCGTCGATCGGGAGGGCGAGCGCGGTCTCGGCCTGGGTGGCGAGGGCGTCCACGTCGTCACCGATCGACGCTCGCAGGAGCGCGAGCGTCGTGGTCGCGAAGCGCGTCTGCACCACCGAGCGCTCGTCGGCGAAGGGCAGTGCGACGACGGCGTCGGCGACCGCTGCAGCCGGGCTGTCCGGGACCGCGGTGACGAGGACGGTGCGTCGACCACGCAGGGCCTGCAGCAGGTCCACGATCTCGGTCGTCGTCCCGGACCGGCTGATGGTCACGACACGGTCGTAGTCACGCCCGATCGGGTACTCGGAGCCGGCGAAGGCATCGGTCACGCCCAGGCCGGCCTGCTCGCGCGCGACGGCGTAGCTCATCGCGATGAACCAACTCGTCCCGCAGCCGACCACGGCCACGCGCTCCCCGGGCTGGGGGAGGGAGGCCTCGAACGACGGCAGGAGCGCGGCGGCAGCGCGCCACGTCTCTGGCTGCGACGTCAGTTCTGCGCTCACGAAGGTGTCGGTCATGGGTGCCTTCCGGTCCGGCTCGATCCCGGTGATCGATAATGAGGAAGCGTAGCGAGCGATCGTGCGCGACGGAAGAGCAAAGCATCAATTCCGATCACGACGTGCGCACAGCGACGCCATAGGATGGCCGTCATGACCCCTCAACAGCGGCTCAACGCCCTGCTCGAACTGGTGAGCGAACGCGGCAACGTGTCGATCGCCGAGATCGGGGAGCTGCTCGGGATCTCGGCCGCGACGGCACGCCGCGACCTCGCGACGCTGGCGGACCAACGCCTGGTCACCCGCACCCACGGCGGCGCCGCGGCGCTCGGTGCCGGCTACGAACTCCCGCTGCAGTACAAGATCGCCCGTCAGGCCGAGGCGAAGACCGCGATCGCGCGCGCCGCCTCCCGGCTGGTGCAGCCGGGCGACACCGTCGGGTTGAACGGCGGGACGACCACCACCGAGGTCGCCCGCGAGCTCGGCAAGAGCGAGCGCTTCACGCGGGCGGACGGCGAGTACGGCGTGACCATCGTCACGAATGCGCTGAACATCGGGTACGAGCTCTCCGTCCGCGCCAACGTCAAGATCGTGGTCACGGGTGGCGTCGCCCGTCGGCAGTCGTACGAACTCGTGGGACCGCTCGTCCGCGACACCCTCGACGAGTTCGCCCTCGACGTGGTGGTGCTCGGCGTCGACGGTCTGAGCGGCCAGTACGGCGCCACGACCATGCACGAGGGTGAGGCGGAGGTCAGCCGACACTTCGCCTCCGTCGGACGCCGGGTGATCGTGGTCGCCGACTCCACGAAGATCGAGCGGTCGACCTTCGCCCGGATCTGCCCGCTCGACCGGATCGACACGCTCGTCACCGACCAGCCCGTCCCGCCGTCGTTCGCCGCGGAACTCGCCGGTGCCGGCGTGGAGCTCGTCGTCGCCGACTGACCGGACGAAGCACCGGGGTACTTCCCGGAGTCAGCCTGTGGACGACGTTTCGATCGTGTAAAACCCTCCACACCCGCCCCATGAGCGCTCGCTGAGCGCCTATTGTGCATTCATGATCGATTCGGCATCATGGGCGTCACAATCACGCAAGGGAGCGAGATGAGCATGGGTGACGCGTTCACAGGACGACCGCTGCGGGTCGGCATCGTCGGCATGGGACAGCGAGCGGCGATCGCCCGCCACGTGGCTGAGGCGGCTGCCGCCGCTCCCGACCTGGAGGCGCGGGTCGTCGCCGTCGCGGAGGTCACCGAGCAGGGGCGCGAGCGGGCACGGGCCGAGTACCCCGACGCCCTGGTCGTCGAGCACCACGGCGAACTCGTCGGAGTCGTCGACGCCGCGATCGTCACCACCCCCGACTGGACGCACGCCGCGATCGCGATCGACCTGCTCCGCGCCGGTGTGGCGGTCTACCTCGAGAAGCCCCTGGCCATCACGGTCGAGGACGCCGATGCCGTCCTCGACACCGCGGCGCAGACCGGCACCCCGCTGTACGTCGGACACAACTTCCGCCACGCCGCGGTGGTGCGGCTCATGCGCGAGATCGTCGACCGCGGGGAGATCGGCCAGGTGAAGGCCGTCTGGTGTCGCCACTTCGTCGGCAACGGCGGTGACTACTACTTCAAGGACTGGCACGCTGACCGGACGAAGGTGAACTCCCTGCTCCTGCAGAAGGCCAGCCACGACCTCGACGTCATCCACGCGCTCGGCGGCGGGGACACGGCGAGGGTCGTCGGCATGGGGTCGCTCTCGGTCTACGGCGACGTCTCCGACCGACGCGACCGCAGCGGTGAACTCATGGGGGACTGGTTCTCCCTCGACAACTGGCCGCCCCTCCAGCAGACTGGCCTGAACCCCGTCGTCGACGTCGAGGACGTCTCGATGGTGATGATGACCCTCGACAACGGCGTGCAGGCGAGCTACGAGCAGTGCCACTTCACCCCGGACTACTGGCGCAACTACACGGTGATCGGCACCGAGGGGCGGCTCGAGAACATCGGGGACACCGGCGGGGGCGTCGTGAAGGTCTGGAACCACCGACGCGGCTGGGACGTCGCGGGGGACCGCGAGTACCCGATCGACGGGGTGGCTGCCGGCCATGCCGATGCCGATCTCCTCACGATGACCGAGTTCCTCCGACACGTCGCGCTGGGGGAGCCGACGACCCTCTCGCCGATCGCGGCCCGTGCCGCCGTCGCAGCGGGGGCGCTCGCCACCCGGTCGCTCCGGAACGGCTCCGTCCCCATCGACGTCCCGCCGCTCGCGGCCGCGACGATCGCCCACTTCACCGACCCCACCCCGGCCGTCACCCGCTGACGGACTCGCGAAAGGACACCCGATGCACGCACCCACCTCTGCCAAGGGCCGTGGCCGTCGCCGCGCGCTCCTCGGCGCCGTCGCCGCGATCGGCGCCGCCGTGCTCCTCGCCGGCTGCAGCACGTCCTCCGGTGCCTCCAGCGCCGGCGGCGACTACGAGAAGGCCGCCAAGGACACCAAGGCGACCCTGACGTACGCCGTGTGGGACGAGAACCAGGTCAAGGCCATCAAGGCGAACCTCGAAGGCTTCAACGAGGAGTACCCGGACATCAAGGTCAACGTGGACGTGACCCCGTTCGCGAGCTACTGGACGAAGCTGCAGACGCAGGGTTCGAGCGACACGCTGCCCGACGTGTTCTGGATGAACGGCCCGAACTTCCAGCTCTACGCGGCGAACGGCAAGCTCGCCCCGATCACCGGCGAGGTCGAGGCCGGCGCGATCGACCCCGCGAAGTACTCGTCCGCCCTCAACGACCTGTACACGTACGACAAGACCCAGTACGGCGTCCCGAAGGACTTCGACACCATCGGCGTCTGGATGAACAAGGCGCTGTTCGAGAAGGCCGGCGTCGCCATGCCCTCGAAGGACTGGACCTGGGACGACTTCCAGAAGACCGGCGCCGAGCTCTCCGAGAAGCTCAAGGCCGACGGCGCGTACGGCGCGGCCGGTGGCATGGACGGCCAGACGACCTACTACGACACGATCTTCCAGGCAGGCGGGAACGTGATCGACGCGGACGGCACGAAGTCCGAGTACGACACCTCGGCTGCCGAGGCCGGGTTGCAGTTCTGGACCGACCTCATCCGATCGGGCGCGTCTCCGTCGATCAAGCAGCTCACCGACACCACGGCCGACCAGTGGTTCACGTCCGGCAAGCTCGCGATGTACCAGGGCGGCAGCTGGTTCCGCTCGGCCCTGACCGGCACCGACCTCGAGAAGGACGTCGTCGTGTACCCGCTCCCGAAGGGCAAGGAGCAGGCGACGGTCATCCACGGGGTCTCCAACGTCGTGTCCGCGAACACGAAGAACAAGGCGGCGGCACAGGCGCTGCAGGTCTACCTCGCGAGCAAGCAGGCCCAGCAGCAACAGGGCGACATGGGCGCGGTCATCCCGGCGTACGAGGGCACGCAGAGCGCCTTCACGAAGACGATGCCGGACGCCGACCTGCAGGTCTTCCTCGACGCGGTGGCCTACGCCAAGCCGCTCCCGGTCTCGAAGAACACGGCGGCGTGGAACACCCTCGAGACGAACCTGCTGCCGAGTGCCTTCGACGGGTCGACCCCGGTCGATGACGTAGCGAAGCAGCTCGCGCAGAAGATGGACGCCGCCCTCACCAAGGAACAGTGAGTCCGACATCGTGACGATCCACACCGAGCGACACCCGACCTCGGACACCCCGGCCCGGACGCAGCGCGCGTCCGGGCCCGGGGCCCCGGGTGCCCGGCGTCCGTCCGACGGCACGGCCCGACCTCCTGCGCGCCGGACGGACGGGTTCTGGCCGTGGCTCTTCGTCCTCCCGTTGCTCGTCGGCGTCGGGACGTTCTACATCTGGCCGATCATCCAGACGTTCTGGTACTCCTTCACCACGTGGGGCGTGTTCGGCGGGGCGACCTTCTCCGGCATCGCGAACTACGCGCGGCTGGTCTCCGATCCGCAGCTGTACCAGTCGCTGCTCAACACGGTGATCTACACGGTGATCGTCCTGCTCGGCATCCCCGTGGCGGTCTGGCTCGCCAGTCTGCTCAACACGCCGGGACTGCGGTTCGCGCAGTTCTACCGCGTGCTCTTCTTCCTGCCCTACGTCGCGATGCCGGCCGCCATCGCCCTCGTCTGGCGGATCATGTTCAACGGCGACTACGGCATCGTGAACTGGTTCCTCGGGCGGTTCGGGATCGACGGCCCCTACTGGATCTCGACACCGGGCTTCGCGCTCGTCGCGGTCAGCCTCGTCGGGCTGTGGTCGTCGCTCGGGTTCTCGATGATCATCCTGGGCGCCGGCCTGAAGGACATCCCGCCCGAGCTGTACGAGGCCGCCGAGCTCGACGGGGCCTCGCGGTGGCGACAGTTCCGGTCGGTGACGGTGCCGCTGCTCAGCCCGAGCATCTTCTTCGTGGTCATCGTCACGACGATCTCGAGCTTCCAGCTGTTCGACCTGCTCTACGCGATCCTCGGCAGCACCAACCCGGTGATCCCGAAGACGATGTCGCTCGTCTTCTACTTCTACAGCGCCGGCTTCATCGACAACGACAAGGGCTTCGCGGCTGCCATCGCGATGGTGATCTTCGTCCTCATCGGCATCGTCACGCTCGTGCAGTTCCGGTTCCAGCGGAAGTGGGTCCAGTCATGACCGCCACCGTCACACCGACCCGGACCAGCCGCCGGCCGGGCCGCCGCGGCGGGAGCCACTGGTGGATCCACGTCGTCCTCGGCGTCGGTGGGTTCGTCATGGCGTTCCCGTTCCTGTGGCAGATCATCATGTCCCTGTCGACGAACGCGCAGGTGCAGTCCGTCACACCGACGTTCTGGCCGGGTGAGCTGCAGTGGCAGAACTACGCGCAGGTGTTCGAGCGTCTGCCGTTCCTCAGCCAGCTCGGGACGTCGGTGATGGTCACGATCATCCGCACGCTCGCGCAGATCGTGCTCTGCACCCTCGCCGGGTACGCGTTCGCCCGCATGCGCTTCCGCGGCCGGGCGGTCCTGCTCGCGATCGTCCTGTCGATCCTGCTCGTCCCGTCCCAGGTGTACCTCATTTCCCAGTACCAGATCGTGCAGGGGCTCGGGTGGTTGGACACCCTGATGGGCATCGTCGCACCGGGGCTGTTCAGCGCCTTCGGGACCTTCCTGATGCGGACCGCGTTCCTCAACCTCCCGCCCGAACTGGAGGAGGCTGCGCGCATGGACGGTGCGAACCCGTTCCAGACCTTCTGGCGGATCATGCTGCCGTTGGCACGGCCGTCGATCAGTGTGCTGGCGATCACCACGGTGCTCTGGTCGTGGAACGAACTGCTCTGGCCGCTCGTCGTGTCGACCCGCGCCGAGGACATGCCGCTCGCCGCGGGGCTCGCGACCCTGTCCAGCGACCGGACGATCGACTACCCCGTCCTCATGGCCGCGAGCCTCATGGCCATGGCGCCGGTGCTGATCATGTTCATCGTCCTGCAGCGCCGCGTCATCGACGGTCTGGCATCGTCCGGACTCAAGTGACACCCGACCGGATCGTGCGCGACGGGGTCGAGCTCCTCGCCGCGGCGATCGGAACCGTCCCCGACCCGGGGGAGTTGGCCGCTGCGCTCGAGTCGACCGTCCTCGGCCTGCCCGACAGCGCGATCGTCGACGTCCTCCGCGCCGTCCGACCCCGGACGGCGGCCTGGCTGCGCGACCACGGCGCATCTCCCCAACAGGCTGCGGACAGCGTCGCGGACGTCGACCGCAAGCTCGCGCGGTACGGCCTCCGGGAGACCGGGCTGGACTGGTTCTGCGCCGTCCTCACGGCTCGTGTGGTGGCGGTGGGGCGGCTCCAGTTCGAGGTCGGCGACACGGTAGCCGACGGGTCCGCGGCGTGGGGTGTCCACATCCCCGAGTCGGGCCCGCTCGACGCCCCGGCGTGCGACCGGGCGTTCGCGGACGCGCCTGAGCTCCTGCGTGCCGTCGCACCCGCGTACACGGCGGACCGGTGGCAGTGCCGCTCGTGGATCCTCGACCCGCGGCTCTCCGATGCGCTCGGACCGGACGCCAACCTCGTCCGGTTCGCCCGCCGCTTCGAGCTCGGACCGCCCTCGCCGGACGACGCAGCAGACGGGGACGGAAGCGTCGCGAAGTTCGTCCTCGGCACGACGCTGCTCGGAGCCCGCGCGGCGGTGGCGCGCGGAACGATCCCCTCGGGCCGACTCGCCGCCGCGGTCGCCGCTCGGTGGCGCGCAGGCGAGCACTGGACGGCCCGCACCGGAACGCTCCGGGTCGCGCGGACGACCGCCCGGAGCGCGGTCGACCGGAGCACGATCGCCGGCGGATGACCGACCGGGCAGCCCGACCCGGTGCCAGCACCCCGGGGGTACCGTCCCACCCATGACGAAGACCGACCGCGACCACCTCGACGACGGTGTCGACATGTCCTTCGAGGAACGCCGCCAGGACACCCTCCGACGGATGTCCGGCTCCGACGAGCACGACGCCGCCCCACGGGTCGAGGTGTCCCGCGCCGAGGACGGCGACGTCCGCATCGACGTCGCCGACAGCGCCGCGGTCCGCCCCGGCGACCCCGGAGCGACGGATCCCCGAGAGGACCCCGCGCAGTGATGCGGTGAGCGCGTCACCGGCCTGACGGTGGCACACGGCATGATCGTTCCGTGCACCTCGTCCTCCGCCGCGTCGACGGCGGCGTCCTCGCGACGCCCCTGACCGACGCGGGGACCGCCGACGGAGAGCCGATCCGGGTGGACGAGCCGCGCCTCCCGGCCTTCATCGCGTCCCGGGACGCACCCGACGTGCGCTGGGTGTGGGACGACACCGCGCGCTGGTACCCGTCGGTGCTCGCGGCCGGCGGTCGGGTCGGGCGCTGCATCGACCTGCGCCTGTGTCGACGCATCCTGCGGTCGGCACTCGCCGCGCGGGACACCGCGCTCGCCGCCGCGCCCGAGGACGGGTGGGACGTCGCCCCGCGGGAACCCCGGGTCGGCCGCCCGACGCACGCTCGCCTCTTCGACGACGCGCTCTTCGACGTGTCGCCGCCCGCCGACGAGCTGGACCCGGTGGTCGAGCTGCGCGCGCAGCTCGACGCGGTCCTGGTCGAAGGCGAGCGTGTCCTGCTGGTCGCCGCGCATCCCGAGCGGCGTGACGTTCACCAGGACGTCGGTGACGGGTGCGTCCTGCACGTGCGCGACCCACTCGTACCCGTACTGCGCGGCGCGCGCGGGCCCCGCCTGCTCGTTGCGGGCGACCACGGTGAGGTCG
>NZ_JAUZED010000229.1 GCF_030705415.1 Curtobacterium sp. A7_M15 | reverse complement strand
CAGCGCCGCCGGCCCCGGCTCCGGTTCCGGTTCCGGCGGGAGCGGCACCGGCAGCGGCAGCGACGGCAGCGGCACCGGCACCGGCACCGGCACCGGCACCGGACCGAACGGCACCGCCGCGGGTGGCCACGGTCGCGGCCTCGACTGGTCCGGTCCGGCGGGCGACTGGACGGCGTCCACGGCCTACGACACCACCGTTCCGACCATCCAGGCGGCGTTCACGTGGCGCACGGTCCTCGTCGCCACGGGGGTCGCCGCCGGGTTCCTCGTCCTCATCGCCGCTCCGCTCGCGCTCGTCGCCGGCGTCGCCCGCGATCGGATCCGTTCGCCGTTCGCCGGACTCCTCGGTCGTAACCGCCCCCGTGCCGAGCGACGACGCGGCGACGACGTCCTCCCGACCTGGGCCTCGATCACGGTCGCGGTCCTGGTCGTCGGGCTGTGCACCCTGCTCGGCGTCGGCGTCTCCCTCGAAGCGCGCTACGTCCGCCTGGCGATCGCGGTGTTGCTCGGGGCTGCCGTCCTGACGACGACGATCGTCCTCGCCACCCGGTGGGCGGCCGGGACCGACCGCAGCACGATCGGGTTCCGGGTCTCCCCCTGGCTGGTGCTCGCCGCACTCGTGACGTGCGGCCTCACCCGGACGTTCGACCTCTCCCCCGCAGTGATCGTCGGAGCGGTCCTCGTGCCGGTCGGACGGCCGGACGTCGACACGCAGGCCCTCCGACTCGGCTCGGCGATCGCCTCCGGGGCACGGAGCGCGACGTGGCGGTCGATCGCCCTGCTCGTCGTCGCGGCGGCCGGCTGGATCGTACACTCCCTCACGCCGGGCTCCGGCTTCTGGGTGTCGTTGGTGTCCGAGTTCGCGATCACCCTCTGCGTCGGCGGCCTCGGCGCCGTCGTCACGACGCTGCTGCCGGTCGCCGGGTCCGCTGGACAGGCCCTGCTCGCATCCTCCCGTGGTCGGTACGCGGCGATCGCCGCGGTCGCGGTCGCGTTGGCCGCCGCCGTGTACTCCGGGTCAGCGGGGACGCACGTCTCCCCCGTCGCACTCGTGGTCGTC
>NZ_JAUZED010000228.1 GCF_030705415.1 Curtobacterium sp. A7_M15 | reverse complement strand
CGGGCCGTACACGTGGTGGTCATGGCGCGGCCAGGCGTTCGACAACGACACGGGCTGGCGCATCGACTACCAGATGGCGACCCCGGAGCTCGCCGCCAAGGTCACGCAGTACACGGTCGACCGCGCCGCGGCGTACGACCAGCGATGGTCCGACCACGCCCCCGTGGTCGTCGACTACGAACTCTGACCCATCCCCCACACTTCTCCAGCACAGGACTGCACCATGACCACGACGCGCATCTTCTCGGGCATCCAGCCCTCGGCCGGTTCCCTCCACCTCGGCAACTACATCGGCGCGCTCATGCAGTGGCGGACGCTGCTCGACGACCACGACGCCATCTACTGCGTGGTCGACATGCACGCGATCACCTCCCCGCAGGACCCCGCCGAACTCCGCGCGAACACCCGTGCGACGGCCGCGCAGTACATCGCGTCCGGCATCGACCCGACCCGGGCGACGCTGTTCGTGCAGTCGCACGTGCCCGCGCACGCCGAGCTCGCGTGGGTGCTGAACACGCTGACCGGCTTCGGTGAGGCGAGCCGGATGACCCAGTTCAAGGACAAGTCCGCCAGGCAGGGTGCCGAGGCCGCGTCGGTCGGCCTCTTCACGTACCCGATCCTGATGGCGGCGGACATCCTGCTGTACGACACGAAGGTCGTGCCGGTCGGTGACGACCAGCGGCAGCACGTCGAGCTCACCCGCGACCTCGCCGGCCGTTTCAACGCACGGTTCGGCGACACGTTCGTCGTGCCGGAGGCTCGGATCCTCACCGAGACGGCCCGCATCTACGACCTGCAGGACCCGACGAGCAAGATGAGCAAGTCGGCGGCGTCCGACAACGGCCTCATCCGCCTGCTCGACGACCCGAAGCGCACCGCGAAGAAGATCCGGTCGGCGGTCACCGACACCGAGCGCGAGATCCGCGCCGACCGTCAGGCGAAGCCGGGGGTCACGAACCTGCTGTCGATCCTCTCGGCGTTCACCGGTACCCCGGTCGCCGCGCTCGAGGAGTCGTTCCAGGGCAAGGGCTACGGCGACCTGAAGGGCGAGGTCGCCGACGCCGTCGTGGCCGAGCTCGAGCCGGTGCGGGCCCGCACGCTCGAGCTGCT
>NZ_JAUZED010000227.1 GCF_030705415.1 Curtobacterium sp. A7_M15 | reverse complement strand
AGCGGCCGGCCGCGCCTGCCGCTTGGCCGCTCGCCGTTCGGCCACTCGGCCGCTCGGCCGCTCGGCCTGGAGGCGCGGCTCGCCTCGTCCGCGTCGCTCACGGGGTCGCCGGGTACGGTCCAGGGCATGTCGTCGCGCCCTGCTGCACTCGAACGCCGGTTCCGTGGTCGGATCATTGGCGTCGGCACGACCTCCGGCGTCCGCATCGTGGTCGGCATGTGGGAGCGCTCGCCGTTCGGAGCCTTCACGGACGTCTTCCTCGAGCTCCCGGACGGCTCCTCGGTGCTCCTCGCGCCGGACGAGATCGTCGCCGCGTACGTCTCCGGTACCTACCGGTTCGACACGGTGTCGGTCGTCGACGTCTCGGCTCGCCGGACGGCCAGGGGGCTCGAGCTGTCGGCGGGTGCCCTCGAGGCCTCCATCGACGTCGGCACGATCTCCCCGCTCGGCAGGGTGCTCCGGATCGTCCCGAAGCAGATCGCCCGTGACCCCCGGTGGCTCGCCGCGATCGACCCCGTCGCACGGCTCGTCGCGCCCGGGTCGGGCACTGCGGGATCGGCGGGCAACGGTCGCCGCGAGTACTACGGCGTGACCGGGGCACACGACGTCACCGGCGTGCGGGGGACGTGGGCGGGGGAGTCGCTCGGGTCGTTGGCGCCGCTCGACCCTCCGGTGGCGTTCGGGTTCGCGTCGATGCCGCGGATCCCGCAGGTCGTCGACGTCGAGACGACCATCCGCGAGCCCGTCTGACGCGGGGCCGGCGGGCGGCGGGCGGCGGGCGGCGGGGGCGACCCGGAACGACATCGTCGCTGTCGTACGACGTCCGCGATGTCACTCGTTGCGTGTGCAACGGTTGCACGCGCACAGCTGCGACGTGGTCGCTGTCGTACGACGTCGGCGATGTCGCTGTTTGCGCGTGCAACAGTTGCACGCGCGCAGCTCCGACACGACGGTTGCACGCGCGTGGCTGCGACATCGTCGTTGTCGTGCGACAACCGCGATGTCACTCGTTGCGGGCGCAATAGTTGCACGCGCGGGCCTGCGACATAGTCGACGTCGCACGACATCCACGATGTCGCCCCTTGCGCGTGAAACAGTTGCACGCGCGTAGCTGCGACGTGGTCGTTGTCGTACGACGTCCACGATGTCGCGCCGCGCGCCGCGCGCCGCACGCCGCGCACCGCGCACCGCGCACCGCCCG
>NZ_JAUZED010000226.1 GCF_030705415.1 Curtobacterium sp. A7_M15 | reverse complement strand
GTTCACGCGCGCGTACGGGCGTGAACTGTCGCTGGGCGCGTGACGTCGGACCTGTGGGACGGGAGGCGCGGTGGCGGCCCGCACCGCGCCTCCCGTCCGCCTGGGTACTCGCCCCTCAGGACGGGACGACGACGTCCTCGGGCAGGCCGGACGCCGCGGAGCGGCCGGCGGCCTCCATCAGCGCCAGGCTCCGCAGGTTGTCGCGACCACTCGTCTCCGGCGCGGCGCCGCCGGACACCGAGCGCGCGAAGGCCTGCAGCCCACCCTGGCGGTCGGTGTGCGCCATCGTCGGCAGCTCGACCGCCTCGGCCTCGTCGTCCTGCGTCCGGCGGACGGTCACGCGGTCCCCCGCGACGGCGTTCGGCGCCCCGGAGCGACTGGTGAACCAGAGCTCGCCGTCCTCGCCCTGGATGCTCCACTCCCCCGCCCAGGCCGTCCGCGGCGCGCGGGAGAGCCAGCTGCCGCGGTAGCTCACCACGAGACCGTCGTCGAGCTCGATGATCATCGACGCGACGGCTTCGTCCTGGTACTTGCTGTACGACGGGTACGACGACTTCGCGAAGACGCGGACGGCCTCGCGACCGGTGATCATCCGGAGGAGGTCGAAGTGGTGGATCGCCATGTCGTTGATCATCGCGTGGGGGAACCGGTAGTGCGGGTGTTCCTCGAACGCCAGGTCGTTGTCCCACTGCCGGAAGTCGATGCTGATCGCCGAGAGCTCGCCCACGGTGTCCGCGGCGAGCAGGTCCTGCACGACCCGGGGCGCCGGGTACCAGCGGTAGTTCTGGCTGACCTGCAGCACGAGGCCGAGTTCCTCGGCACGGCGGACGGCCTGCAGCGCCTCGTCGGTGGAGTTCGCGAACGGCTTCTCGACGAGGACGTGCTTGCCGGCCTCGAGCGCCTCGAGCGCGAGCGGCACGTGCGTCACAGCGGGGGCGGTGATGACGACTGCGTCGGCTTCGACCCCGGCGAGCGCCTCGGTGAGGGACGCGAACGCCGCGGACTCCGGCAGCCCGAGGTCCGCGCGCACGGCGTCCAGAGTCGCCGGGACCGGGTCGACGATCCCGACCACCTCCACTTCGGTGACCTCCGGGATGGCGGTGCGGGCCCAGTTGCCGCCCCACCCTCCGAGACCGACGTGGATGATCCGGACCGTCATGCGTGCACTCCTTCGTGGCTGGCGCGCCACGACTCCCGCGGCGCGTGCGTCCAGTCTGTCAGGCGGCGGAGTGGGGTGGGCGGGTCGG
>NZ_JAUZED010000225.1 GCF_030705415.1 Curtobacterium sp. A7_M15 | reverse complement strand
AAGACCCAGTGCGAGCGCGGCCGTCAGCTCGCCGTTGGCGAGACCACGAACCCCGTCGGTACCGAACAGACGCGGCATTGCGATCTTCAGCCGGTGACGACTAGCGCTTCGAGAACTGCGAAGCCTTGCGGGCCTTCTTGAGACCGGCCTTCTTGCGCTCGATGACGCGGGCGTCGCGGGTGAGGAAGCCGGCCTTCTTGAGGGCGGCGCGGTTGTTCTCGCGGTCGATCTCGTTCAGCGAACGGGCGATGGCGAGACGGAGCGCACCGGCCTGACCCGAGGGGCCACCACCGGTGATGCGGGCGGTGACGTCGTAGGCGCCGAGGAGCTCGAGCACCTTGAACGGGTCGTTGATGAGCTGCTGGTGCAGCTTGTTCGGGAAGTAGTCCTCGAGCGAGCGGCCGTTCACCGTGAACGAGCCAGAGCCCGGGACGAGGCGGACACGCGCGATGGCCTCCTTGCGGCGCCCGACGGCACCGCCCGAGACGTTGAGGATCTGACGGGGAGCGGCCTCGGAAGCGGCGGGTGCGCTCTCCGTGGTGAAGCTCTCCGGGGTCTGGTCGAGGGAGTCAGCGATCTGAGCCATGAGTTTTCTCTAGTCCTTGGAAGTCGTCGTGGCCGGAACTACTGTGCGACCTGGTCGAAGGTGTACGGCGTGGGCTGCTGCGCGGCGTGGGGGTGCTCGGCGCCCGCGTAGACCTTGAGCTTCTTGAGCTGCTCGCGACCGAGGGTGTTCTTCGGCAGCATGCCGCGGATCGCCTTCTCGACGGCGCGGGTCGGGTGCTTCTCGAGCATCTCCGGGTAGGAGGTCGCCGTGAGGCCGCCCGGGTAGCCCGAGTGACGGTAGTAGACCTTCTTCGCGAGCTTGGAGCCGGTGAGGGCGACCTTGTCCGCGTTGATGATGATGACGTAGTCACCCATGTCCATGTGCTGGGCGAAGGTGGCCTTGTGCTTGCCGCGCAGGAGCGCAGCCGCGTGGGTGGCGAGACGGCCGAGGACGACGTCGGTCGCGTCGATGACGATCCAGTCGTGCTGGACGTCTGCCGGCTTCGGTGAGAACGTGCGAGTCACAGGAGTGCTGCTTTCGTGTCGAGGTGAGGAGTCCGTGAATCCCGCTCCGGTGGGTGTTCACGCGGGAGAACCTGGGTGAACGGCCCGGTGGAGGGCTCATCTGACTGTCCGGCGCACGGAGCGCGCAGACCAAGGTGAGAGCTTACCCGACGCGATTCGCGTTGTCGAACGCGCGAGGCGACGGACGGGAGGCGCGGTGCCAGCCGGCACCGC
>NZ_JAUZED010000224.1 GCF_030705415.1 Curtobacterium sp. A7_M15 | reverse complement strand
GGGAGGCACGGTGCGGACCGGCACCGTGCCTCCCGTCCGCCGCCTGGTCACGCTCCTCGCGTCACGCTCGTCGCATCACGCGAACTGCGCGTAGAACCGCTCCGGCGCGTCCGCGAGCGACGCCTTCACCCCTGCGCTCCAGTCGTCGACGACGACCTCTGCCGCGCCCCGCTCCACACCGTCGAGGGAGAGCCGGGCGACCTCTGCCGGGTCGACCTTCGGACCCTCGTACCCTGCCATCATGTCGGTGTCGGCGGCTCCGAGGTGCAGCCCCTGCACGGTCACGCCCCGGCCGGTCAGCTCGAGCCGGACGGCGTTCGTCATGTTCCACTCGGCGGCCTTCGCGGCCGCGTACCCACCCGAGCCCGGGTAGGCGAACCAGGACAGCGCCGACAGGACGTTCACGATCGCGCCCCCGCCGTTGCCCTCGATCACCGGGGCGAAGGCCCGGACCATGCCGAGGTTGCCCCAGAAGTGCGTGTCCAGCTCGCGACGCACGTCGGTCAGGTCGTCCGTGAGCAGCGAGCCCTGCGTGGTGATCCCGGCGTTGTTGACGAGCAGGGTCACATCGGAGGCCGCAGCAGCTGCCGCCGTGACCGAGGCCGGGTCGGTGATGTCGAGGGGGAGCACCTCCACCCCCTCGATGTCGACCAGTTCGGGGCGCCGGGCCGTGGCGTAGACCTTGGCGGCGCCGCGTTCGAGCAGCTGCTGCACGAACCGTCGTCCGATGCCCCGGTTCGAGCCCGTGACGAGTGCGACCGATCCAGCGATGTCCATGGTGTTCCTCCTGCCGAGCGGGCACCTCCCGCAGCGGCTCGGCTACGCTAAGACCTCACATGGATGTCAGGTGCAAGGAGGAGATCGTGCGCATCGGAGACCTCGCCGCGGCGACGGGTGTGAGCGTCCGGTCGCTCCGGTACTACGAGGAGCAGGGACTGCTGCCGGCGGACCGGACGCCGAGCGGTCAGCGCTCCTACGCGGTGCCCGCCGTCGAGCGGGTCCGGCTCATCCAGCAGCTGTTCGCCGCCGGGCTGCCGAGCCGCACGATCGTGCAGTTGCTGCCGTGCGTGGACGCGGGCGTGGCGACGGCGGAGTCGTTCGCGCTCCTCGTCGCCGAGCGGGACCGGATCACGGCGCAGCTCGCCGAGCTCGAGGCTGCACGGGACCGCCTCGACGAGGTCATCGCGATCAGCGAGCACCCGACGCCGGAGCACTGCCCGGCGCTGCGGGACGAGCCCGCGCCGGGCTCGACCCCGGCCGTGCCGGCGCTGGCGGCCTGAGCGGCGCGGCGGATCAGCCGCGGCG
>NZ_JAUZED010000223.1 GCF_030705415.1 Curtobacterium sp. A7_M15 | reverse complement strand
CACGCTCTTCGTGCAGCACCTCGTGCGACCCGGACGCCCGACGCGCGGCATGCCGTGCGACCTCGCCACGGGCGCCCGTGCCGAACGCGCCCGAGCCCGCACCGCACCGACGCCCGACCCCGCACCGCGCCGGCGCCCGTGCCTGTCTCGCGAGGTCGCAATACCTGCCGCTCGTATCCCCGTCCCACGGCACTTCGAGCGACCAGGACGCCCACGTGCGGCATGTCGTGCGACCTCGATCTGCTCATGCCCACGGTCTGGCTGACGTTCGCGCGACGAACGCCTGGCGGAGCCGCTCGAACAAGACCGCGGGACGGCCGACATCCCCTCGGTTCGCATGCAGGACGAGCCATCCGGTCGCGGTCATCGAATTGTCCCGGCGCTGATCGTGTTCGAACGTCGCACGCTCACGGTGGTGGTCGCCGTCGTACTCGAGTGCGATCCGGAGCGACGGCCACCCCATGTCCACCCGTCCGAGGAAGCGCCCGCCCTGGTCGAGCACCTCTACCTGCAGCTCCGGCTCAGGGAAACCCGCATCAACGACAGCGAGACGCAGCCACGTCTCCATCGCGGACTCCGACCCGACGCGGATCAGCTCGATGGCCTCACGTGCGGCGGCGACGGAGCGCTCCCCGGGAAGGATCGTTGCGGCCAGTGCGTCCACCGTGGTCCGCCCTCGCCCGCCGACGAGGAAGTCCCCCACCGCCACGAGCTGTCGAACGCTCAGCAACCCGGCGCACTCTCGCCACGCACGGTCTGGTCCGCTCAACCGCACGCCGCCGCACGTGACCACGGTCGTCGCGGATCGACGCCGGTGTCCGACGACCCCGGGTCGGCGCATGAGCGGGCCCGATCCGAGTGTGGTCACATGCAGACTTCCCTCGAGCGACCGCGGCAGCGGAGCACCCCAGAGCTCGACCGCGGTCGTGTGACTGAAGTGCTGGTCCGGCCGCATGACGAGAGCCAGCGCGGAGACGGGGGAGACCAGCGCCTCCGCCGCACGCACGCCGTGCACCGGCCGCGACAGGTCCTGACGACGGAGTCGCCCTGGATCGACTCCCGCTGCGAGTGCATCGCGCACCCGAAAGCCGCTCGGATCGAGCTCGTCAGGGAGGGGAGACGGCCGAGGCATGGCGACAGTGTGGCGGCGGAGCGGCGGGCGGGACCACTCGCTCAGCCGATCTGTGGAGAACGGGACGACCCGCGCCTCCTGTGCGGTGTGCGGCGGTCGCACAACATGCCGTCAGCTCGACGCCGAGGTCGCACGAACTGCCGGTCAGACGCGCTCCGAGCGGCAGTTCGTGCG
>NZ_JAUZED010000222.1 GCF_030705415.1 Curtobacterium sp. A7_M15 | reverse complement strand
CCCACCCGAGGCCGGGTCCGGTCGTGCCGTCGGCACCTTCGACCTCGGCGCCCTGCTCACCGAAGAACCGCGAGAAGTACGCACGCTCGCGCGGGAGGAACCCGGCGCGCTTCACGTTGCCCTTCCAGTTCTTGATGTCCCGCTGGTCGTGCCCGACGTTGAGGTCGCCGACGACGACCGCGAGCGGGTTGTGTTCACGGAGCTTCGGCAGCCGCTCGGTCATCGCGTCGAGGAACTTCCACTTCTCGTCCTGCTTGGGGGTGTCCACCTCGCCCGAGTGGACGTACGTCGAGACGACCGTCACCGTGGTGCCGTCGATCTCGTAGTCGGCCTCGAGCCAGCGGCCGGCGGAGTCGAACTCCTCTGCACCCAGCTCGACGCGGTGGATCTGCGCCTTGTGCCGCGAGGCGATCGCCACACCCGCGCGGCCCTTCGCGGTCGCGGGGTCGTGCACGATGTCCCACTCGTCGCCGAGCAGGCCGGACAGGTCGTCGCTCGACGCGCGGACCTCTTGCAGGGCGAGCACGTCGACGTCGCGGGTGGCGAGCCAATCGCCCATGCCCTTCCGGAACGCGGCACGGATGCCGTTCACGTTGACGGATGCGAGGCGCAGGCGTGTCATGCAGAACACCCTATCGGCGGGTGGTGACACCCCCGACCCGGCCGTAGGCTCGCGCTGTGACCGTCGTGATGACCGTGGGCGAGCTGCTCGCCGCGTTCCGACCCGTGGCCGAGCAGATGCTGCGTCCGGACGAGTTCCGGCGTGCGCGCTTCTGGGTGACGCCGCACAGTGACTGGGACCTCGACTACGAGGACGAGGCGGTCGTCGACGATTCCATGAGTGTCACATGGGAGATCAAGGGCGATCGGGGTGCGACCAGGAGCCTCGGCGTCGAGTTCTGGGACCTGCCGGAACTCCTGCACGACCTCGCCGACGACCTGCAGGACTTCATCGCCGAGAGCAGCTTCGCGTGGGGCGAGCTGCGCGAGATCCCGCCACTGGGGCAGTAGGGGCGACCGGACGACGGACGGGAGGCGCGGTGCCAGCTGGCACCGCGCCTCCCGTCAGTCAGGTGGTCAGGCCGCGTCGTGGTCCGTCTTCAGGAACTCGACCAGGTTGTCCGCGGTCGTCTCGGCGTCGTCGCCGTTCACCGTCAGGGTGACCTCGTCGCCGTTCTCGATCCCGAGGCCGAGGAGCGCGAGGATGCTGCCGGCGTTCCCGGACTTGTCGCCCTTCGCGATCGTGACCTGGTGGCCGGACGCGGTCACGGTCTGGACGAACAGGGACGCGGGGCGGGCGTGCAGGCCGGACGCGCTGGCGACGGTGACGGTGCGGGTGGCTTCGGACATCGATGTACTCCTGTCGATGGGTGGTTGGCTCATGGTAGCGAGCGCGGGGTGGGCGGTTCCGGGGCG
>NZ_JAUZED010000221.1 GCF_030705415.1 Curtobacterium sp. A7_M15 | reverse complement strand
GGTGCCAGCTGGCACCGCGCCTCCCGTCGTTCACCAGGTCACCATCGCGACCTGCTCCACACGCCTCAGAGCGTGACGAAGCTCTGCGACTTCGCGTTCGCGAAGCGCGCGGCGACGTTCTCCCAGTCGACGATGTTCCACACCGCCTTGACGTAGTCCGCCTTGACGTTCAGGTAGTCGAGGTAGAACGCGTGCTCCCACATGTCGAGCAGGAAGATCGGCACGACGCCCAGCGGCACGTTCGCCTGCTGGTCGAAGAGCTGGAACGTGACGAGCTTCTGACCAACCTGATCCCAGGCGAGCACGGACCAGCCGGAGCCCTGGATGCCGTTGGCGACCGCCGCGAACTGAGCCTGGAACTTCTCGAAGGAACCGAAGAACTCGTCGATCGCCGCGGCGAGCTCGCCCTCGGGGACCTTCGTGTCCGGGCCGAGGTTGGTCCAGAAGATCGAGTGGTTCACGTGACCACCGAGGTGGAACGCGAGGTCCTTCTCGAGCTTGTTGATCGCACCGAAGTTGCCGGACTCGCGGGCCTCGGCGAGCTGCTCGAGGGCGGTGTTCGCACCCGTGACGTAGGCCTGGTGGTGCTTGTCGTGGTGCAGCTGCATGATCTTGCCGCTGATGTGCGGCTCGAGCGCGGCGTAGTCGTACGGCAGCTCCGGCAGGTTGTACTCAGCCATGTGAGTTCCTTTCGATCAGTGGTGTGCGGACAGGGCTCCGCGGCTCACGAGAGCCGGGAACGATCGGTGAGGGAGTGGAATTCCCGGTTGTGGTAGACCAGCGGCTCGCCCCGCTCGAGGCCGACGATGATGTCGAGGACCTCCGCGACGACGACGGTCGACGAGCCGATCGGTGTGGTCGAGAGAGGTCGGCAGCGCAGGGCGCTCGCGGCGCCCGGCAGGTAGCGGTCCCCCGACGGCAGGGTGCCCCAGATCGGGTCGTCGGCCGCAGGGCTGCCGGTCGACGCGAAACGACGGGCGAGCGCGACACCGAGCGAGTCGACGAGGTGCACGACGAAGACCGGGGCGCCGAGCACGACCCCGGCGGACCCGGAGTTCGTGGACAACGAGAAGACGAGCACCGGCGGGTCGACGGCCACGCTCGCGACGCTCGATGCGGTGAGGCCGGTCGGGCCATCGGGGCCTTCGGCGGTGATGACGGCGACACCGGCCGGGTGTCCGCGGAAAGCGGCCTTGTAGGCGTCCGCGATGTTCGCCGGTGCTTCGTCGGGCATGGGAGTCGTGGTCGTTCCTTCGATGGGGAGTGCCGCGGCTGTGCGGGCACGTCCCAACGTATGACCTGAACCACGGTTGAGGTCAACGATTCCCAGGTTCGATCGATCCCGGGCGTGCCGTGTGACGCCGCGTGACGTGACGCTCGGGCGTCCGGCGTGCTTCGGGCGGGCACCGGGCCCAAGCCAGTGAGCAGGAATGGTCGGGTCACGAACGGTGAC
>NZ_JAUZED010000220.1 GCF_030705415.1 Curtobacterium sp. A7_M15 | reverse complement strand
GTGAGCAGATCTGCTCACCCGCACCGCGCCTCCCGTCACGCGTTCAGGCCGGGAACGCGCGCAACGCTCGCTCCACGACGGCCGCGAGTTCGCGTCGGCTCGCACCGCTGCTCGCCTGCACGGCGAGGCCGGCCGACACGGTGACCACGTACTTCGCGAGCTCGTCCGGGTCCTCGTCGGCTGTCAGGTCACCGGCGTCACGTGCGGCGCGGAACCGCTCCGCGATCCGCTGCTCACCGCCGGCACGGCTCTCCTCGAGGAACTCGACGATCCGCCGGTCCTCGTCACCGGCGGCCAGTCCGCCCTGGATCGACAGGCACCCCGGCGGCCGCCCCGGTGCCGTGACCGCTGCGACGTTGCTGCGGAGGTAGTGCTCGGCGACCGCACGTGCCGTCGGTTCGGCGAGTGCGTCTCCGACGTAGGCCATCTCGACCTCGGCGTAGCGGCCCAGCGCTTTGCGGAACGTGGCCTCCTTGTTGCCGAACGCGGCGTAGAGACTCGGCCGGTTGATGCCCATCGCGGTGGTCAGGTCCTCGAGGCTGGTGCCCGCGTAGCCCTGACGCCAGAACACCTCGACAGCACGCTCGAGCGCCTCGTCGGTGTCGAACGCACGTGGTCGTCCTCGTGTCGCCATGCCGTTCTCCTCGATCTGTACCGCTCGGACCAGAATAGCGCGAGCGGTCTTTCGGTACCAGTCGGTACAGATTTGACAAGCACCACGAAGGGGTCTACGTTCCAGATCTGTACTGAACGGTACGCAAATGCTCCCGCGGGAGCCGCAGAGAGGAACGAACCATGGGTGACTTCACCGGGACCACAGCACTCGTCACGGGCGGGACGTCGGGCATCGGCCTGGCCGTCGTCCGCCGCCTCGTCGCCGAGGGCGCTCACGTCGTCGTGACCGGCCGACGGCAGCACGCCCTCGACGCCGTGGCCGACGAGCTCGGCGATGCGGTGACGACGGTGCAGGGCGACGTGGCGGTCGCCGCCGACGTCGAGCGGGTGTTCGCGGCGGTGGCGGCGCGCGGCGAGCAGCTCGGCCTGGTCTTCGCGAACGCCGGCGGCGGCGAGTTCGCCCCGCTCGGCCAGATCAGCTGGGACCACTACGCGACGACGTTCAACGCGAACGTCGGCGGGGTCGTGAACACCGTGCAGGGCGCGCTGCCGCACCTGTCGCGTGGCTCGGCCGTCGTGCTCACCGGCTCGAACATCGACGTCAAGGGGAACCCGGCGTTCAGCATCTACGCCGCGACGAAGGCCGCGGTGCGGTCGCTCGCCCGGAGCTGGGCGGCGGAGCTCGTCGAGCGGGGCGTCCGGGTCAACGTCGTCGCGCCCGGGCCGATCGGGACGCCGGGCCTCTCCGGCCTCGCCGGCAGCCCCGAGGACGCCGAGGCGCTGCTCGGCGGACTCGCGTCCGGGGTGCCGATGCAGCGCCTGGGCGCCGAGGACGAGGTCGCCGACGCAGTGCTCTTCCTCGGCTCGCCGCGCAGCAGCTACGTCACGGGTGCCGAGCTGTACGTCGACGGGGGTGCGAGCCAGATCTGAGGTGCGCGCGCCGTGCGCGGAGGACGGGAGGCGCGGTGCGGGTGAGCAGATCTGCTCACCCGCAC
>NZ_JAUZED010000022.1 GCF_030705415.1 Curtobacterium sp. A7_M15 | reverse complement strand
TGCCAGCTGGCACCGCGCCTCCCGTCCGTCACGTGGTCCGGTCTAGGACAGCTTCTTGCTGTCCTCGAGCCAGCCCGCGAGCTTCGTCATGTAGTCGGCCTGCGAGGCGTAGTCGAGCGCGGGGAAGGTCCAGCTGTGCACCTGACCGGCTTCGAGCGCCGCGTTGTCGGCGAACGTCGGCTGCTTCTCGAGGTCGGCCACCTGGTAGCCCTGCTGCGACAGCAGGATCACGTCACCGGTGATCTGCCCGGCGTTCTCCCACGAGTAGATGCCCCAGTAGAAGCCCTTCGGCTTCGGGTTCACGAAGTCGACGCCGAAGGACGTGTACATCTGCAGCGTGGGCTCATCGCTCGGGCGGGTGACGTAGGCGCCGTCACCGTCGGCGTACATCGAGACGACCGAGAGGTCGGACTCCTTCGCGGCCTTCTCGAGGTCGTCCGCGGCGGTCTCGAAGCGGTCCTCGGCCTTGTCGACCGTCGACTCCTTCGCGCCGAGCGACTCGGCGAGGCTGGCGATGGTCTTGATGACGTCCTCGCCCTTGCCACCCCACTCGACCTGGGCCACCGGAGCGATCGCCTGGACCTGCTTCTGCTGTTCCTTGTCCTTGAAGCCGTAGCCCGGCTGGGTGGTGTCGAGCGTGCCCTTCTCGTCGGTCGGGTAGACCGAGGTGACGACGAGGTCGGGCTTCAGCGCGGCGAGCTGCTCGAGGTCGATGTCGCCGTACGCCTCGCCGAGCTGGGTGATGCCGTCGGTGTCGAGATCGTCGAAGCGGGCGTCCTTCGCCATCGTGAGCTGCCCGAAGGTGCCGACCGGCTTGAGCCCGTACTCGATGAACGAGATCGCGATGTCGTTGAGCACGACGACGCGCTTCGGGGTGTGGTCGACCTTGACGGTCGTGCCGGTGGCGTCCTTGTACGACCAGGCGCCGTCGGCTGCGGCGCTGCTGCCGTTCCCGGCGCTGTCGTCGGAGCTGTTCGTGCTGGAGCAGCCGGCGAGGAGGAGGGCCGAGACGGCCACGGAGGTCACGAGGGCGGCGCGGAAGGAGCCGCGGCGGAAGGTCTTCACGTTAGGAGAGGCTAACCTAAGTTGCGCGCGCCCGCCAGTTCGTCGTCGCGGCCCACGCCGTGCTCGTCGGCTTCCGGGACGACCATGGGGGAACCGGTCACCGGGTCGGCGACAACGCGGGCGTGCAGCCCGAACGCGCGTTCCAGGAGCTCGGGTGTCAGGACGTCGGCCGGGGCACCGTCCGCCGCCACACCGCCGTCGTGGAGGACCACGAGGCGGTCCGAGTACCGGGCCGCCAGCGTGAGGTCGTGGAGGACCATGACCACGGTCGAGCCCTGTTCGCGGTTGAGCCGCCGGACGAGCCGGAGGACCTCGAGCTGGTGCGCGAGGTCGAGGTACGTCGTCGGTTCGTCGAGCAGGAGGGTGTCGGCCTGCTGCGCGACCACGAGCGCGATCCAGGCGCGCTGCCGCTGCCCGCCCGACAGGCTCGCGACGTCCCGGTGTGCGACCTCGGTCAGGCCGGTGGCAGCGATGGCCTGCTCGGCGACGTCGGCGTCGTCGGCGGTCCACGGCTTCGCCCACGACTGGTGCGGGTTCCGGCCGCGCATCACCAGGTCGAGCACGCTCGTCCCGGCCGGGGCCACGGGGGACTGGGGGAGGATCGCGAGCTTCTTCGCGACCGCTCGGTTCGACTCCCGGCGGATCGGCGCCCCGTCGAGGTGGACCTCGCCGGCCTGCGGCTTGAGCACGCGGCCGAGGGCCTTGAGGAGCGTGGACTTCCCGCAGCCGTTCGCGCCGAGGAAGGTCGTGACGGTGCCCCGCTCGATCCGCAGGTCGAGGTCGGAGAGGACGGGGTGGCGGTCGTAGCCGACCGCGAGTCCGCGGGCCTCGAGCACCGGGACGGTGGTGTCCGGGACGGTGGCGCCCGGGGTGGGGGTCATCGGGACACTCGCCGGGGTGGGGGTCATCGGGACATCTCCTTGCGGTGACGGATGAGGAGCCAGATCAGGTAGGGGGCGCCGATCACGGTCGTGATGATCCCGACCGGCACCTGCCACGGGAACGCCGACCGGGCGAGCAGGTCCGCGGCGAGGACGAGGGCCGCGCCGAGCGCTCCGGCGAGCAGCAGCGGTGGACGGTTCGTGCCGGCGAGCCGGAGCCCGACCTGCGGGACGACGAACGCGACGAACCCGACCGGCCCTGCTGCGGCGACGGCGGCTGCTGTGAGGACGACCGCGAGCGCGATCACGACGAGTCGGTGTCGCTGCACGGCCAGGCCGACCCCGGTCGCGACCTCGTCGCCGAGATGCCCGATGCCGAGCGCGGCGCTCGTGGCCAGGGCCAGCGGGACGGCGATCGCCGCGACCACGAGCAGCGGCCACACGCTCGACCAGGACGTGCTCGACAGGCTGCCGACGAGCCACTGCGAGGCCGCCGCTGCCGCCGTGATCTTGGCGCGGACGAGCAGGTAGCTCGTGACGGCGTCCAGCGTCGCGCTCACGCCGATGCCGACGAGGATCAGCCGGTAGCTCTGCACGCCGCCGCGCCACCCGAACCCGTACACCGCCGCGGCCGCGAGGAGCGCGCCGATCGTCGCGGCGACGGGGATGCCCCCGCCGAGGACGATCGCCGAGACCGAGTAGGACCCGCCGCCGAGCACGATCGCGGCGACCGCTCCGACGCTCGCGCCCGAGGTCACCCCGATGATGTCGGGCGTCCCGAGCGGGTTCCGCGTGAAGGTCTGAGTGAGGGCGCCGGCGACGCCGAGGGTCAGGCCGACCAGTGCGCCGGTGAGGACGCGGGGGAGGCGCAGGGTCGAGACGATGAAGGCGTCCGGCCCCGTCTCGAGTCCGAACAGCGAGCGGAGGACGGTGACCGGGGCGATCCAGGTCGAGCCGATCGCGACGCCGAGGACGATCAGGACGCCGACCGCACCGAGCGCGGCGACCGTGTACCAGAAGACGCGGGGGCGCCAGGCGAGTCCCACGGGGCCGACCACGACGCCGCGGCGGCCGGACGGGGCGTGTGCGCGGGTGTGTGTCGTCGTGTGTGGCTGCGCCCCGGTGCGCGTGGGTGCCTGCTCCGCCGCGCTCACAGCGACACCAGCGATCGACGGCGGGCGACGGCGACGAACACCGGGCCGCCGATGACGGCCAGGACGATGCCGACCTCGACCTCGGCGAAGCCGCCGATCAGGCGACCGACCACGTCCGCGAGCACCACGAGTGCCGCCCCGACGAGCGCGGACACCGGCAGGGTCCAGCGGTGCCCCGTACCGACGAGTGCGCGGGCGACGTGCGGCACCGTGAGGCCGACGAAGCCGATCGGCCCGGCGGCCGCGGTCGCCCCGGCGGCGAGGAGCGTGATGCCGCCGAGTCCGACGAGCCGTGCGACGAGCACGTTCTCGCCGAGGCCCTTCGCCAGGTCCGTCCCGAGCCCGAGCGCGTCGAGCGCCCGGACGTTCAGGACGGCGAGCACGAGTCCGGCGACGAGGAACGGCCAGACCGCGCCGAGCACGTCGAGCTGCCGCGCCGCGAGCGACCCGACGACCCACAGTCGGTACGCGTCGAGCGAGTCCTGGTCGGTCAGCACCACGAACGACGTCAGCGCTCCGAGCAGCGCCGAGACCGCGGCGCCGGCGAGGGCCAGGGGGACCGGACTCGCCGTCCCGCTGCCCGCGATCGTCACCGAGAACACGACCACGCTCGCCACGAGCGCCCCGACGAGCGCGAACCACACCGTGGCACCGGTGCTCGTGATGCCGAAGACGTAGACGCCGATCACGACCGCGAGGCCCGCACCGGACGAGACGCCGAAGAGACCGGGGTCGGCGAGGGGGTTCCGGGTGTGCCCCTGCATGAGGAGCCCGGCGACCCCCAGCGCCGCGCCCACCGCTGCCCCGATGAGCGTCCGGGGGATGCGGGAGCCCCAGACGATCGCCTCGTCCGTGCTGCTGCCCGTGCGCATGAGCCCGTCGAGGACGCGGTCGGCGCCGATCCGGTTGCTGCCGAGGAGCAGGCTCGCGACCGCCACCAGGGCGAGCACCACGACGAGGGCGACGATCACCAGAGCCCGGCGTCGGACGGCGGTTCGGTGCACGCCGAGCGCGTCGGACGGACGCGTGGCGGGGGCTTCCCGGACGGGAGCCAGGGCAGGGATCGGGGCTGGCACGGAGATCATCTTAGGTTAGCCTTGCCTCATGGCGAAGATCCCGCGGCTCCTGCCCGAGAACCCCCGGCTCTTCCGCGCTCGGGTCGTCCGCACCGAGCGGGTCACCCCCTCGATGCACCGCGTCACGGTAACCGGTGACGACCTGCACGAGTTCCGCTACCTCGGCTTCGACCACTGGTTCCGCCTGTTCGTGCAGCGCCCCGACCAGGACGCGTTCCGGATGCCCGACCTCGACGGCACCAAGTGGTGGCCGACGTACCTCGCCATCCCCGAGGACGTCCGGCCGCACTGCGCGAACTACACCGTCGCCGCCCACCGCGAGCTCGCCGACGGCACGCCGGAGCTCGACGTCGACTTCGTCGTGCACACCGACGCGGACGGCACCCCCGAGGGCCGCGCGGCCATCTGGGCCTGCGGTGCCCGCCCCGGTGACGAACTCGCGATGCTCGACCAGGGCTGCATCTTCGACTGCCCGCCCGACACCAGTGAGGTGCTCATCGCCGCCGAGGAGACCGGGCTGCCCGGGGTCGTCGGCATAGCGGCCTCGCTCCCGCGCGACTCGGTCGGCCGCATCATCCAGGAGGTCCCGACCCGGGGTGACGTCCGCCCCCTCGACGCACCCGCGGGCGTCACCGTCACGTGGATCGTCCGCGACGAGGTCGCCCCGCACACGGTCCCGGGACGGGCGGCGCTCGCCGAGCTCCAGCGGCACGTCCCGGTCGACGACCGCGGGTACGCCTTCGTCGTGGGGGAGTCGACGCTCGCGACCGAGGGACGTCGGCACCTGCACCGTGCGGGGCTGCCGAAGGCGCGGATCACGTTCTCCGGCTTCTGGAAGCACCAGGCTCGCGAGTCCGTCTCCACCTGAATCGCGGGCGTCGCGTCAGGTCGTCCAGCGCCGCCCCTTCGGCCGGGAGCGCCCGTTCCGACCAGATGTGTCTCGGAACCTGATCGATTCGCGCGTACCGCCACGGAACTTCCGACCGGGTACGCCCGACCCTGCCAGGTACGCCCGACCCTGCCCGGTACGCCCGACCGTGACCGGTACGCCCGACCCTGCCGGGTACGCCCGCTTCGACCAGGTCTCCCCGGTGGACCTGCTCGATCCGGGCGTACCTGGTCGGAACGTTCGGCCAGGTACGCGCGTTCCAGCCGGGCACACGCGATCTGACCGGGTACGCCCGACTCCGCCGAGGACGCCCGATGCGATCAGGCGCACTCGAGGTACTCGGTCGATTCGGGCGTACTGCCACGGAAGTTTCGACTGGGTACGCCCGATCCCGCCAGGTACGCCCGATTGCGCCCGGCACGCGCGATCCCGCCCGGCCGCGTCACCCGTACCCTGCACCCCGCACACAACGGGAGGCGCGGTGCCCGCTGGCACCGCGCCTCCCGACCGTCCCGCGGTCGCGTCAGCCCTTGAGACCGGACCCGGTCACACCCTCGACGATCTGGCGCTGGAAGATCAGGTACAGGATGATCAGCGGCAGCGCCGCCAGGATCGCCCCGGCCTGGATGTCCGCGTACCGCTGACCGAAGCTGCCCTGGACCGTGGCGAGCCCGACCGGGATCGTCATGAGGTCCGGGTTCGACAGCACGAACAGCGGCAGCAGCAGGTTGTTCCAGACCCCGACGAAGGTCAGGATCGCCACCGCGGCGATGACCGGACGCGAGAGCGGCAGGATCACCGACCAGTAGATCTTCCACATGCCGGCGCCGTCGATGCGCGCGGCCTCCTCGAGCTCCCGGGGGATGCCGTCGAAGAACTGCTTGAAGATGAACACCGCGATCACGGCGGGCACCTGCGGGAAGATCACCGACCAGTAGGTGTTGAGCAGGCCGACGGAGTTGAGCTCCTGGAAGATCGGGATGATCAGGACCTGTGTCGGGATCATGATGCCCAGGATGATGAGCAGGAACGCGACGTTCCGGCCGCGGAACACGAGCCGGGACAGCGCGAACGCGGCCATCGACGCGAACAGCACCGTCAGGACCGTCGTCACGAGGCTCGTGATGCCGCTCGCCAGGTACCAGTTCCAGATGTCGCCGGCCTGGAACAGCGCCGCGTACGAGTGCAGCGTCGGGTTCCAGTTCGACAGGATCGAGTTCGCGCCGAGTGCCGCGACGCCGTTGTCGGACAGGGACGTCTTCAGGGCGAACAGGCTCGGGATGAGCCAGATGACCGCGAAGACGCCGAGGACGATGCCGGCGACGATGTTGAAGCCCTTGCCGGAGACGCCGATCTTCGCGGCGTTGGCGGGTGCCGCGGCGGAGACCCCGGTGCGGAGCCTCGGGCGGTCGGTCGTGATGCTCTCGGTGGTGGTCACGTCAGGCACCCATCTCTCGCTTGGCGGCAGCGCGCTCGACGATCTGCCGGATGACCGCGATCGCGACGATCACGATGAACAGGAGCACCGACGCGGCGGATGCTGCACCGAGTCGGTTGTCGGTGAAGCCGACGCCGGTGATGAGCTGCAGCGAGACCTGGGTCGAGATGCCCGGGCCGCCGTTCGTCATCAGGTAGACCTGGTCGAAGATCTTCAGGCTGGCGATGATCTGCAGCAGGATGACCAGCGTCGTGGTGCGACCGAGCAGGGGCAGCGTGATCGACTTGATCTGCTGCCAGTTCGAGGCACCGTCGACGGCCGCGGCCTCGTAGAGTTCGCGCGGGATCTCCTGCAGGCCGGCCAGGTAGAGCACGAAGTTGAAGCCGAGGGTCCACCACACCGTGGCGATCGCGACACCGATCATCGCGGTGTTCGGGCTCGACAGGACGCCGGCACCCGGGGTCAGGCCGAGCGCTGACTGGATCGACGCGAACAGACCGGTCGCGGGCGTGAAGATGAACACCCAGATCAGCGAGATCGTCGCCGACGGCAGGATGAACGGCAGGAAGAACGCCAGGCGGAAGAACCACTGGCCGCGGTTCATCCGGTTCGTCAGCACGGCGAAGAGGAACGCCAGGATGACGAGCGGCGGCGTCGTGTAGAGCGTGAACTGCAGGGTGTGCCAGAGCGACGACCAGAAGTCGTCGCGGCCGAGCATCTCGGCGTAGTTGGCGAACCCGGCGAAGGTGCCGAGCCCGGTGCGGACGGTCGAGGTGTTGAAGAAGCTCGACACGATCATCCAGATCGTGGGGCCGAGCAGGAAGGCCAGGTAGAACAGGCCGAAGGGGGCGAGGAAGAGCCACCCCGAGCGGCCCTGGCCGCGCGAGAGGCTGGTCTGGAAGGAGCCGGTCCGGCGAGCTCGCGGCGCCGTGGCTGCGTCGGTCGGCCGGTCGAGGACAGGTGCTGTGGTCACGTCATCGTGCCTTTCGCGCGGGCTTACAGCGGGCTCGGGGTGTTGAGGTAGGTGGAGAGCTGGGACTTGATCGCGGCCATCGCCTGCGCGGGCGAACTGCTGCCCTGCTGGACGAGGGCGAGCTGCGCACCGACCGTGTTCTCGAAGGTCGACCCGGATCCGCCGTACCAGGCGGGGTCGTCGAACACCGCGTTCTCGGCGGCCGAGGCGTAGTTCGCCTGTGGCTGGAGCTTCTTGTACGCGGTGCTGTCGTAGGTCGGCAGGTAGGCCGGCACGTGTCCGCCCTGCGCCCAGGTGAGGCTCTGCTCGAGCATCTGCTTGATGAAGAGCATGTGCGCCTTGCGCTGCTCCGGGGTCCGGTCCTTCCTGGGCAGGATGAACGTGTGCGAGTCGGCCTGCGCCGCGGGCTTGTCGAAGAGCTGCGGGATCGGCGCCATGCCGAACTTCAGGCCCTTGATCGACTGCGCCGTGCTGATCTCCCACTCGCCCTGCATGAAGAAGCCCGCCTTGCCGGTGAACATCAGCGTCTGTGCGGTGGCGTAGTCGAGGCCCTTGTTGAGCCAGCCGTTCTTCACCCACTTCTGGGTCATGTCGGTGACCTTGTTGTAGGCGTCCTCGTTGACGGTGAGCTTCGAGCCGCCGTCGCTGATGAACGGCGTCGCACCGTCGATCTGGTTGTACATCGTCCAGAAGAACCGCCACGGTGTGGCGATCTCGCTGACGTTCGCGACGTTGAGGGCCGTGCCGCCGGTGACCTTCGCGACCGCGGCGAGTGCGCTCTCGAAGGCGTCGATCCCGGTCAGGTCCTTGAGCTTGCCGTCGCTGTCGATGAGGCCCGCCTTCTGGCACACGTCAACGTTGTAGAAGAGCACGAACGGGTGCGTGTCGAGCGGGACGCAGATGTTCTTGCCGTCGGTCTTCTGCGCGGTCCAGGCCTTCTGGTTGAAGTCGCTGGCGCTCAGGCCGACGCTCGCCAGGTCGTCGCTCGTGATCGGGTCGAGCAGGTCGCCGTCCCAGAGCGGCTTCGCGCGGGTGAGGTGGGCGATCGCGACGTCCGGCGGCTTGTTCCCGACGGTCGCCAGTGTGACCTTGGAGTAGTACGGGTTGCCCCACGCGAAGGTGGTCGCCTGCAGGGACGAGGAACCGCCGTGCTGCTTGGCGTAGCCGGCTTCCATCTCCTGCATGCGGAGGCCGTCACCACCGCCGAACAGGTTCCAGAAGACGAGGGTCTCCGGGTTGAGCGGTGCACCGGCGATGCCGGCGGCGAGGGGGCTGGAACAGGCGGCGAGCGGCAGGACGGTGGCCGCGGCTGCCCCGGCGGCGAGGAGGCTGCGCCGTGTGAAGGCGCTGCCCCTCTGGGGCGGTGTGGGTACGGCGAATCGGTTCGGCATGGCATCACTCCATCGGGACGGGCCGAGTCGGAGCAGGGTCGGTGCTCCGTGAGCGCTCACATTAGCGCGCGTCCGGGCGGCCCGCCACCCTTTCGGCGCGGGTGACGGCCGATCCGTGATCTTCGGGGGCGCCCCCTTTCGTGTCGCGCGGAAAGCCGCTAGCGTTTCCGGAACGTGAGCGCTCACTTTCGCCGAGCGCAGGCAGCCCCACGATCGAAGGAGATCCATGCCCCGCACACACCTCGTCCTCGACGCCGCGTTCACCGTGGGGCCGGTGCGACGTCGCCTGTTCGGCGGGTTCGTCGAGCACCTCGGACGCCACGTCTACGACGGCATCCACGAGCCCGCCCACGAGACCGCCGACGAGCACGGCTTCCGCAAGGACGTCATCGACCTCGTCAAGGACCTGAACGTCTCGGCGATCCGGTACCCCGGCGGCAACTTCGTCTCCGGCTACAAGTGGGAGGACGGCGTCGGCCCGGTCGAGCAGCGCCCGCGGCGCCTCGACCTCGCCTGGCACTCGACCGAGACGAACGAGGTCGGCCTGCACGAGTTCCAGCACTGGCTCGACCAGGTCGGCTCGGAGCTCATGCTCGCCGTCAACCTCGGCACGCGCGGCACACAGGAGGCGATCGAGCTCCTCGAGTACGCCAACATCGACGCCGGCACCGCCCTCAGCGAGTACCGGAAGTCGAACGGCCGGCAGGAACCCTTCGCCATCAAGATGTGGTGCCTCGGCAACGAGATGGACGGCCCGTGGCAGCTCGGCCACAAGAACGCCGACGACTACGGCAAGCTCGCCGCCATGACCGCCAAGGCGATGCGGCAGATCCAGCCCGACCTCGAGCTCGTCGCCTGCGGTTCCTCCGGCGCGTCGATGCCGACGTTCGGCGAGTGGGAGCGCACCGTCCTCGAGCACACCTACGACGACGTCGACTACATCTCGGCCCACGCCTACTACGAGGAGGGCGACGACCTCGCCTCGTTCCTCGCCTCCGGCGTGAACATGGACCACTTCATCAAGACCGTCACGACCGCGGCCGACCACGTCCAGGCGCAGAAGAAGTCCGACAAGCGCATCGACATCTCGTTCGACGAGTGGAACGTGTGGTCGATCAGCAAGTGGAACGAGCAGCAGAAGACGTTCGAGCTCCAGGACTGGCCGGTCGCCCCGCGCCTGCTCGAGGACGTCTACACGGTCGCCGACGCGGTCGTGGTCGGCGGCCTGCTCATCTCGCTGCTCCGCCACGCCGACCGCGTGGCGTCGGCGAGCCTCGCGCAGCTCGTCAACGTCATCGGCCCGATCATGACCGAGCCCGGCGGCCCGGCCTGGCGGCAGACGACGTTCTTCCCGTTCTCGCTGACGTCGAAGCTCGCGAACGGCACGTCGCTGCAGGTGAAGTCCTCGGGCGACACCGTCGACGGCGGCAAGTACGGCGAGGTCCCGGTCGTCGACTCGGCCGCCACGGTGTCCGACGACGGGGCAGCCGTGTTCCTCGTGAACCGGCACCCGTCGGAGTCGACGACGGTCACGATCGACCTGGCCGGGCTGTCGGTCGGCGGTGACGTCCGCGCCGAGGGCATCTGGGACGACGACCTGCACGCCGTGAACGACCTGGCGGACACCGAGCGCGTCGGCCTCCGCACCAACGAGACCGTCCGCCGCGAGGGCGACACGATCACGATCGAGCTGCCCCCGGTCTCCTGGACCGCCGTGTCGATCGGCTGAGACGCCTCGGCGCACGCTACGGCGGGCGTCGAGTGAGCACAGTGGGCGCCGGGTCGCGTTGCGATCCGGCGCCCACTGCCGTCCGTACTCCGGTGCGGCCCAGGAGGCGCGGTGCGGCACCGCGCGTCGGCACCGGTCCGCCCCGGCGGACGACCACCGCACGTCGCGGCACCGCGACGATCAGCCGTCCGACAGGTGGGCGCGGAGGGCCGGTCCGGGGTGACGACCGTCTGCGATCACGGCCCGGAGTGACCGGACGAGCGGTGCGCCGGGCTCCACCCGCACGGGCCGTTCCCACGCGAGGGCGCTGCCGATGCCCGGGTAGTCGGCCGTCCGCACGAACCAGGGGTCGGCGGCGGTCCGGTCGTCACCGGGTGCGAGCAGGATCGTCGCGTCACCCGTGGCTCCGGGCGCCCCGCGGAAGTCCGCCGTCCAGCTGATCCACGGCGCCGTGGTGCCGAGCACGGCGTCCTCGCCGACGGCGTCCTCGGTGCGCACCTCGACGTCGGCGACCTCCGGGAAACGCCAGAACCACCCGCCGTACCCGGCGCGCGGGCGTCCGTTGGAGCCCGGGCTGCCGAGGGTCACCACCCGGCTCCCCGCCGGCTCGAGGACGGTCCGGAGGTCGAGCCGCCACACGGTGTCGTCGAGCGGCCGCACGGTCGCGGTCCGGACCTCGCGGAGCATCTCGGCGCCGTCGCGGCCCACCCAGGTGAGCCGCATGGTGACGGCCTCGGCCCCGCGGTCGGCCGTGGTCCGGAGGTCGTCCAGTCGCTGGTGTCCGTGGTCGTCCGCGTCGACGTAGCCCCGACCACGGACGTATGTCCCACCACCCCAGAAGTTCGTCCCGTCGACCTTCGGGACGGTGAAGCCCACCCCGAGGTGCCAGTCGTGGTCCGCCGGGCGGCGCGCGGTGAGCTGGACGCCGGCCATCGTGCGGACCGGGTGGAGGAACGGCCGTGGGGACGACGACGGCGACGTGCCGGCGCCGTCCTGCACGGTGACGAGCGGCCCGCTCCGGCCCGTGCCGAGCCGAGCGATCGGGGCGTCCCGCGAGGCCGATGCCCAGGGCGCTCCGGCGTCGGTGAAGGTGCCGTCACGGTCGGCTGCCGCTCGGATCCACCGTTCCACGTCCTGCACCACCGGGTGCGCGTCGCCGCCGGTACCGACCACCTCGACGAACCGCGGCTCGATCCGCGCGGGCTCCGGGGCCGTCCGGATCGCCTCGACCACCCGCATGAACGCACCCGTCGAGCGCAGGGGAACGAGCAACGGTTCCCCCGTGGTGCGGTGGGCGACGAGGTTCTCGAGCAGGTTCGTGCGTCCGGTCCCGGTGACGACGCCGTCCGGCCCGACGACCTCGTCCTCGGTGTACCGGAAGGTGACGGTGCCGAGGTCTCCCACGACCTCGACGACGGGCGACGCATCGGCCTCGCCGGACGCGGCCAGCGTCAGGGCCGCCGAGACCGTGGGGTGCGCGCCGGGCCGGGCGGCCAGGATCCGGAGGGCCGTCGTGTCGTCCGCGTCGATCCGGTTCGCCCGGTACGCGTCGACGTCGACCCGTGCGACGTCCTCCGCTCCGCGGAACCCGGCGATCCGGAGCGCGGTGGCGACCGCGTGGGCGAGCGGGTTGGTGGCCACTCCGTCGACCACGTCGACACCGTCCAGGGAACGCCTCCCGGCCCACGGGGAGCGCTCCCAGTACGCGCTGCGGCGTACCCAGGCACCCATCGCTCGCACGTGACGGACCGTGCCGATGCCGAACCGGTCGGCGTCGAGGTCGTCGAGCGCGTGCGAGCCCAGGCTCTGGAAGCCGACCTGCACCACACCGCCGGTCGCCTGCTCCAGGTCGAGCAAGGACTCGAGGTCGGAGATGCGCGCGAACGGCGGCTTCTCGAGGAGGACGTCGGCGCCCGCGCGGAGCGCCTCGCTCGCGACGGACGCGTGCACCGGGATCGGCACGGCAGCGACGACGACGTCGGGGACACCGACTGCCCGGAACGCGTCGCCCAGGGTCGGGAACAGCGGTGCGTCGTCGGGAGGACCGGGCGGGACGAGCGGATCGACCAGCGCGAGGAGCCGCACCCTGCCGGACGCTCCCAGTCGGCGGAGGTCGGCCAGGTGCACGGCGCCGAAGCCGCGGACGCCGACGAGCACCACCGTCGCCGGCGTGCTCACCGGAGCGCCGGGAGGGTCTCGGCCACCGGCACGTGCGCGCGGAACGCCCTGACGACACGTGCGACCGCCGTCGCGGCCGGGGTGTCCCAGACGTCCTGGTTGAAGACCTCGACCTCGACGTCACCGGTGTAGCCCGCAGCGTCGACCAGTGCGGAGACCGGACCGAAGTCGATGTGGCCGTCGCCCATGACGCCCCGGGACAGCAGGGGATCCGCGGCGATCGGCGTCAGCCAGTCGCTCACCTGGTACGAGGCGATCCGACGCTCCCGCCCGGCGCGTTGGATCGAGTCGGCCAGGTCGGGGTCCCACCAGACGTGGAACGTGTCGACGACGACCCCGACGGTCGTCGGGTCGAAGGGCGCCGCGAGGTCGAGCGCCTGTCGGAGCGTCGAGACCACTGCCCGGTCCGCCGCGTACATCGGGTGCAGCGGTTCGACGGCGAGCTGCACACCGGCAGCCGCTGCGTCGGGTGCGAGCTCGTCGAGCGCCTCGGCCACCCGGGAACGCGCGCCGACGAGGTCGACGGAGTCGCTCGGCAGGCCTCCCGCGACGAGGACCAGGACGGCTCGCGAGCCCGCGCTCCCGGCGGCGGCCAGCGCCGCGGTCTCCTCGATCGCGCGGCGGTTGTCGTCCAGCGCCGCACGGCGGGCGGGCCCGTCCGGATCGGTGAGGAACCCGCCGCGGCAGTGCGACGAGACGCGGAGGCCGGAGTCGGCGATCATCCGGGCCGCCTCGTTGAACCCGACGTCCTGCACGGGGCCCCGCCACGTGCCGAGCGCACCGATGCCGGCTGCCCGCGCGAGGTCGATCGCCTCGGCGAGCGTCGCGGACCTGACCGTCGCCTGGTTGAGCGACAGGCGTGCGTGGGCCGGCGTGCTCACGCGACCACCTCGGCACGCGACCGGGCCCGCAGACCGGCACCGTGCCTCCTGGGACGCCCTGCCGACACCCCGGAGAGCGCGAGCATGTCGTGCCACCGGGCTGCGGCCAGGTCCGGGTCGTCGAGGGCGCCGCACTCGTTCGCGAGCCGGATCGTCTCCGAGAGCTGCGGCAGGCTCCGCGCCGCGTGCAGACCGCCGACCATCGTGAAGGCGGATTGGTGCCCGTTCAGCCAGGACAGGAAGGCGATGCCGGCCTTGTAGTGCCAGGTCGGGGCCTCGAACAGCCGACGGGAGAGCGCTTCGGTGGGGGCGAGGATGCGGCGGAACCGCGCAGCGCCGTCCGGCGCGGCCAGCGCCTGGACGGCGGAGGACGCGATCGGTGCGATAGCCGCGAAGGCTCCGAGCAGTGCGTCGGAGTGTCGCCCCTCGCGCTCGGACATCAGGTCGACGTAGTGGAAGTCGTCCCCGGTGAACATCCGAGCCGTGTCCGGGAGCAGCGAGCGGAGGGCGATCTCGGCGTCCGCGTCGAGCAGGCTCATCTTGATCCCCGCGACCCGCTCGCCGGCGTCGGCGACGATCCGGCGCACGGTGTCCGAGGCGGTGGGGACGGACGTCGACCCGAAGTACCCGCGGAGTGCCGGGTCGAAGGCCGCACCGAGCCAGTGCAGCACCACCGGCTCCGTGGCCTCGGCCACCACGCGTCCGTAGACCCGTCGGTAGTCGTCCGCGGTCCGGGCGACCCGGGCCAGGTGGCGGCTCGCCATGATCACGGCGACGGCCCCGTGTTCCTCGGCGTGGCGCAGCTGCGCGACGTAGGCGTCGACGATCTCGTCGAGGGTGGGGCTGTCGGACACGAGGTCGTCGGTGTTCACCCCGACCGCGATCCGGCCACCGACGGCGTGCGCCTCGGCCGCGCTGCGGCGGACGAGCTCGCGCATCGCGACGGGGTCGAGGCCTGCGTTCCGCTGCGCGGTGTCCATCGCGTCCGCGACGCCGAGGCCCCACGACCAGAGGTGGTGTCGGAACGCCAGGGTCGCGTCCCAGTCGATGTCCGCCGGCGCGCCCGGGGTGTTGTCCCCGGCGACGCGGGGGACCACGTGGGCGGCGGCGTAGACCACCCGTGCGGTCAGGGGGCCTGCCGGGCGGGTCCGCTCCGGAGCGTCGTGCAGCGGGACCGAGGACGTCGTCCCGTCGGGCGCGAGCAGCGTGAGGTCGGTCATGCGGTGACCCGCGCTCCGCTCGGCACGACCGCTGCCGTGGCGTCGTCGCCGGCCGCGCCGTCCGGGGCCGGCCCGGGCAGGCGCCGGTCGGGGAGGTCGACGCGCCGCCCCTCGCGGTCGGAGCGGATCCCGGCCTCGGCGAGGGCGACACCCCGCGCGCCGGACACGAGGTCGTACGGATGGGGCGTGCCCGAGACCACGTCCCGGATGAACTGCTCCCACTGCACCTTGAAGCCGTTCTCGAAGACCTCGTTGTCCGGGACGGTCTGCCAGTCCGCGCGGTAGTCGTGGGCGTCCGGGAGGTCCGGGTTCCACACGGGCTTCGGCGTCGTGCTCCGGTGCTGGACCCGGCAGCCGAAGAGTCCGGCGACGGCGCTGCCCTCGGTGCCGTCGACCTGGAACTCGACGAGCTCGTCCCGGTCGACGCGCACGGCCCAGCTCGAGTTGATCTGCGCCGTGATCCCTCCGGCGAGGTCGAAGACGCCGTACACGGCGTCGTCGGCGGTGGCTCGGTAGCGGTGTCCCTGCTCGTCGACGCGCTCCGGGATGTGCGTCACCGCGCGGGCGGAGACCGACTCCACCCGCCCGAACAGGCGCTCGAGCACGTAGCTCCAGTGCGGGAACATGTCGACGACGATGCCGCCGCCGTCCTCGGCACGGTAGTTCCAGCTCGGACGCTGTGCCGACTGCCAGTCGCCCTCGAAGACCCAGTACCCGAACTCTCCGCGCACGCTCAGCACCCGGCCGAGGGCACCGGAGTCGAGCACCCGGCGGAGCTTCCGGAGACCGGGCAGGAAGAGCTTGTCGTGCACGACGCCGTTCTGGACGCCGGCCGCCCGGGCTGCGCGCGCGAGGTCGAGTGCGTCCTCGACCGACTCCGCCGTCGGCTTCTCGGTGTAGACCGCCTTCCCCGCGGCGATGGCCCGGCGCAGGGCGGGGACCCGGGCGCTCGTCACGAGGAAGTCGGCGTAGACCTCCCACCGCGGGTCACCCAACGCGGCGTCGAGGTCGGTGGTCCAGTGCTCGACACCGTGCCGGTCCGCGATCTCGGCGAGCTTGGACCCGGACCGCCCGACGAGGAGCGGCTCGACCTGGACCCGTGTGCCGTCCGGGAGCAGTACGCCGCCCTGATCGCGGATCGCCAGGATCGACCGGACGAGGTGCTGCCGGTAGCCCATCCGCCCGGAGACGCCGTTCATGATGATGCCGAGTGGTGGTCGTGTCACGGGCTTCCTCCGGGATCCTCGTCGATCAGTTCCGCGCCGTCGTGCTTGGAAAGCGCTTGCCGGAACGGTACACGCATCACCACCGAACCGGAAGCGGCGCCCGCGCTAGCCGGTGCGACGTGTGCTCTGGCGCAGGACGACCTCGCCGTCGAACACCGTGGCCACGTCCTCGCCGAGCGCTCGCCGGACCGCCGTCTCGCCGATCGTGTCCAGGGGGAGTCGGACCGTCGACAGCGCCGGGACCACGTCGGCGAGCATCCGGACGTCGTCGAACCCGGCGACGGCGACGTCGGCGCCCGGCTCGAGGCCGTGGTCGCGGATCGCGGCCAGCGCGCCCACGGCGGTGACGTCGTTCACCGCGAACACGCAGCCCGGACGATGGCCGCTCGCGAGCAGGCGCGCCATCGCGGCGTAGCCGCCATCCCTCGTGAACGGGCCGGCGGTGACGCTGGTCTCGGGCAGCTCGAGGCCGCGTCGGGCGAGCCCCGCGACGAACCCGGCGGTCCGCGCGCGGGCGGTGACCACGTCCGGATCGCCGGCGAGGACGACGAAGTCGCGGTGTCCCTCGTCGACCAGCGCCCCGGCGAGCGAGGCTGCGCCCGCTCGGTTGCGGATCGTCAGCGGTGTCGCCACGTCGATGCCCGGGGCATCGGAGTCGTCCGACACGAGTGCGACGACCGATGCGCCCCGATCGTGGAGCGTGCGGATGCCGGACTCCGCCGAGCCGTCCGTCCGCCGACTCACGGCGAGGACGACGGCGCGTGGTCGCAGGACGGCGGTGCTCTGCAGGACGGTCGCCTCGCGCTCGGGCTCGCCGCCGGTCGAGGTGATCACGAGCACGAGGCCGGCGCGGTCGGCGGCGCGCATCGCTCCGGAGGCGATCTCGGCGAAGTACGGGTCCGTGATGTCGCCCACGACGAGCGACACGACGGTCGTGGTGCCGCGCGCCATCGCCTGGGCGTGTGCATCGGGGAGGTACCCGAGTTCGGCGGCGGCAGCGGCGACGCGTTCGGAGTGCTCGGGGCGGACGCGGCGTGTGCTCCCGTTCAGCGCGCGTGATGCGGTCGCGACGGACACGCCCGCAGCCCGCGCGACGTCCTCGAGTCGCACGCCGCCTCGTTCGGCCATGGTGGCGATCCTCTCCGGCCGTGACTCACGGGCTCCGCTTCGCCATCGTAGGCGGTGGTCGGCTGGGCGACGGCAGCAGCGGGCGGCACCGCACGGAGTGGAAAGCGCTTGCCAATCAGGATTACAACGATTACCTTCGTGCCAGCCACTGATCGACGCCATCGAAGGAGATGGAAATGGTGCAACTCTGCAACCCCGGCGAAGCGAGCGGCACGTGAGTGCGCTCGGGGAGCTCCGGTCCCTGCGCGGCGAACGGAAGGGCGGCGCCGGCGCCAAGCGCGACCGACGGGACGACCGGGCCGCGGTGTTCTTCCTCGCGCCGTGGCTGGTCGGGATGGTCGCCATCACGCTGGGCCCGATCCTCGCGTCCCTGTACCTGTCCTTCACGAACTACAACCTCCTGCAGAACCCGCGCTTCACCGGCCTCGACAACATCGAGCGCATGCTGCAGGACACCAACCTCAGCAGCTCGCTCGTGGTGACGCTCCTGTACACCGTCATCTCGGTCCCACTGCAGCTGGCGGCCGCGCTGCTCATCGCCGTGCTGCTCGACCGCGGCATGCGGGGGCTGTCGTTCTACCGCTCGGTGCTGTACCTGCCGTCACTGCTCGGCGGCAGCGTCGCGATCGCCGTGCTCTGGCGTCTCGTGTTCGGGGGCGACGGACTGCTCAACGCGTTCCTGGCGATCTTCGGGGTGCAGGGGCCCTCGTGGATCGGCTCGCCGAACACCGCCCTCGGCACGCTGATCATCCTGCACGTCTGGACCTTCGGCGCACCGATGGTGATCTTCCTCGCCGGCCTCCGGCAGATACCACGGCAGTACTACGAGGCCGCGTCCACGGACGGTGCTTCGCGATGGCGACAGTTCCGGTCGATCACGCTCCCGCTGCTCAGCCCGATCGTGTTCTTCAACCTCGTGCTCGGGATCATCGGCGCGTTCCAGTCCTTCACGCAGGCCTACGTGATCTCCAACGGATCGGGAGGGCCGACGAACTCCACCCTCTTCATCACGCTCTACCTCTACCAGAAGGCGTTCGGCAGCCTGCAGATGGGGTACGCCTCCGCGATCGCGTGGCTCCTCCTGCTCATCGTCGGCGCCGCCACCGCGCTCAACTTCTGGGCCTCCAAGTACTGGGTCTTCTACGATGACTGATCACTCCACCGCGCTCCGTCCCGCTCCGACCGCCGCACCCGGGGACGACCTCGGGCACCCGCGACAGGAAGCGATCACACCGCCACGACGGCGCGGCCCGTCGCGGGTCCTGAGCGTCGGCAAGCACGTGCTCCTCATCGCGCTGAGCCTCGTGATGCTCTACCCGGTGCTCTGGATGGTGGCGAGTTCGCTCCGTGCCGAGGGACACATCTTCGACAACCCCGGGCTCGTGCTCGACACGTTCGCGACGAAGAACTACACGAACGGGTGGAGTGCACTGCAGCGTCCGTTCGGCGTCTACCTGGCGAACTCCGCGATCATCGTCATCGGCGCCATCATCGGCAACCTCGTGAGCTGCTCGCTCGCCGCGTACGCGTTCGCCCGGTTGAGCTTCCGGTACAAGCGGATCGCCTTCGCCGCGATGCTCGTCACGATGATGCTTCCGATCCAGGTGCTGATCATCCCGCAGTACGTCATCTACTCGCAGCTCGGGTGGATCAACACGTTCCTGCCCCTCATCGTCCCGAAGTTCCTCGCGACGGACGGCTTCTTCGTCTTCCTCATGGTGCAGTTCATCCGCGGCATCCCCCGCGAGCTGGACGAAGCGGCCCGGATCGACGGAGCCGGCCACGCCCGGATCTTCTTCCAGATCATCCTGCCGCTGATGAAGCCGGCTCTCGCGACGGCCGCGATCTTCACCTTCATCTGGACGTGGAACGACTTCTTCAGCCAGCTCGTGTTCGTCACCGAACCGGACAAGTACACGGCGTCCGTCGCGCTCCGGCAGTTCATCGACCCCACCGGGCAGTCCGACTTCGGAGCCCTCTTCGCCATGAGCGTCGTCACGCTCGTCCCGGTGTTCCTCGCGTTCCTGTTCGGGCAGCGGTTCCTGCTGCGCGGGATCGCCACCACCGGCGGCAAGTGACGGCCGCGCCCCTTCCCGAGATCCACCACCACACAGCAAGGAAGACCATGCAACTGAGATCACGCGTCATCGGCGCCGTCGCGATCGCCACGGCATCCGTCCTCGCCTTCGGCGGCTGCGCCGTCGGGAACAGCAACGGCGAGGACGCCACGCTGAGCAAGGACCCCGTCACCATCTCCCTGAACTGGTGGGGCGCCGGAGCCCGCGTCACCCAGACCGAGCAGGCGGTGAAGCTCTTCGAGAAGGAGCACCCGAACATCACCGTCAAGACCCAGTCGACCGACTGGGGGAGCTACTGGGACAAGCTCGCCACCACGGTCGCGGGCGGCAGCGCCCCCGACGTCATGCAGTTCGACCAGGTCTACATCGCCTCGTACGCGCAGCGCGGTGCGATCGCGGAGCTCGGGCAGTACAGCAAGTACCTCGACACGTCCGACCTCACGAAGAACGTCCGGGACACCGGGCAGTACGACGGCAAGCTCTACGCCGTCCCCATCGGGCTGAACTCCATCGGCGTGGCCGTGAACCGTTCCGTCCTCGACGAGTACGGCATCGCGATGCCGTCCGAGGACGACTGGACGTGGGACGAGCTGAACGCGGTCGCGAAGGAGGTCACCGAGAAGTCCGGCGGGAAGGTCAAGGGCCTCGACCCGTTCGGCGGGGACACGCCGTCGCTCACCCTGTGGGCGCGCCAGCACGGCAACGCGGTCTTCGGAAAGGACGGCAAGGTGGTCCTGAAGCCGTCCGTGCTGGCGAGCTACTGGCAGTACGCCCTCGACCAGATCGAGTCCGGGGTCACTCCGAGCGCATCGCAACTCGCCGAGGGCACGAACGCCGCACTCGACCAGTCCGACATCGCGACGGGCAAGGTCGCGATGACGTTCATCCCGTCGAACCTCAGCGCCTACCAGGTCGCCGCTCCGTCACAGAAGCTCGACATGCTCCCGATGCCGGCTTCGCCCGACGCGAAGAAGGGCTGGCAGTACCTCAAGTCCTCGATGTACTGGACGATCTCCAGCAAGTCGAAGCACCCCGCCGAGGCCGCCGAACTGATCGACTTCCTGACGACGAGCCCGAAGGTGGGCAAGCTGTTCGGAGCAGAACGGGGCATGCCGGCGAACCCGGCGTTCCAGAAGCAGATCGCGCCCGACCTGAGTGGGTCGGACAAGATCGTCATGGACTACGTGAAGCAGGTCACGGCGGAGTCCGGCTCGCCGGCGCCGATCACCCCGGTGGGAGCGCAGGACGCGGACACGCTGCTCTCGCAGATCTGGCAGAACGTGCAGTTCGGCAAGACGACGCCGAAGCAGGGGGCCGAGCAGTACGTGACGCAGCTGAAGAAGAACATCGAGGACGCCCAGTAGGTCCGTGCGCGAGCGCGGTCACGCCACCGGAACGGGCGGCGGGAGGCGCGGTGCGGACCGGCACCGCGCCTCCCGCCCGTCGCGCGGCTGCTCCCGACGCGTGGAGGACGATCCACCAGACGGCGAGGGCGTGCGGTGCCGCACCGCCCGTGAGAGCGTCAGGACTCCGGCGGTGGTGTGCAGCGCACGGCGCGTGCCCGCCACGAGATCTCCTCGACGAAGGCAGCCGTGTCAGGGCCGAGCGGATCGTCGGCGGCGTCCTCGACGAGGAGCCCGAGCGCCGGAGCGAGCAGGAACGACGTCGTCGTGGCACTTCCGAACGCGTCGATGGTGGGGACGGCGACGGTGTCCGCGAGTCCGGCGTGCGCGAGTGCCGCGGCGTAGTCCAGCACGGCGTGCGCTGCTTCGTCGGAGGTCAGGACGGCAGTGAGGCCGTACACGATGTTCTTCATGGTCCGAACGCGCCGAGGTGGGGAGATGAGGATCGGAGCGCTTGCTCGTCCTCCGGGCACACGGCAGTGGCGCGAACCCGGGGCCGGGACAGCAGACCGGCTCGGCATCAACGGTACGCCCCACGTGCCGACCGTGTGACGGACGCCGACGCGGCGGTGAGCGTCAGGAGCGCGGCGGCGCTGCCGTGCTCGCCCGGACGACCAGTCGGACCGGCACGAGGTCCGCCTCGGCCCGGACCGGCTGCCCGTCGATCTGGGCGAGGAGGTTCCGGACCGCCCGGCGCCCGACCTCGTCGAAGGACTGGTGCACGGTGGTGAGCGGCGGCCAGAACGAGTCGGACTCGGGGGAGTCGTCGAAGCCCACCACGCTGAGGGTCTCCGGGACGGGCCGCCCGAGTTCGTGGGCGGCGCGCAGCACCCCGAGCGCCGTCTGGTCGTTCGCGGCGAACACGGCGGTGATCTCGCGGCGCCGGGCGATCTCCTGCCCGGCGCGGTACCCGGACTCGGAGCCCCAGCCACCGCGGAACACCGGCGGGACGGTGCGCCCCGCGGCCTCGAGCGTGGCCTGCCAGGCGGCGAGCCGTCGGGCCGCCGAGTACGACGACTCGGGGCCGGCGACGTGCCAGACGGTCTCGTGCCCGAGGTCGAGCAGGTGCTGCGTGGCCCGGCGGGCGCCGTCGGCCTGGTCGGTGTCGATCGCCGGGTGCTGCGTGGTGCCGGTCGAGTCGACCACGACCATCGGGACGCCGTCGGGCAGGACGACCTCGGCCGTGTCGATGATGTGCGACTCGATGATGATCACGACGCCGTCGACGGCCTGTTCGTGCAGGCGGGAGAACGCCGAGCGGACGCCCTCCTCGGTGCGGGAGGCCATCGGCAGCAGCGTGATCGTGAAGTCGGCGGCACCGGCCGCGTCCGCGATCGCCTCGAGGGTGCGCATGTTGCCGTACGACGCGAGGGTGAACATGATCACGCCGATCGTCCGGAACCGGCCGGAGCGGAGGGCCCGGGCGGCGCGGTTCGGCCGGTATCCGAGGTCGTCCATGACGCGCTGGACCCGGTCGCGGGTGTCCGGCGAGACGTTGTCGAACCCGCGGGCGACGCGGGACACGGTCTGCATCGAGACCCCGGCGGCCTCGGCAACGGCGGCCATGGAGGGAGATCGACGCGTGGCGGACAGGTCGGTCGTCACGGGATCTCCCATCGGTGCGAGTGGTCGTCGAGCGCGACGGCCTGCACCGGACGCTAGCGCATGTTGACGTTGCCATGCTATCGTCGCGGCGTTCGATGTTGACGTCAACATCGACGGACCCGAACGCAGCACGACAAGGGAGTCACATGAGCACGCTGGAAGCGCGCGCAGCCGGAGCCACCGCCCCGGCCGTGCCACCGCGGCGCCGCGCCAGACCGCGCGGCCGGTACACGGGATGGCTCTTCGTCGGCCCCTTCGTCGTCGTCCTCGTCGCGATGCTCATCGTGCCGATCGGCTACGCACTGTGGCTCAGCCTCTTCCGCGACCAGCTGATCGGCGGCAACCAGTTCGTCTGGTTCGCCAACTACGTGCAGCTCTTCCAGGACGCGAAGTTCTGGTCGGGGCTCGGCCGGGTCGCGGTGTTCCTCGTCGTGCAGGTCCCGATCATGCTCGGCCTCGCCCTCGTCGCCGCCCTCGCGCTCGACAGCGCCCGACTCTGGGGCACGAGCTTCTTCCGCATCGCGGTGTTCCTGCCCTACGCGGTCCCCGGCGTCGTCGCCGCGCTGATCTGGGGCTTCATCTACGGCAACCAGTTCGGCCTCACCGGCACCGCGAACCACGCACTCGGCATCGACCTGCTGCAGCCGTTCAGCCCGGACTGGGTCCTCACGTCGATCGGCAACGTGGTCACCTGGGAGTTCCTCGGCTACAACATGCTGATCTTCTACGCCGCCCTCCGCACCGTGCCCGGCGAACTGTACGAGGCCGCCGAGCTCGACGGCGCCGGGGCCCTGCGCACGGTGTTCTCGATCAAGCTCCCCGCGCTGCGCGGCCCGATGGTCATCGCCACGATCTTCTCGATCATCGGCAGCTTCCAGCTCTTCAACGAGCCGAACCTGCTCAAGACGCTCGCCCCGAACGTCATCGGCAGCGCCTTCACCCCGAACATGTACGCCTACTCGCTGTCCTTCAGCGGTCAGCAGTTCAACTACTCCGCCACCGTCGCGATCGTCATGGGCGTCATCACCGCGGTGATCGCCTACGTCGTCCAGGTCCGCGGCACCCGCGAGGAGAACCGATGAGCACCCTGCAGCAGCCGGCGTCCGGCGCGACCGGACCGGCCACCGTCACCGAGGCGACCACCACGCTGCGCGACCCGAAGGACCGGTCGAGCCGCGCCTCCAGGAAGATCCGCAAGCCCGTCGACGGACGCAAGGTGAAGCGCTCCGGCCTCCTCACGGCCGTGATGATCGTCTTCGTCGTGTACTCGTTCGCGCCGCTGTTCTACCTGCTCGTGAACAGCACGAAGACGCAGGCCTCGCTCCTGTCGACCTTCGGCCTGTGGTTCGGCGGGAAGTTCAACCTCTGGCAGAACATCGTCGACACGCTGACCTACAACGACGGCATCTTCGTCCAGTGGCTCGGCAACACGCTGCTCTACGTCGTCGTCGGCGCCGGCGGTGCGACCCTGCTCGCCACGATCGCCGGCTACGGCATGGCGAAGTTCCAGTTCCCCGGTCGCCGTGCCGTGTTCGCCGTCGTCCTCGGAGCGATCGCCGTCCCCGGCACCGCCCTCGCCGTCCCGACCTTCCTGCTCTTCTCGCAGTTCGGGCTGACGAACACCCCGTGGGCGATCATCCTGCCGTCGCTCATCAGCCCGTTCGGCATGTACCTGATCTGGACCTACGCGGTGGACGCGATCCCCGCCGAGCTCCTCGAGGCCGCCCGCATGGACGGCGCCGGCGAGTTCCGGATCTTCTTCACGATCGCGCTCCGTCTGCTCGCACCGGGTGTCGTCACGGTCCTGCTCTTCGCAGTCGTGGCCACCTGGAACAACTACTTCCTGCCGCTCATCATGCTGAGCGACCCGAAGTGGTACCCGCTGACGGTCGGCCTCAACCAGTGGAACGCGCAGGCCACCGGTTCCGGAGCCGAACCGATCTACAACCTCGTCGTCACCGGATCGCTCCTCACGATCATCCCGATCGTGGTCGCGTTCCTCTTCCTCCAGCGCTTCTGGCAGTCCGGCCTCGCGGCCGGCTCCGTCAAGGCCTGACCCGTCGGCCACCGGGCCGGCACACAGCAGCTCCACCCCCTCTCCACGAAGAAGTGAAAGGCACCTCCATGAACAAGCGTCTCCGGCGCGGCCTCAGCGCCGTCGCCATCGGCGTCACCGCAGCCGTCGCCCTCGCCGCCTGCGCCTCCGGCGGCTCCTCGTCCGGCGGTTCGTCCGACGACATCTCGAAGGCTCTCAAGGACGGCGGCACGCTGACCTACTGGTCGTGGACGCCGTCCGCCAAGGACCAGGTCGCCGCGTTCGAGAAGGCCTACCCCAAGGTGAAGGTCAAGCTCGTCAACGCCGGCACCGGCGCCGACCAGTACACGAAGCTGCAGAACACGATCAAGGCCGGCTCCGGTGCCCCCGACGTCGCCCAGGTCGAGTACTACGCACTCCCGCAGTTCGCCCTGTCCGACTCGCTGCTCGACCTGTCCTCGTACGGGTTCGGCGACCTGAAGGACAAGTTCGCGACGAGCACCTGGAACTCGGTCGACATGGACGGCAAGATCTACGGGCTGCCCCAGGACTCCGGCCCCATGGCGCTGTTCTACAACAAGACGGTCTTCGACAAGCACGGCATCGCCGTGCCGAAGACGTGGGACGAGTACGTCGCCGCGGCGAAGAAGCTGCACGAGGCCGACCCGAACGCCTACATCGCCGCCGACTCCGGCGACGCGGGCTTCACCACGAGCATGATCGCCCAGGCCGGCGGCACGCCCTTCACCACGAAGGGTGACAAGGTCACGATCAACCTCGAGGACGCCGGCACGAAGAAGTGGACGAAGACCTGGGACCAGCTCGTCGAGCAGGGTCTCCTGTCGAAGACGGTCGGCTGGAGCGACGACTGGTACAAGCAGCTCGGCAACGGCCAGATCGCCACGCTCATCACCGGCGCCTGGATGCCCGGCAACCTCGAGGCCAGCGTCGCGGACGCCTCCGGCGACTGGCGCGTCGCACCGATGCCGACCTACGACGGCGGCACCGCGCAGACCGCGAACAACGGCGGCAGCGCCGAGGCGGTCATGAAGCAGTCGAAGAACCCGGCGCTCGCCGCGGGCTTCCTGAAGTGGCTGAACTCCTCGAAGGAGTCGACCGGGGTCTTCATGAAGTCGGGCGGGTTCCCGTCGACCACGGCCGATCTCGAGTCCTCGGCGTTCCTCGACGAGAAGCCGGAGTACTTCGGCGGCCAGCAGATCAACAAGGTGCTCGTCGACGCGTCGAAGTCGTCCGACAACGACTTCACCTACCTGCCGTACCAGGTGTACGCGAACAGCGTCTACGCCGACACCGTCGGCCAGTCCTACGAGAACGGCACCTCGCTCGAGAGCGGTCTCGCCGCCTGGCAGAAGGCCCTCGTGAAGTACGGCAAGGACCAGGGCTTCACGGTCTCGTCCAAGTAGTCACCACACCGGTTCGACCCGGGGCCGTGCGGATCCTTCCGCACGGCCCCGTCTCCTGAAAGAGTTCCCCCATGCGCTTCGCCATCGGCGACACCGACTTCCTGCTCGACGGCGAGCCGCACCGGATCCTGTCCGGCGCGATCCACTACTTCCGCGTTCACCCCGACCTGTGGGCGGACCGGATCCGCAAGGCGAAGCTGATGGGGCTCAACACCATCGAGACGTACGTCGCCTGGAACGCGCACGCGCCGCAGCCCGGTGTCTTCGACCTGAGCGGCGGGCTCGACCTCGGCCGCTTCCTCGACCTCGTCGCCGCGGAGGGCATGCACGCCATCGTCCGCCCCGGCCCCTACATCTGCGCCGAGTGGACGAACGGCGGTCTGCCGTACTGGCTCTTCGCCGACGGCACCGTCGGGGTCCGCCGTGACGAGCCGGGGTTCCTCGCAGCAGTTTCCTCGTACCTGCAGGCGTTGGCGCCGGTGCTGGTCCCGCGGCAGATCGACAACGGCGGCCCGATCGTGCTCGTCCAGGTCGAGAACGAGTACGGCGCCTACGGCTCCGACCCCGTCTACCTGTCGAAGCTGGAGCAGATGCACCGCGACATCGGCCTGACGGTGCCGTTCACGAGCGTCGACCAGCCGATGGGCACGATGCTCGAGGACGGGTCCCTGCCCTCGCTGCACAAGACCGGGTCGTTCGGATCACGCTCGACCGAGCGTCTGGAACGACTCCGGCAGGCGCAGCCGACCGGGCCCCTGATGTGCTCCGAGTTCTGGGACGGCTGGTTCGACAGCTGGGGCGAGCACCACCACACCACCCCGGCCGCCGCTTCGGCGTCGGACCTCGACGACCTGCTCGCCGCCGGCGGCTCGGTGAACATCTACATGTTCCACGGAGGCACGAACTTCGGCTTCACGAACGGCGCGAACGACAAGGGCGTGTACCGGCCGATCGCGACGTCGTACGACTACGACGCACCGCTCGACGAGGCAGGGCGTCCGACCGACAAGTTCCACGCCTTCCGTTCGGTGATCGAGCGCTACGCGCCCGTGCCACCGCTGCCCGCATCGATGCAGCCGGGTGGGTCGGGTCTGCTCGGGTCCGTCGGTTCCGTCGGGTCGGCTCCGGGCCTGGAGGCGCGGGTCGTCCCCGCCACGGACGTCGCCGTCCGTCTCGACCGCGTCACACCCCTGCGCACCCTGCTCCCGTCCCTCACGTCGTGGTCCGCGCACGACACCCCGCCCACGTTCGACGCCCTCGGCGCCGCCTCGGGCTTCGTCCTGTACCGGACCGAGGTCTCGTTGCCGACCGGCGGGGTCCTCACCGTCGGCGAGGAGGTCCGCGACCGCGCGGTCGTCTCGGTGGACGGCACCGTCGTCGGTGTGCTCGAACGGGAGCACCACGACCGTGCCATCGTGCTCCCGCCCGTCACGGGCGTCCTCGAGCTGCTCGTCGAGGACCAGGGCCGTGTCGACTACGGCCCCCGGATCGGCGAACCGAAGGGCCTGATCGGCGGGGTCGCCGTCGACGCGGTCCCACTCGCCCGGTGGACGGCCTCGCCCCTCACGCTCGACCCGATGCCCGAGGCCGCGCTGACCATCCTCGCCGACGCCCTGCCCACCGACGGTGACGTCCTCGCCGGGCCGGCGTTCGCCACCGGGTCGTTCGACCTCGACGCCTCGGAGGACCGGTACCTCGCGCTCGACGGCTTCCGGAAGGGCGTCGCCTGGGTGAACGGGTTCTGTCTCGGCCGCTACTGGTCCCGTGGGCCGCAGCGGACCCTGGCCGTCCCCGGGCCGGTGCTCCGCGCCGGTCGGAACGACGTCGTCGTCCTCGAACTGCACGCCGCGGCGTCGCGTTCGGTGTGCCTGCGGGTCGAGCCCGACCTCGGGCACACCGAGGCCTGACGCGGGCGGGGGCGCGGGCGCGGTACTTGCTCTTTTCGGGCGAAGCTGGTCGGAAGTTCTGACCAGGTACGCCCGATCCCGCTTCCCATCCCGAGCGCTGTGGGAAGGAACGCGCGGTAGCCTGAGCGGACGGACAGGGAACGGGGGGCGCGATGACGCTGGTACTGCGAGGACTGCGATCCATCGGACGAGTGCTGTTGGCCGTGCTCACCGTGGTCTCCGCCGCGGGCAACTCGCTCGGGTCCGGCGGCGCCGCCGGAGCCGCACCGCCGTCGGCGCCGCCAACGAAGAAGCGGCACGAGTACCGTCCCTGACCGTTCCGGGAGTCAGACCGCTCGCGCCCCGGCCCCCGCCCGCACCTCGAGCAGCGCCGCACGTCGCCAGCGCCACAGCGGCGCGAACTTCGTGCCGTCGTCCTCCCACGCCTGCGTGAGCATCCAGAGCTGTCGCCGGTGTTCCGTGCCGCCGTCATCGCGCCACTCGACGAACGCGTCGTCGAGCACCGTGGTGATGCCGTCGCGCGGCGCCGACCAGCTGACGAGGAAGCCGTGGTACCGGAGAGTGTCTTCGGACAGTCGGACGCCGAGCCGCGGGAGCCGGGACAGCACCCAGGTGGCGATCGCAGCGAACACGAGACCCAGGACGAAGACGACGGCCCGGGCGGACGCACCTGGTGAGAAGGCGACCGAAGCGACGGCGACGCCCGTCCCGATGCCGACGGGACCGAAGACGATGACGCTGAGCACGCGGTCGAGTCGCGGCGGCCGGATGGTCGTCACGGCAGCGGCCGGCTCGAGGCGTCGGGGGAGTCGCTGTCGAGCGCGTCGAGCTCGGCGAGGGTCGCTCGGGCGTCGGCGATCCGATCCGCCTCGGGGCGGGTCCACCACTCGGGTCCACGCTCGCCGAGGCCGTGCTTCGCGAGCCCGTTGCGGTGCCGTGCCGCGGCGAGGGCGTCCTCGTCGCCGGAGCGCTTGGCCTGCTTGACCGCGTTGCGGCCCCGACCGAGGTGCGACCGGAGTGCTGCCGCGAGGTCCTCGGGCAGCGCTGGGTCGGTCCGCCGCCACCGCCGGCCGTCGACCACGAAGAAGTGCTCGTCGGGCGTCGCGGTCATGCACTCGAGTCTCGCAGCGGACACCGGGTTCGTCCGGCGGGATGACCGTTCCGGTTCGTCGAACCCGGTGATCTCGAACCAGAACGGTCGCCGCGCGGATCCGGTGCACGGTGTCAGGGGTCGGCGGTAGAACAGGCGTGATGCCCGTACCCCACCCGCGCCCCCTGCTCGACGTCCGTTGGATCTACGCCGAGCCGGCCGCTCTCGAGCTCCATCGCGGGCAGGAGATCGTCGGGCAGTGGCCGGCCGCCGAGATCGTCCCCGTCGCGTCGCACTGGAACATCCCCGAGGTGCACGGCGACGAACGGAACGTCCAGCGGTGGGTCCGCATCAAGACCGAGGCGCTCGTCCTCGGCGTGAAGAAGTCGCTCGTGACCCGGCTGAACGGACGCTCCGCGGACTTCATCGCCCCGTCGACGGCGAACGGCTGCGCCATGGCGTGCGCGTACTGCTACGTTCCCCGGCGCAAGGGCTACAGCAACCCCGTCACGGTCTTCGCGAACATCGACCAGATCACGAAGCACGTCGCCCGCAACATCGCGAAGCAGGGGCCGAAGACCGAACCGAACCAGTGCGACCCGGACGCGTGGGTCTACGACATCGGTGAGAACAGCGACTGCTCCGTCGACGCGATGCTGAGCGACAACGTGCGGGACCTGTGCGACCTGTTCCGGATGTCGCCGACCGCCAAGGCGTCCTTCGCGACGAAGTACGTCAACCGCGACCTGCTCGACTGGGACCCGATGGGACGGACGCGCATCCGGTTCTCGCTGATGCCGCACGAGACCGCGAAGGTCACGGACATCCGCACGAGCCCGATCGCTGAGCGGATCGCCGCGGTCAACGACTTCGTCGACGCCGGGTACGAGGTGCACCTCAACTTCTCGCCCGTCATCCTCACGCCGACGTGGGATTCGGACTGGGCCGAGCTCCTCCGTCAGGTCGACGACGTCCTGTCCCCGGCCGCCAAGGCGCAGCTCGCGGCCGAGGTCATCTTCCTCACGCACAACGAGCCCCTGCACGAGGTCAACCTCGGCTGGCACCCGAAGGCGGAGGACCTGTTGTGGCGGCCGGACCTGCAGGAGCAGAAGGTGTCGCAGAACGGCGCGGTCAACGTCCGCTACCGCTCCGGGATGAAGGGGCAGCTGGTCGAGCGGTTCCGGGAACTCGTGGCGGAGCACCTGCCGAGCTGCCGCATCCGCTACGCCTTCTGAGACGACGAACGCCCGCGCCGACGGGCGCGGGCGTTCCGTGGTGCGACGGGTTCAGTGACCGTCGAGGTGGTCCTTCGCCTTCTCGGTCTCGAGACGGCCCTCGCCCATGACCTGGTCCTTCTGGCCCTGGTGCTTGAGCTCGGCGTCGTCGGTGTGCTTGCCGACGGCCTCCTCGACCTTGCCGACGACCTTCTGCGTGACGTCCTTCGCCTTGTCTCCGAGCGACATGGTGTCTTCCTTCCTCCGGGGGCCGCCGAGGGTCCCCGGCGTCTGTGTCACGAAGACAACCAGGCCCGGCGCGCGGGTTCGCGGCCCGGCCGCAGGTTCGTGTCCCCCGATTGATTCGAACGGGGTACGGATCAGGGGATGAGTCGGTCGGCGCGGTAGCGGTCGAAGAGCTCGGCGAAGGAACGCTCGGTGCGACGGAACGCGGTGAAGCCGGCGTCACGGCTCTTGCCCATGTCCGTGACGACCTCCATCGCACGACCGAGGTCGGCGTCCGTGTGCCACCATGAGGCGAGTCGGGAGACGTCCGCCTCGACGAGGCCGTGGCGTGCGGCGATGTCAGCCCACGCGGACTCGTGCTGCGCCATCTGCTCCTCGAGTGGACGCGGCGCTCCCTCGTACCCGACGACCCGCGCGGGGTCCACGCCGAGGTGTGCTGCGAGCCGGGGCCACATCCAGCGCCAGCGGAACACGTCGCCGTTCACGATGTTGAACGCCTCGTCGGCGCCCTCGGGCGTGGTCGACGCCCAGACCATGTGCTCGGCCAGGATGCCGGCGTCCGTCATGTCCGTGAGGCCGTTCCACTGCGCCTCGCTGCCCGGGAAGACGAAGTCGAGGCCGAGCTCCTTCGCAAGTGTCGCCTGCACCGCGATCGTCAGGCCCATGTTCATCGCGTTCCCGACCGCGTGACCGATCACGGTGTGCGAGCGGTGCACCGACCACGTGAAGCCCTGGCGCTCGGCGGCGGCGAAGAGCTCGTCCTCCTGGGCGTAGTAGAAGTTCGGGGTGTCGAGGCGCGGTTCTTCCTCGTGGAAGGGGGTGTCGGGCATCTCCCCGGCGGCGTACGCCTCGAACGGGCCGAGGTAGTGCTTCAGTCCGGTGACGAGGGCGACGTGCTCGAGCGGAGCGTGGGCGAGTGCGGCGAGCAGGTCGCGCACCATGCCGCCGTTCACGCGGATGTTCTCGGCCTCGGTGTCCTGCCGCTGCCAGGCGGTGAAGAAGACGTGCGTCGGACGCTCGTCGGCGAGGGCGGCACCCAGCGACTGCGGGTCGCGCAGGTCTGCGGCCACGGTGCGGACCCCGTCGCGTGCGAGGGGCCGGCGGGAGAGCGCGGTCACCTCCCACCCGAGGTCGAGCAGGTGCGTGACGAGGGCCGATCCGGTGATGCCGCTGGCACCCACCACGAGGGCTCGGAGACGGTCGGGGGACGGTGCGGCGGTGGAGTCGAAGGTCATCCCGGTGATCAACAGGTGTCGTGCTGTGCTTGTTCCCGAACGCGCAGTTGACGCCGCGATTCGACACGACTGGCCACGGTGATGAACACGGCGACGGCGAGGAGCCCGACCATCAAGGACCAGCCCGCAGGCCCGTTGGTCATCGCGACCGAACCGGAGAGCCCGACCGAATTGAGGAACATCCCGACGAGCATCGGGACCGCAGCCCGCGTCGAGCGGCGCTGCCAGTCGATCACGCTTCGCACGAGTGCTGCGTACGGTTCCGTGACGGTGCCGGGTCGCCGCAACTGCCGTCGGAGCTCGCGACGTTGCGCGGGCGTGAGCGCTGCGAGCGGCCGCTCGGGAGCGGTGAGGAAGAACGGCAGCAGGGCCCCCGCGCGGCGGGCGCGGATCCAGACGGTGACAGTGACCACTGCACCGGTTGCCGCGATGATCGTCCAGACCAGTTCGGTGGGCCGGGCGATCCCGACGGCGGTGAGTGCCGTCCAGAGCACGGAGAGTCCGGCGAGGCCGGCCTGTTGCGAGATGCCGATGACGGTGCCGCCGACGGTAGCGAGGTGGTCGGCGCGACGGGTGGCCGTGATGAGGTGGTCGTCCATGTCAGCGCGGTCGGCGAATACGGATCGGGCCCTTGGCGGTCGACGGGTCCACGACGCTGCCCTGTTGGGTGATCTCGACCTCGCCCCGGGCCGTCATCCGCCGCGCCGCACGTCGCGCCGGCTCCATGAGGCCGCGCCAGTCGTCGGGGTCGAGCGACCGTGCGACCTCGGAGGGGCAGATGCTCGAGGTCCGTGCGCGCGCGGCGAGGAGCTCGTCGATGCGCTGTTCGAGCGCACGGTCGACGTCGTCGATGCCGTGCTTGCGGCACGAGGCCGAGCACCACTTCGCCTCGGGCCCGGCCGAGGACGGCATCCGCCGACCGCACGACGCGCACGTCCGTTCCGCGTGCGCGGCTTCCGATGCCGCTGCGTCCGCCGCCGACCTGATCGCCCGTCCCATGCGTCCATCCTCGTCCGATTGTCCGCTTCCGCACCCAGCCCAGGTGCAGCTGGCAGCATCGGGTCGGTGAACAGCGACACCGAACCGGAGCGTCCCGCCGAGCCGGCCTGGGTGGAGCACGTCATGTGGTGGCACGTCTACCCATTCGGCTTCGTCGGCGCCGACGTGCGACCGGACGTCCCCGTCGACGGACGTCCGGTCGACCACCGCCTCGGACGCATCGAACCCTGGCTCGACCACGTCGTGGACCTCGGGCTGAACGGGCTGCTGCTCGGGCCGGTCTTCGCGAGCTCGACACACGGCTACGACACGGTCGACCACTTCCGGATCGACCCGCGGCTCGGTGACGACGACGACTTCGACCGGCTCGTCACCGCCGCACACGACCGGGGGATCCGGGTCCTGCTCGACGGGGTGTTCAACCACGTCGGACGGGAGCACCCTGCCTTCCGAGCCGTCCAGGAGCAGGGCCCGGACGCACCGACCGCGGACCTCTTCGCGATCGACTGGGCAGGCTGGTCGCCCGGCGACGACGTGCCGGTGGGACTGTTCGAGGGCCACGACATCCTGGTCGCGCTCGACCACGACGGGCGTGCCGCCGAGGACCTCGTCGTCGAGGTGATGACGCACTGGCTCGCACGGGGCGTCGACGGCTGGCGACTCGACGCGGCCTACGCGGTGCCGACGGCGTTCTGGGCACGGGTGCTGCCGCGGGTGCGCGAGCGCTTCCCGGACGCCTGGTTCACGGGCGAGGTCATCCACGGCGACACGGCCGCGTTCGTCCGGGCCTCGACGATCGACTCCACCACGCAGTACGAGCTGTGGCAGGGCATCTGGCACGGCATCGCCGACCGGAACTGCTTCGAGCTCGCGCACGCCGTCGAACGGCACGACCGACTGCTGGCCGCGCAGGCGCCGAGCACGTTCGTCGGCAACCACGACGTCACCCGCATCGCGAGCGCCGTGGGGGAGCGGTTCGCCGGTCACGCCGCAGCGGTCCTCTTCACGGTCGCCGGGACCCCGAGCGTCTGGGCCGGCGACGAGTACGGCTGGACGGGGGTGAAGGAGGAGCGCGTCGGTGGGGACGACGCCGTCCGCCCGGAGTTCCCGGCCGTCCCGCCCGCACCCGTGCAGCTCACGCACGACCACGAGGCGCTCATCGCGCTCCGCCGGCGCGAACCCTGGCTGCACCGGGCCCACACCGACGTCGTCCGCCTGACGAACAGCGCGATCGTGCTGCGGACCGCGACGGCGGACCGTGCCGTGGTGACCGCCCTGAACCTGGCGGACGATCCCGTCGACCTGCCCGCCGCCGACGCGACGCGCGTGGAGGCGGGCCGAGCCGACCTGCGCGACGGGACCGTGCGCCTCCCGGCCGCCGCCTGGGCCGTTCTCTCCCGATCGTGAGCAGAAATGGTCGGGTCCCTGAACGGAACCCGACCATTTCTGCTCACGAAACGAACCGCGCGAAGCGACGCGCGCGAAGCGACCCGCGCGACCCCTACTTGCGGGCGGACGCCGCCCGGCGCTTGTTGAACACGTCGAACGCGACGGCGGCGAGCAGCACCAGACCCTTGATCAGCGACTGGTACTCGGTGCCGATGCCGAGGATCGACATGCCGTTGTTCAGGATGCCGATGATGAGACCACCGACGATCGCACCCGGCACCGTCCCGATGCCGCCCGTGACGGCCGCGCCACCGATGAACACCGCGGCGATGGCGTCGAGCTCGAAGCCGTTGCCCGCACCCGGCGCCGCCAGGTTGAGCTGCCCGGTGAACACCACGCCGGCCAGGGCCGAGATGACGCCCATGTTCACGAAGAGCAGGAACGTGACGCGCTTCGTCTTGACGCCGGACAGCTGCGCGGCGAGGGCGTTGCCACCGATCGCGTAGATGTGGCGGCCGAACACCGCGCTCCGCATGACGACCGAGTAGATCACCACGAGGGCGCCGAGCACGACGAGCACGATCGGGGTGCCGTTGTAGCTCGCGAGCAGGAGCGCCACGTAGATGACGAGCGCGACGGTGAAGGCGAGCTTCGTGATGAACCAGGCGAACGGCTCGCTCTCGAGCTGGTACTTCCGCCGCGTCGCACGACCGCGGAACGCCGTGACGATCAGGACGGCCGCGGCCGCGAAGCCGAGGATCATCGTGAGGGGCTCGTACCCGGTCGTCCCGAACGACGGCAGGAAGCCGGAGCCGAGGGACCGGAAGCCGTCGGGGAAGGGCGAGATCTGCTGGTTGTGCAGGACGATCTGCGCGGCGCCGCGGAACGCGAGCATGCCCGCGAGCGTGACGATGAACGCCGGGATCCCGAAGTAGGCGATCCAGAACCCCTGCCAGGCGCCGACGAGCGCGCCGACCACCAGGCAGAGCACGACCGCGACCGGCCAGGGCAGGCCCCACTGCGTGATCATGACACCGGCCATGGCACCCGTGAAGGCCACGACCGAGCCGACCGAGAGGTCGATGTGCCCGGCGATGATGACCATCACCATGCCGATGGCGAGGATGAGGATGTAGCTGTTCTGGACGATCAGGTTCGAGACGTTGATCGGGGCGAGGGTGATGCCGTTCGTCGTCACCTGGAAGAAGATGACGATGACGATCAGCGCGATGAACAGGCCGATCTGTCGGAGCTGCCCGGTGAGGTAGCCGGCGGCGGACTTAAGCGCGTTCATTGACAGGGGTCTCCCGTTCCTGGGTCATGTACTGCATGAGGGCCTCGGGCGTGGCCTCGGAGCGGGGCACGTCAGCGGTGATCGTGCCCTCGGAGAGCGTGTAGATGCGGTCGCAGATGCCGAGGAGCTCGGGGAGCTCGGAGGAGATCACGATGACGCCCTTCCCCTGGTCTGCGAGCTGGTTGATGATCGTGTAGATCTCGTACTTCGCGCCGACGTCGATGCCTCGGGTCGGCTCGTCGAGGATGAGCACGTCGGGGTCGGCGTACATCCACTTCGACAGGACGACCTTCTGCTGGTTGCCGCCGGAGAGCTTCCCGGTGACGACGTCGACGTTGGGTGCCTTGATGTTGAGGCTCCTGAGGAACTGGCCGGCGACGGTGGTCTCCTCGGACGCGTTCACGAAGCCCCAGTTCGCGAGCTTCCCGAGCGCCGACCCGGAGATGTTCCGCTTGATGTCGTCGATCAGGTTGAGTCCGTAGCGCTTCCGGTCCTCGGTGACGTAGGCGATGCCGTTGTCGATCGCCTGCGACACCGTGTGGGTCTTGATCGGGACGCCGCGCTTGTAGACGGTGCCGCTGATGCCCGAACCGTACGAGTGCCCGAACACGCTCATCGCGAGCTCCGTCCGTCCGGCGCCCATGAGTCCGGCGATGCCGACGATCTCACCCGAGCGGACGGAGAGGTTCGCCTGGTGGATGATCTCGCGCGAGGCGTCGAGCGGGTGGTGGACGGTCCAGTCCTCGATCCGGAGGAGTTCCTCGCCGATCTGCGGGTCCTCGCGCTCGGGGTACCGGTTCGACAGGTCGCGACCGACCATCCCGCGGATGATCCGGTCCTCCGAGACGTCGTCGGCGTGCATGTCGAGCGTCTCGATGGTCTTGCCGTCGCGGATGATCGTGACCTTGTCCGCGATCGCCTTGATCTCGTTGAGCTTGTGGCTGATGATGATCGCCGTCATGCCCTCGGCCTGCAGCGACCGGATGAGGTCGAGCAGGTGCGCCGAGTCGTCGTCGTTGAGCGCCGCGGTGGGCTCGTCGAGGATGAGGAGCTTCACGCGCTTCGACAGCGCCTTGGCGATCTCGACGAGCTGCTGCTTGCCGACGCCGATGTCGACGATCTTCGTGACCGGGTTGTCCTTCAGGCCGACGCGCTGCAGCAGTTCCGCTGCGGCGAGGTTCGTCTTGTTCCAGTCGATGAAGCCGCCCTTGGACTGCTCGTTGCCGAGGAAGATGTTCTCGGCGATCGACAGGAACGGGCTGAGCGCGAGCTCCTGGTGGATGATCACCACCCCGGCCGCCTCGGAGTCGTTGATGTCGCCGAACTCGACGGGCGCGCCGTCGATCAGGATCTCGCCGTCGAAGGAGCCGTGCGGGTACACCCCGGACAGCACCTTCATCAGGGTGGACTTGCCGGCGCCGTTCTCGCCGCAGATCGCGTGGACCTGGCCGCGCTCGACCTCGATCGAGACGCCCTGCAGCGCCTTCACGCCGGGGAACGTCTTGGTGATGTCCCGCATCTCGAGGATGGTGTCCGCCATGCGGACCGCCTTTCCGTGTGCGCGCGTCGGCGCGCGAGTGGGGACGGACGGGAGGCACGGGGCGGGGTCGACCCGCGCCTCCAGTCCGTCAGGTGGGAGCGTCCTACTTGAGGTCGGCCTCGGTGTAGTACCCGGAGTCGACGAGGACTTCCTTGTAGTTGTCCTTCGTCACGACCGTGGGCTGGAACAGGTAGGTCGGGACGACCTTGACCTTGTTGTCGTAGCTCTTGGTGTCGTTGACCTCGGGCTTCTTGCCGGAGAGCAGGTCCTCGGCCATCGTGACGGACTGCTTCGCGAGCTTGCGCGTGTCCTTGTAGATGGTCGAGTACTGCTGGCCCTCGATGATCGACTTCACGCTGGCCTGCTCGGCGTCCTGGCCGGTGACCACCGGCAGCGGGCGGTCACCCGAGCCGTACCCGGCGCCCTGGAGCGCCGAGATGATGCCGATCGAGATGCCGTCGTAGGGCGAGAGGACACCGTTCAGCGTCTCGCCACCGGAGTACGACTTGGCGACGAGGTTCTGCATGCGGGCCTTGGCGGTCGCCGGGTCCCACTGCTGCGTCGCGGCCTGGGACAGCTGGTCCTGGCCGGACTGGATCTTCAGCGTGCCGTCCTCGAGGTACGGCTTGAGGGTGTCCATCGCACCGTTGAAGAAGAACCCGGCGTTGTTGTCGTCGAGCGAGCCGGCGAAGACCTCGATGTTGAACGGGCCCTTCTTGCCGGTCTTCTCGCCCTTGTCGTCGACGATCCCGAGGCCGGTGAGGAGGCTCGTGGCCTGGTCCACGCCGACCTTGTAGTTGTCGAACGACACGTAGTAGTCGACGTTCTTGTTGCCGGTGAGCAGGCGGTCGTACGAGATCACCTTGATGCCGGCCTTCGCGGCGGCGTCGAGCTGGTCGGACAGTGCACCGCCGTCGATCGACGCGATGATCAGGACCTTCGCGCCCTTCGTGATCATGTTGCTGACCTGCTGGGCCTGCTGCTGGACCTTGTTGTCGCCGTACTCGAGGTCGACCTTGTAGCCGGCCTTCTCGAGGTCGCTCTTGACCGCGTCGCCGTCCTTGATCCAGCGTTCGGAGACCTTGGTCGGCATCGCGACGCCGACGAGGGCGCCCTTGTTGTCGCCGCTGCTGCCCCCACCGTCGGTGGACGCGCGTCCGCCGGCGGAGCAGCCGGCGAGTGCGATGGCGATGCCGAGGGCGGCGACGCCCGCGACGATCTTGCGCTTCATCATCGAAGTACCTCTGTTCCTGCGCGTCCACGGCGACGCGCTCGGTGCCGGGGCTGCTGTGCCCCGCGGGATGTGCTCATGTGAGCGCTCACATACTCCGGGTTCCGTGACGGGGTGTCAACTCACCGTGACCGTTTCGCGATCTTGCCGCGTCGGCCGGACTGCGCGGTACGGTTGGCGGCGTGACGACCACGACCGCGCTCGGGGACGCCGGCGGCAAACGTCGCAAGGCGCCCACGATCTTCGACGTCGCCGAGCGCGCGGGCGTCTCGCACCAGACCGTCTCGCGGGTGATCAACGGCGACCCGACGGTGCGGGAGCAGTTCCGCACGCAGGTGTCCGACGCAGTGACCGAACTCGGCTACCGGCCCCGTGCCGCGGCGCGGGCGCTCGCAGGCGGACGCAGCCGGGCGCTCGGCATCATCACCGCGGGGGACGCGCTGTACGGACCGTCGAGCACCGCGATCGGGTTCGAGCGGGCAGCCCGATCAGCGGGCTACCACGTGCTGCTCTCGACCCTGCCGGACGACCCGCGCCCGGTCGACCTGTCGAACGCCCTCGTGACGCTGCTCGCCCAGGACGTCGCCGCGATCGTGCTCGTGGCCGCCGACAACCGGGTGCTCGACGCCCTCGCGTCGTTGACCGTCCCGGTGTCCGTGCCCGTCGTGGTGGCGAACGCGGTGCAGCGGGACGCCTCGCGGGCACCGGTCGCGCCGAGCGTCGCGGCCGTCGCGATCGACCAGGCGGCGGGGACCTCGCTCGTGATGGAGCACCTCTTCGCCCGCGGACACCGACGGATCGTGCACATCGCGGGGCCCGCCGTCTCGCAGGAGTCCGAGGTCCGTCGAGCGACGTACGAGCGGATCATGCACGACGCCGGACTCGAGCCGGTCGTGCTCGAGGGGGACTGGACGCCCGCGAGCGGGTTCGCCGCGGCCCGGACGATCGACGTGCACACGGTCGACGCGGTCTTCGCCGGGAACGACCAGATGGCGCTCGGTGTCCTGCACGCGTTCGCCGACGAAGGACTCCGGGTGCCGGACGACATCGCCGTCGTGGGGTTCGACGACGTGCCCGAGGCGGCGCACTTCACGCCGCCGCTCACCACCGTGCGGCAGGACTTCCGGGCGATGGGGGAGCGGGTGCTCGACACCGTGCGGGCACTCGTCGAGGGGGAGCCACGGGACGAGACGCTGCTCGTGCCCGAGCTCGTGGTGCGCCGGAGCGCGTAGGGCGGCGCGTGCGGCGCGCGGCGCGCAGTGCGCGACGCGCAGTGTGCGGGGTTCCGCGCGCGGTGCGGGGCTCGCGCCGTCCCACGGTGCGCGGAACCTC
>NZ_JAUZED010000219.1 GCF_030705415.1 Curtobacterium sp. A7_M15 | reverse complement strand
GGTGGGGGTCGCCCCCGCACCGCGCCTCCTGGACGGGGTGACGTCGGGACGTCAGGCCTTGGCGTCGACCGTGTCGCCCTCGGCCGTGATGCCCATCTCCTCGAGCGAACGGCCCTTCGTCTCCGGGATCTTCGCGATGACGAAGAAGAGGGAGAGCAGGGCGAACAGCGCGTAGATGCCGTAGGTCACGGTCAGGTTGAAGCCGGACAGCACCGGGAACGTGATGGTGACCAGGAAGTTCGCGATCCAGTTCGCCGCCGAGCCGACGCCGAGCGCCGTCGCACGGATGCGGTTCGGGAACATCTCGCCGAGCAGGACCCACATGAGCGGCCCCCAGGTGGCGCCGAACGACACGACGAAGAGGTTCGCGAAGATCAGGGCGATGACGCCCCATGCGCCGGGGAGGTTCGGCTCGCCGTTCACGATCGTCGCCTGCGAGAACGCGATCGCGACCATCAGCAGCGACACGAACATGCCCGAGGAGCCCGCGACCAGCAGCGGCTTCCGGCCGAGCTTGTCGACCGTGAAGATCGCGATGAAGGTGACGGCGACGTTCACGACCGAGGTGATGGTCGAGATGAGGAAGGACTGGTCCTCCTTGAAGCCGACAGCCTGCCAGAGCGTCGTCGAGTAGTAGAAGATCACGTTGATGCCGACGAACTGCTGCAGCACGGCGAGGATGATGCCGACCCAGACGATCGGCTGCAGCCCGAAGCGGTTGCCCCGGATGGAGCCCTTCTTCTCGTTGGCCTCCTTCTTGATGCCGTCCTGGATCTCCTCGAGGCTGGTGTTCACCGTGTCGCGCGGCACGATCTTGCCCATCACCTCGCGCGCGTCGTCCGTCCGGCCCTTGGCGAGCAGGAAGCGCGGCGACTCGGGGAGGGTGATGGCGAGGACGCCGTAGACGACCGAGGGGATGACACCCACCAGGAACATCCAGCGCCACGCGGCGAGGCCGAGCACCTGCTCCGCTGCGCCGCCCGCGGTCACCGCGAAGAGCTGGTCGGACAGGAGCGCGGCGAAGATACCGAGCGTGATGGCGAGCTGCTGGAACGAGGCCAGACGACCGCGGATGGCCTTCGGCGAGACCTCGGAGATGTACGCCGGCGCGATGACCGACGCGGTACCGATGCCCAGACCGCCGATGAGACGCCAGATCACGAGGTCCCACGTGGCGAACGCGAACGCGCTGCCGATCGAGCTCACGAAGAACAGGACGGCGGCCCAGAACATCACGCGCGTGCGGCCCCAGCGGTCCGCGAGACGGCCGGCGAAGTAGGCGCCGAACGCGCACCCGATGAGTGCCGAGGCGACGGCGAAGCCGCTCGCGGCCTCGGACAGGCCGAACTCGCCCTTGATGGCCTCGACCGCTCCGTTGATGACGGACGAGTCGAATCCGAAGAGGAAGCCGCCGACCGCTGCCGCGATGGCGAACAGCGTGACCTTCCCCTTGAACGCACGGTCTTCGCCGTGCTGCGTTGTCGCGTTCGACACGATGCTCCAGGTTTCCCGCCGCCGTGCGGGATGCTGCACGGTGCCCCGGCGGTCGGCTGGTTCGCCGTCCGAGCGGCGTTGCGTGTTCCGGAGCGGCCCCGACTGTACTCCGGGATGGGGCGCGGGGGCCAACCGGGGGTGC
>NZ_JAUZED010000218.1 GCF_030705415.1 Curtobacterium sp. A7_M15 | reverse complement strand
GGAGGCGCGGTGCCAGCCCGCACCGCGCCTCCCGTCCGCCGTATCGTCACTCCCGACAGCGGAACCGGAGAAGGTGAGCAGCATGGACACGGTCGTCGTGATCGGTGAGGCACTGGTCGACGTCATCGAGCGGCCGGAGGGGCGGGTCGAGCACCCGGGCGGCAGCCCCATGAACGTCGCGGTCGGGCTCGCCCGGCTCGGCGTCCCCGCGGCACTCGTCTGCGCCCTCGGCGGCGACGGGCGCGGTGCGGCCGTCCGACGGCACGTCGAGGCGAGCGGCGTCCGTGTCGAGGCCACCGCGATCGGGCGGACCTCCACGGCGGTCGCGACCATCGACGGCCACGGAGGTGCGGACTACACGTTCGACCTGGACTGGCGGCTGGACCCCGTCGAACTGCCCGACCGGACGCCGCTCGTGCACGTCGGGTCGATCGGCGCGGTCCTCGACCCGGGTGCCGCGGCCGTGGTCGATGCCGCTCGCTCCCGACCGTCGACCGCACTCCTGTCCCTCGACCCGAACGTCCGGCCGAGCATCACGCCCGACCGGTCCGCAGTGCTCGCTGCGCTCGGGCCGCTGCTGACGAGCGCGGACGTCGTGAAGCTCAGCGACGAGGACGCCGCGTGGCTCTGGCCGGACCACGACGTCGACGCGGTGCTCGACGAGCTGCTGTCCCGTGGTTCCGGACTCGCGGCGGTGACGCTCGGACCGCACGGGTGCGCGCTCGCCTCGGCCGCGGGACCCCGGCGACGGGTGCCGGCCCCGAGGGTCGAGGTCGCCGACACCGTGGGGGCGGGTGACTCGTTCATGTCCGGGTTGCTCGCGGGCGTCCTCGCATCGGGAGAGCACCCACGGGACCTGGACGGTGTCGACCTCGAGCAGCTGGCAGCCCTCGCGCTCGCGTGCGCCGCGGTCACGGTGAGCCGCCCCGGGGCGGATCCCCCGACGAGGGCCGAGTTGCGGTCCTGATCAGCGGTCGCGGTCAGCCGAGGGGCTGGTGCAGGACCGCGAAGGACGGTTCCCGGTCGCGCTCGATGTGCGCGAAGGCGAGCGCCTCGGCCATCCGCTCGTCGCCTCGTGAGATCGCGGCGACGAGTTCGACGTGATCGTTGAAGGCGTCGTGCACGTCGAGGTCGCTCGTGAGGAAGAACAACCACTGCACACGACCGGAGACCGAACGCATCGAAGCCTGCATGAGCGGGTTCCCCGTCGCCTCCACGATGCTCTCGTGGAGGAGCGTGCTCGCTTCGGCGATGAGGTACGGGTCTCCGTCATCGACGACGGCGTGCGAATGCGCGAGCGCCTCCTCGATCCGCTCCGCGGAAGCACCGCGTCCGATCTCACGCGCCGCGAGGCCCGCGGCGCCGACCTCGAGGACTTCCCGGAGATCGAAGAGGTTGTGGATGAGCTCGGTCGTCCAGGTCGTGACGACGGCTCCGCGACGCGGCGTCGTGACGACGAAGCCCTCCATCTCGAGCATCGGTACCGCTTCGCGGAGCGGGACCCGGGAGACGGAGAGTTCCTCGGCGACGCGGACCTCGGCGAGCTTGTGGCCTTGCGGGTACTCGCCGCGGATGATCGCTTCACGCAGTCGGGCGTGGATCTGACGCGAGAGCGAGAGCTGCTCGGCCGAGTCTGCGAGTTCGGAGGTCATCGGTGTCATCCTCCTGGATGTTCGGTCGGTTCGCCATGGCCCTCGGGCCGGTGGTGCAGCCGTCGGGACGGCGGGCGAGCTCAGGCGCTCGCCC
>NZ_JAUZED010000217.1 GCF_030705415.1 Curtobacterium sp. A7_M15 | reverse complement strand
AGGCGCGGCGCCTCGGCAGGCGCGGAGCGTCGGTGGCGCGGGGGATACTGGACCAATGCCGCTGTACCGGGACGAGTGCGTCGTGTTGCGCACCCACAAGCTCGGAGAAGCCGACCGCATCGTCACCATGCTCAGCCGGCAGCACGGCAAGATCCGCGCCGTCGCGAAGGGCGTCCGGCGGACCGCGTCGAAGTTCGGGTCCCGGCTCGAGCCGTTCATGGTCGTCGACGCCCAGTTCTACGAGGGCCGCTCGCTCGACATCGTCACCCAGGCCGAGTCGCTCGGGTCGTACGGTGCGCAGATCGTCGCCGACTACGGGGCGTACACCGCCGCCAGCGCCATGGTGGAGACCGCCGACCGCCTGAGCGAAGCGGACGCCGGACTGCAGCAGTACCTGCTCCTCGTCGGGGCCCTCCGCTCCCTCGCCCGCGGGGAACACGTGGTCAGTGCGACGCTCGACTCCTACCTGTTGCGTGCGATGAGCATCGCGGGGTGGGCGCCCTCGTTCCGCGACTGCGCGGTCACCGGCGAGCCCGGACCGCACTCGGCGTTCGTCGTCCAACTCGGGGGCGTGGTGGCGGACCACGCCGCACCCCCGGGGACTCCGCGACTCGACTCGGACACCCTGCGGCTCCTGGGGTCGTTGCTCGCCGGCGACTGGCGGACGGTGGACGCGTCGGACGAGCGGACGCGCTCCCGGGCCTCCGGCGTGGTGGCGGCGTACGCCCAGTGGCACCTGGAACGATCGCTCCGGTCGCTGCCCCACGTGGACCGCACCGAGCACCCGTCCCCGGTCGCACCGACCCCGGGTGGCGTGCCGGCCGCGGTCGCCGCGACCCCGGCGCCCACACTGCCGGAGCCGATCGATCACGTGTCCGACCACGGAGGAACCCCTGCATGAGCCCTCGCCGGTACGCCGAGTCCGAGCCGCTGAAGCCCGTCGACTGGACGGGTGAGCGCCCTCCGGCGATCCCGCCGCAGTTCGTGCCGGAGCACGTCGCGATCGTGATGGACGGCAACGGGCGCTGGGCGAACCAGCGCGGGCTCACGCGCGTCGAGGGGCACCGCGCCGGCGAGGCATCGCTGCTCGACGTGGTCGCGGGTGCCGTGCAGATCGGCGTCAAGCACGTGTCGGCGTACGCGTTCTCGACCGAGAACTGGAAGCGCTCACCCGACGAGGTCCGCTTCCTGATGGGCTTCAACCGCGAGGTCCTGCACCGCCGCCGCGACCAGCTCGACGCGTGGGGCGTGCGGATCCGGTGGGCCGGGCGACGGCCGAGACTGTGGCGCAGCGTCATCGACGAGCTGCAGACCGCCGAGCGCATGACCGCCGACAACGATGTCTGCACCCTAACGATGTGCGTCAACTACGGCGGTCGGAACGAGATCGTCGACGCGGTCCGGGGCATGGCCGAGGACGTCGCTGCCGGACGCCTCAAGCCGAGCCAGGTCACCGAGAAGGCCCTGGCGAAGCGGCTGTACGTGCCGGAGCTGCCGGACGTGGACCTCTTCCTCCGGAGTTCGGGGGAGCAGCGGACGTCCAACTTCATGCTGTGGCAGTCGGCGTACGCCGAGATGGTGTTCCTCGACCGGCTGTGGCCGGACTTCCGTCGCACCGACCTGTGGGGAGCGATCGAGCAGTACGCACGCCGCGACCGACGGTTCGGTGGGGCGGTGGACGCGCCGACGGCCTGACAGGAGGCGCGGGTCGGTGCCGAGACGTGCCTCCCGTCCGGCTGTACCCGGGCTGGACGCGGGGCGCGGACCGCGTGAGCCCTCAGTGCGGTGCGCGGGCTGCGCCGCGCCCCACTGTGGTCATTGCGCCCCGGAGAGACGGGGC
>NZ_JAUZED010000216.1 GCF_030705415.1 Curtobacterium sp. A7_M15 | reverse complement strand
CGGACCGGCCGGCCGAGCCGACCGCCGGCTCCTCCAGCGCCGCTCCGGGTGCCGCGGGATCGTCCGCCGCGCCCTCGCGATCGTCCGCCGCAGCCGGCAGCGCGGCTGACGGCTTCCAGGACCCGGCGGCCCCCGCCGCGAGGTCGGACGCCACCCCGGTCCGCGTGACGATCCCCGCCATCGGGGTGTCCTCGTCGCTCGAGGACCTCCACCGCGGCGCCGCCGGCGAACTCGACCCACCGAAGGACTGGGACAGCGCCGGGTGGTTCAGCGACGGGATCGTCCCGGGCGAGGTCGGTCCCGCGGTCATCGCCGGGCACGTCGACAGCCCCACCTCGGCGGCGGTCTTCTTCCGGCTCGACGAACTCGTCCCCGGCGACGAGATCGAGGTCGCCATGTCCGACGGATCCACCCGCACCTTCACGGTGGACCGGTCGGAGCGTGCCGCCAAGTCGGCGTTCCCCACGAGCGACGTCTACGGCACCGCCCCCACACCCCAGCTGCGCCTCATCACGTGCGACGGCACGTTCGACACGGCCACAGGTCACTACACGGACAATCTGATCGTGTTCGCAGACCTCTCGTCGGACTGACGCAGCAACCGGCCGATATCTTCGATGTCAAGCGCAAGGAGCACCATGAGCACGACACTGGTCATCATCCCGACCTACGACGAGGCGGAGAACGTCCGCCCCATCGTCGAGCGCACCCTGGCGGCCACCGACGACGCCGTGCACGTGCTCGTCGTGGACGACAACTCCCCGGACGGCACCGGCGACATCGCCGACCAGATCGCCCGCGAGACCGACCGCGTCCACGTGATGCACCGCACCGTGAAGGACGGCCTCGGCGGCGCGTACCTCGCCGGCTTCGCCTGGGGTCTCGAGCACGGCTACGACAAGCTCGTCGAGATGGATGCGGACGGCTCGCACCACCCCGAGTACCTGCCGTGGATGATCGAGCTCGCCGACACGAACGACCTCGTCCTCGGCTCGCGCTGGATCAAGGGCGGCGAAGTCGAGAACTGGCCCTGGTACCGCGAGCTCCTCTCGCGCGGCGGCAACCTCTACACGCGCCTCGCGCTCGGCATCGCGGTGCGGGACGCGACCGGCGGGTTCCGGGTGTTCACCTCGCGGGCGTTCGAGCGGATCGACCTCGCCGGTGTCGCCTCGAAGGGGTACTGCTTCCAGGTGGACCTCTGCTGGCGAGCGCTCGAGGCCGGTCTGCGTGTCGTCGAGACCCCGATCACCTTCACCGAGCGCGAGTTCGGCGTCTCGAAGATGAGCGGCAACATCGTGCGTGAGAGCCTCACGCTCGTCACGAAGTGGGGCATCGACCGTCGCCTCCGTGAGGCCCGGTCCCTCGTCAAGGACCACCGCCGACTCCCGTCGGTGCGCACGAACGCACACGCGGTCGCCGACCACGCGGCCTGACGGGCTGCTGACGGGCGTCCAGGAGGCGCGGTGCAGGCTGGCACCGCGCCTCCTGTCCGTGCGTGGGCGGGGCGCGGGCCGTCGGCGGCCGTCGACGACGGCTTCCGAGCGGCGCGTGCCGTCGGGGGGATGGACCGGGTCGTCGGGTCGTCGGGTCGCGGGTGCCGTGGGGGAGTGTGCCGGTCGTGGGGGTCGCGGGTGCCGAGGGGGAGTGTGCCGGTCGTGGGGGTCGCGGGGGTCGCGGGGAGTGCACCGGTCGTGCCGCCGAAGCGACTCCGTCCGGATCCGCGCGGCGTTCCTGACGGCAGAGCGACAGGTTCCCCGCGGATCGCGGCGGGAGCCTGTCGCTTTCGAGCCCGGCGGTGGCAGGTCATCGCTCCCGCGCCCGGCGGTGGGGCCGGGCGTCCGCGTCCGCGCCCGCTCGCGCACCGGGCGGCGGACGGACGAACGGCCCGCGGCG
>NZ_JAUZED010000215.1 GCF_030705415.1 Curtobacterium sp. A7_M15 | reverse complement strand
TACCGGTCGGACCTGCGACAGTTCGCGCGGTGGCGTGCCGGATTTGTTGACCACGAAATCTCCGAACCGCACGAGCTCGAGCAGATCACCACAGCACCAGTCGACCCGACCGAGGTCGCCGCGTTCCTCGCGGACAAGGCCAACGCCGTCCTGCCCGGTGGTGGGCAGCGGTACGCACCGGCGAAGATCAGCCGCTACGTCGCCGCGATCGACTGGGAACACGCCCGCCGCGGCCACACCCCGCCCGGCACCACCCCCATCGTCCGCGACGTCCTCAAAGGGATCCGCCGCACCCGGTCCGTGCCGGTGCGGCGGGCGAAGCCGATGACATTGAAAGCGCTGCAGACGACGCTGCTGAAAATCGACGTCGCCGACCTCCAGACCGGCGCCCTCGGAACCCACGATCAGGCGTTGCTGCTGTTCGGGTTCGTCGGTGCGTTCCGCGAGTCCGAACTCACCGCCCTCACCGTTGCCGACCTCCGCCTCGTCGACGGCGAAGGCGTCTACGCCCGCATCCGGAAGTCGAAGACCGACCAAGACGGCGCCGGCCGGATCAAGGTGCTGCAGCAGGGCGCGAACCCAGTCACCTGCGCCCCCTGCGCCTACGTCCGACTCTCCCAGCTGATGGCTGCGCAGGACGCCCGCGGGGAAGCGGGCCTCTTCGCCACGCTCACTGGCGCGTGTCTCGCCGTGCACATCTGCGCGGACGGGCTCGGCGCGGATCGGTTGCCGGCGTCGATGCCGTTCTTCCGCGCCGTGTCGAAGTGGGGCCTGTTCCGGAACACCGGGATCAGCCCGACCGCCGTCGGGAAGGCCGTCGCCCGCCGCGCGCACGCCGCGGGGCTCGGGGAGGAGGGTTGGTCCGGGCACTCCCTCCGCGCCGGGTTCGTCACCGAAGCCCGCAACGCCGGAGCCACGGACGTGGAGATCATGAACCAGACCCACCACACCAACGCCGCCACCCTGCAGATCTACGACCGCGAATACGCACCCCTGGTCCGCAACGCCGTCACCCGGATGCGCTTGTGACCCCCCAAACTTCCCCCAAACCAGGCCCCAAACACGGGCACGACAGCAGGGAGCCGCTCGAGGCGCACTGGGGTCGATTCGTCGCATGGTGCGAGGCGGCAGGTCACGCGTCGCTCCCGGCGACGGCAGCAACGATCGGACAGTTCCTGACGCTGTTCCCCGGCAGCGCGTCGACGCAGCGGCTCCGCCGGCGCGCGATCCGCGCACACCACATCGCCGCAGGTCTTCCGGACCCGATACCCACGGTGGAGGCCCGGGTGTGGCCGCGACCAGAAGCCCCCGACCAGGCGGTCGTCGGAGAGGTGCTCGCGGCAATTCCGAAGTACCGATACCCGATCGGACTCCGCGGCCGCCGCGACGCCTTCCTCGTCGTCCTCCTCGGAGCCCTCCACCTGACCCGCGAACAAGCCCGCACCATCACCCCTGCCGACGTCGCGGTGACGAGCATCCTCCGGATCCGCAGCCACGTTGTTCCCTCATCCGATGACCCGATGTCCTGCGCTGCCTGCGCGGTGACCCGGTGGCTGCGCATCGTCGGACTGGTCTGGACGGGGTTCCGCGGCGACGTCATCCGTCTCCTCGACCCGACCAGGGGGAACCTGGATCGGCACGACTGCGAGCAGCCGGTTCCGGGGGAGTGGCGCCGGGCGGAGCAGCTCCTGCTGTCGTTAGACGTGCACGGCTGGGCGCGTACCGGGTTGAGCCTGTCGGGACGGTCCATGACGAGCATCATCCCCAGCCGACGTGCAGCGGCCGCAGACGGCCCGATTGTGGAGACCCTCGGTGCGGTTGCGCGACGGCCGTCACGGTTCGACGCCTTGACACTGCAGGAGACCTACGCCGAGCTCGGCAGCACCGACGACGCCGTCAACGATGCGCTCACTCGACTCGCGACCATCTTGAACGACGCCCAAGCGCTCGGCGCCGACCTGCAACAGGCCGCTACTCCACGCAAGCAGCAGATAGCAGCTGATAGCGACCACTAGCG
>NZ_JAUZED010000214.1 GCF_030705415.1 Curtobacterium sp. A7_M15 | reverse complement strand
CCCCCCCCCCCCCCCCCCCCCGCGCCTCCCGTCCACCGGTGGTCGCGTCTCAGGCGCGACGGCGACGCAGCCGGTGGGCCAGCAGGCCGCCGCCGGCGGCGAGCAGTCCGAGCGCCCACGCCAGGGGGCCGGAGGTGTCCGCGCCCGTGTACGCGAGGTGCCCGGAACCGGTCTCCGCGGTGGCCGCCGCGGTCGCCGCGCTCGGGGTCACGTCGAACCGGACGTCCTGCGTGCGGCCCTGGTAGGCGACGGTCACGACGTGCGGCGACGCGTGCTCGAACGTGACCCAGGTCCCGACGGTGCTCGGGTCGTACACGATCCGGTCACTGGCCACGTCGCTCGTGACGGTCAGCGGGCCGCGCTCGGTGATCGCGTTCCCGTACGCGTCGACCGGCCCAGCGAGCACGAGCACGCGCTGCCCCTGCCGTGCGGGGACCGCGTCGACGACGTCCGAACCGTCCTCCGGGGTGAAGTGGGTGATCGTGTCGCCGTCGGCCGACCAGGTCTCCGAGCCCTGGTCACGGTCGGAGGGCAGGACCGTGACGACGAGCTTCGCGAACGCCGCGGGGGACACGGTGACCTCGACGTGGGCGACGGCCTCCTCTCCGCCGCTCGTCGCGACGACCTGGAACCAGAAGGACGTCGCCGAGGTCCCGGTCCCGGTCAGCACGCCGGTCTCCGGGTCGATCGCGAGGTCGAGCCCGTTCCGGGCGTACGTGTCGTCGAAGGGCTCGCCCAGGACGCCGCGCAGCTCGTAGCGGACGCCGGCCGGGTCCGGAGCGCCGTTCACCGCGAACGTCCGCTGGAACTCCTCGCCCGCAGTCGGTGCGATGGCGATCGGAGCGTCGGCGGTGGACGGGTCGACGAAGGCGAACGGCTCGTCGGTGACGTCGACCGTGAAGGACGTGGACACGCCGCCCTCCGAGACGGTCACCGTGCGGGAGCCCGCGCCGGAGAACGTCACCACGTTCGAGCCGGCCGGGTCCCACACGGCACGGTCGCCCGCGTCGGTGCTCGTGACGGTGGACCGGGGGTACTCGTCGTCCTCGTCGCTGCCGGTCACGCGGTTCCCGTAGGCGTCGACCGCGAGTCCCGCGAGGGTGAGTGTCTGCCCGTCGGCCACGGGCACCTCGGGCACGATGCGCACGCGCCCCTGTCCGGCCGCCTGCTCCCAGATAGTGCCGTCGGGCTCCACCTGCCACAGGCCGGTGGAGTCGGAGGTCGCGACCGAGAAGGTCACACCGACGGGGGTGCCGGGCTGCACCGTGAGTTCGACGTGCTCGACGGCGGTCTCGGACCCGCTCGTGGCGACGACCTGGAAGGTGTACCTCGCGGCTGCCCGGGCGGTGCCGGTCAGCGCTCCGGTGCTCCCGTCGAGCGTGAAGTCGTTGTCGAACGAGCCGTCCTCGCCGCGGAGCTCGTACGTCACGGTGCCCGTCCCGCCCGTCGCGGTGAACGTCCTGGACACGGTGTCGCCAGCGGTCGCCGTGAGGACGAGCGGGGCGTCGGCACTCGTGCCCTCGGGGAAGGCGAGGGCTGCGGCGGCGGACTGCTCCGGCTCCTCAGCCGACGCGCTCGCCGCGGGTGCACTCGCCGACGGTGCGCTCGCCGCCGGAGCGTTCGTCGGCGCGGACGGCTCGGGCGGCGCGGTCGGGTCGGCGCTCGAGCCGGCCGTCGGCTCCGTCGGCGGGTCGGACGTCGGGGCCGGCTCCGGCGAGGCTGCGGGGTCGCCGGTGACCACCGGGGGAGTCGTCCCCGTCTCGTCGGCGGTGGCCGACGTCGGGTCGCTCGCCGCGCCTCCCGAGCCGTCGGACGCGCCGGTAGTGACGGCGGTGGCGGGCGTGACCGGTGTCGGAGCCTCGTCGGCCATCGCGCTCGCGGCACCGATGCCGAACGCGGACGATGCGGTGACCACGGCGACGGCTGCGCCGATGGCGGCGCCGCGTCGGACTCTGGCGGTGCAGGACTGCTTCATGGGATCCCCCCTGGATGCTGTGTGGGGCACCGGGAGGTGCCCTCATCCTGGAGGTGTCGCGCCAGGGACGATCCTGACGACCCGGTCCGTCTCGATCCGGTAACGGCGTCCGAGCGCGGGCCGCTTCGGCCGCGACGGTCAGTCG
>NZ_JAUZED010000213.1 GCF_030705415.1 Curtobacterium sp. A7_M15 | reverse complement strand
GCGACGGGCGCGCTGCCGAGACGACGGGCGCGCAACCATCCGCCACTCAGCAACCCGCGGCCCACCGCCCAGGAACGACGAACGGCCCGGCTCCGTGGGGGAGGAGCCGGGCCGTTCGCCTCGGGTACTGCGGCGTCCTGCGGTTCGATGCCCTCAGGTCACGCGCAACGCGATGACCCGCGGGTCGGGATGACGAGGTGTCAGGCCGCCTGGAGGACGAACTGCACGTCGAGGTTGATCGTCACGTCGTTGCCGAGCGTGAAGCCACCGGCCTCGAGCGCCGCGTTCCAGTTCACGCCGAACTCGGTGCGGTCGATCTTGGTCGTGGCCTCGGCGCCGAACTTGACCTGGCCGTAGCCGTCGGTCGTGAAGCCGCCGAGCTCGGCCTTGAGGACGACCGGCTTGGTGACGCCACGCAGGGTCAGGTCGCCGGCGATGTGCAGGTCGTCGCCCTTGGCCTCGATGCTCGTCGAGCGGAAGGTGAGCTGCGGGTGCTCCTCGGTGAGGAAGAAGTCGCTCGTCTTGAGGTGCTGGTCGCGCTGCTCCTGGCCGGTGTTGATCGACGCGACGTCGATGTTCGCCTCGACGGTCGACTCGAGGGGGTTCTCGGCGGTGACGACGGTGGCGTCGAAGGTCTCGAACTTGCCCTTGACCTTGCTGATCGCGAGGTGGCGGACCGAGAACGTGACCTCCGAGTGGGTGGGGTCGATCTTCCAGGTGCCGGTCTGGTAGCCGGGGATGGTCGAGGCGGTGAGCGTCATGGTGACTCCTTCGAAGCGTGTGGACTGCGTTCCCGAGCAGGCGTCGGGCGGAACCACGATTCCATGCGCCTGCATCGAAGTTGATGCTAACCCATTCTGCACACGTTTGGTTGAAGCGTCAACCATTGTTCATCTCCATGGCGCTGGCCGGCGTGTCGGGCGCGGGTCGTGCCTCCCGGTCGAGGCACCGTCGAGGAGGCGACGGACGCGCGCGACGAGAGCGTCGACCGCCGGTCCGACGTCATCTGCGGTGGCGCGCAGCAGCCACCAGCCGGCGTCCTTCAGGTGCTCGCCGCGCGTGATGTCCTTGCGGAACGTGCGTTCGTCGGTTCGGTGGAGGTCGCTTTCGTACTCGATCGCGACCCGGGCGTCCGTGTAGGCGAGATCGACGCAGGCGATCCAGCGGCCCTCGACCACGACGTCGTGGTTGAGGACGGGTTGCGGCAGTCCGCGCCTCGTCAGGGCCAGCCGGAGCCTGGTCTCACCGGGAGAACGGGATCCCGGGCGCATCTCGGTGAGGGCTGCTCGCACGCGACGAATGCCCCTCGCGCCGCGGTAGCGACGAGCCGCGGTGACCAGCTCAGCATGGTCGCACCAGCCCAACCAGCCGATGAGCGCGTCTCCGACCACGATGAGTTCGTCGCGGCTCAGGAGGGTCGCGAGCGCGATGAACGTGTCGGCTGGGTGGGTCAGCGCGGCGGTGCCCGAGTGGACCACCTGGAGTCTGCCCCGGCGGGCGCGATGCCCGATCGTCCCGCGGACGCGGAGTGCTTGGTCCGTCCCGATCGTCGTCACGTGGACACGGGGATCGCGCTCGAGTCGGCGTGGGAGGGGGACGCCGAGGATCGCCGCGGCGGTCGTGTGGCTGAACGCCTGGTCCGACCGCAGGCGCGGCTGGACCGCTCGGGCGCGTTCGTCGTGCGTCTGCGGACGGGTCCAGGCGCGGATGCCGTGGAACGGTCGGAGGAACCTCCGTGATCTGAGGCGACCTTCGCTGACGCCGCGGTGCAGTGCCTCCCGCACGCGGAACGGTCGGCTGCGGAGGGCCATCGGGAACGTTGCGTCAGCGTGCATGGGGCCAGCGTGGTGGCTGACACGACTCCGCGACGGGCGCTCGCCGTGATCTGTGGATGGCTGACGGAGGCGGTCGATTGTGGACGGATGGCCGGACGGGCGGCCGCCCGGTGGCATGTCGGGAGGCGCGGTGCGAGCGGGTGGATTCCGCTCGGCCCCAGCGTGGTCGCGTGTGCATTCCGCCCGCTCGACGGTGGCGCGGCCGTCGCGTGCAGACGGGCTCGGAAGGCGCGGCGCGAGCGGGTGGATTCCGCTCGGTCCCAGCGGGGTCGCGTGCCCATTCCGCCCGCTCGCGCACCCGCCCGCTCGCGCCCG
>NZ_JAUZED010000212.1 GCF_030705415.1 Curtobacterium sp. A7_M15 | reverse complement strand
GGGCCGCCGCCGCCGGTGCCCAGGTGCCGGCCCGCGGCCGCCGTGGGCGTCGGGCGTCCGTGGCGATCCCGGTCGTGCTCGTCGGTGCACTCGGCCTCGCCGGCTGCTCGTCCGACTACTGGCCCCAGGGTGGCGCGGCGGTGACCCCGACGCCGACCGCGACCGCCACCGGGGCTGCGGCGCAGACCGAGCCGACCGCGGCGACGAAGCAGCAGATCACCCGCATCGTGCAGCGCGTGGCCTACGTGGCGAAGCGCGCCGACGACGCCCGCAACGCGAAGATCGCCGAGCAGCGCTTCACCGGTGCCGCCCTCGACCTGCGCGAGGCGAACTACACGATCCGTGGCAAGGACTCGGACGTCGACGCCCCGCCGGCCATCTCCGCCGAGCAGGTGTGCGTGGCGCTGCCGCAGCAGACCGACTCGTGGCCGCGCACCGTGTTCGCCGTCGTCGCCGAGGACTGCGACGCGAAGTCGGCCCCGCAGGCGCTGACGCTCGTGCAGGACTCCGCCCGGGACGACTACAAGGTCGCCTACGACGTCTCGCTCGAGGCCGCGGCGAAGATCCCCAGCCTCGCCCCGACGTCGATCGGTGCCGCGCTGCTCGCGCCGAACACGAAGCTGCTCGCCATCGCGCCCGCGGACATCGCCGCGGCGTACGGCGACATCCTCTCGAAGGACAAGGACAGCTCGTACGCGTCGCTGTTCCAGGCGGACGGCGACGGCCTCCGGTCGACCATCGGCAAGGCGTACAAGGACAAGAAGTCCGATTCGCTGCCGGACACCGCGAAGATCGAGTACTCGTCCGAGGTCCCCGACGACAGCGCGGTGGCGATCGCGACGGACGGTGCCGGGGCACTGGTCTCCGCCGACCTCGACGAGGTCGAGAAGGTCACGCCGACCGCCGCCGGCGCCGAGGTGAACACCGAGGGCGCGGTCAAGGCGCTCTCCGGTGTCGACTCCAGCACGAAGGGCATCAGCGCCACCTACGGCGTGCAGCTGCTCTTCTACGTGCCCCCGGTGGGCACCGATGACAAAGTGGTCCTGCTCGGGTTCACGCAGGGCCTGACAGCAGCGAGTGAGGTGCAATGACGAACGTCCCCCCGACCCCGTCCGGTCTCCGCGGAGCCGTCGACCTGTCGTCCCTGGTGGACCGCGCCCAGCGGCCGCCCCAGCCCGGCGGTGCCGCTGCAGGCGGCCCCGGTTCCGGCGTCGCTTCCGGTGGTCCCGGCAGCGAGACCGGCGCCGACCTGACCGTCCCGTCGCTCGTCCTCGACGTCACCGACCAGACCTTCCAGGACGTCCTGCAGCTCTCCACGATCGTCCCGGTGATCGTCGACATCTGGGCGGAGTGGTGCGGGCCGTGCAAGCAGCTCTCGCCCGTCCTCGAACAGCTGACCGCCGAGTACGACGGCCGGGTGCTGCTCGCCAAGGTGGACGCCGACACGAACCCGCAGCTCGTGCAGGCGTTCCAGGCCCAGTCGATCCCGACCGTGGCCGCGCTCATCGGCGGACGCCCGCTCGGCCTCTTCGTCGGTGCCCTCCCCGAGGCGCAGGTCCGCGACGTCTACGAGCAGGTGCTGGCAGCCGCCGCCGAGAACGGCGTCTCCGGGCGCGTCACGGTCGACGGTGCTGCCCCGGCCGACGCCGTGGAGCAGGGCGAGCCCGAGCCGGAGCCCCTGCCGCCACACCACCAGGCCGCGTACGACGCGATCGAGCAGGGCGACTACGCCACGGCGATCCAGGAGTACAAGACCGCGATCGCGCAGGACCCGCACGACCAGATGGCCGTCGCGGGGCTCGCGCAGGTGTCGTTGCTCGACCGGCTGAACGGTCGCACCGCGGACGAGATCCGCGCCGCAGCGGCAGCCGGGCCCTCCGACGTGCAGGCGCAGCTGGCGGTCGCCGACCTCGACGTCTCGGGCGGGCACGTCGAGGACGCGTTCGGCCGGCTGCTCGACCTCGTCCCGACGGTGTTCGGGGACGAGCGCGAGGCCCTGCGCGTGCGGCTCGTCGAGTACTTCGAGCTCATCGGGAGCGAGGACCCCCGCGTGGTCGCCGCGCGCCGGCGACTGGCGAGCGCGCTGTACTGAGCGCGGGCGTCGCGGCCGGGACGCGACCGCAGGACGGACGGGAGGCGCGGTGCCAGCTGGCACCGC
>NZ_JAUZED010000211.1 GCF_030705415.1 Curtobacterium sp. A7_M15 | reverse complement strand
GGCCCCGCCCCGCGCCTCCCGTCCGTCAGCGGGTCGCGGCCACCACCGGCGCGGCTTCCGTCGCCTCGGGCGCGGCGCGTCGGCGCCCGGGCAGCAGCAGCGCCGCCACCGTCGCCGTCCCGGTGATGGCGATCGCCCACCAGAACGCCTCGTGGAAGGCTCCGACCGGGTGACCGCCGGACGCTGCCCCGGAGAGGACGACGGCCAGGACCGCCGTCCCGAACGCGCCACCGAGCTGCTGCGCGAGGCGCGTGATCGTGCTCGCGTGGGGCATGTCCGGCTTGGCGAGCCCGAGGAACCCGACGGCCATGATCGGGATCATCACCGCACCCAGCCCGATGCCCCGGACGACGAGGACCGCGCCCGTGAGCCACGGCGAAGTGCTGCCGTCTGCGAACGCGAACGGGATCGTGGCCACGAGCACCACACCGAACCCGACGACCGCGACCCATCGTGCACCGATCCGGTCGGTGAGACGACCGGCGATCGAACGACTGAGCAGCGAGCCGACGCCCTGCGGGATGAGCAGCAGCCCGGCGCCGAGGGCATCGGCCCCGCGGAGCTCCTGGAACGAGAGGGGGAGGAGCAGCATGCCGCCGTAGAGCGCGGCGCCCATCAGGAACATCCCGATCGAGGCGGCCGCCAGGGGCCGGTGCCGGAGCAACGTGAGGTCGACGAGGGAGCGGCTCCCGCGGCGGACCGCCCGCAGGACGAACGCCGCGAGCAGTGCCGCACCGACGACGAGCGGGAGCCAGACGTCGGTGCGACCGAAGCCTCCCGTGCGGCTGGCGTTGCTCAGCCCGAACAGGATGCCGACGACCGCGGGGGAGAGCAGCACGAGACCGAGGACGTCGAGCCGACCCGAGCCCGTGGGGCCGTCGGCCGGGATGTACAGCCGCGCCAGGACGAGCCCGGCGACGGCGAACGGCACGTTCACCCAGAACAGCCACTGCCACGATCCGACGCCGAGGACCACCCCGCCGATGACCGGTCCGAGGATCGGTCCGAGCGCCGTCGGGAGCGACACGACCGCCATCAGGCGCCCGACGTCGCGGCCTCCCGCGGCCTGCACGAGCAGCGTCGTCAGCAGCGGCATCATCGCGCCGGCACCGACTCCCTGGACGACACGGAACGCGACGAGGCTGGTGACGTCCCATGCGAGTGAGCACAGCACGCTGCCGACGAGGAACACGACGAGCGCCGCGACCCAGAGCCGGCGCCCGCCGATGCGGTGCTGGAGCCAGCCGACGACGGGCACGGTGACGCCCATCGCGAGGAGGTAGCCGGTGCTCACCCACTGCACCGCGTCGACGCCGGCGTGGAGGTCTCGGACGAGGGTGTGCAGGGCGACGCTCACGATCGTCGAGTCGAAGAGCGGGGCCATCGCACCCACGACGAGGGCGATGGCGAGTCTGGAGAGGGATCGGTCCACGGTGCTCCTTGGATACGGTTGCGTTTCTTAAACAGGCTGACCGTAGACCCGCGCGCTAAGATACGCAAGTGGATCTTGCGAAGACACGTCGACGTGGTGCAGAACTCGAGACCGCGTTGCTCGACGCCGCGTGGACGGAACTGCAGTCCGTCGGCTACCCGGCACTGACGTTCGACGGGGTCGCCGCCCGGGCGGAGACGTCGAAGCCCGTGCTCTACCGTCGGTGGCCGACGAAGGTCGACCTCGCGCTGGCGGCCCTGCAGCACGGCGGTCTGTTCCGACGCCGTGAACTCGTTGACACCGGGTCGCTGCGCGGGGACGTGCTCCGCGCACTGCGGGACTTCAACGCCGCACGGTCGGGGTTCATGGCCGCGATCAGCGTCTACATGGCGAGCATCAACCAGGAGACCGGTCTGTCCCCGGGCGACCTCCGCGACCGGCTGCTCGGCGAACGCTCGACCATCGGCCGCGTGATGCTCGAGCGGGCGGTGGAACGGGGGGAGATCCCGCGACGGGAATGGCCGGACGGGGTCGCGTCACTGCCGTCGGACCTCGTGCGGCACGACCTCATGATGTCGTTGCGCCCGCTGCCGGACCGCCGGATCGTCGAGATCGTCGACGACCTCTGGCTGCCGCTCGTGCGCTGACGACCGGAGGCGGCTGGGGGACCGGGTCGTCCGCGAGGGGCGCGTCGTGTGCTCGGCGTCGCGCCCCGCGCGCGGCGCGACCCGTCGTCGGCCGGG
>NZ_JAUZED010000210.1 GCF_030705415.1 Curtobacterium sp. A7_M15 | reverse complement strand
CCCCGCCGAGCCTCGGGCCCGACCCCGCGGGACCCGCCCCGCCGAGCCTCGGGCTCGCCCCCGCGGGACCCGGCCCGCCGCCGCCCGCTCACGAGGCACCCCCGCCACGGGTGGCGCACCCGCCGAGCACGTCCGACGTCAGCATCGTCGCGCCGAGTGCCGCCCACGCGTCCCCGTAGTACGTCGGCGTCGTGGCAGCCATCCGGTCGGCCCGACGCAGGTCCGTCGCCGCCGCTGCCGACTGCCCGGAGGCCTGCTCCGCCGCAGCCCGAGCCACGTACGCCAGCGCGTTCGTGTCGCCCGTCACGGCCGTGCCCCCGAGGTCGAGCTGCGCCGCCAACTGCGTCTGCCGCCGGAGGGTCGGGGCGATCGACCCCGCGAGGGACCGGTCCGGAGCGGCGCACGCCTCGGCGTACCGGAGCGGCAGCCGCATCGCGTCGTAGCCGTAGAGCACCCGGTCGTCCCCGCCGGTGGCAGGCATCGGGTCGACCGAACCGTCGGCGTGCACCTGCGACCAGTCGCTCGGCAGGTCGGAGGCCTCGAGGACCGCCCGCGTCACTGCGCGCGAGCCGGAGCCGAGGGCCTTCCAGCGATCGTCGCCGGTCGCCTTCGCCAGCACGTCGTAGGCCGCCGGCGACGCGTAGGACGCGTCGTACCGGTACGGCTCGGAGTCGGCCCACGGCCCGGGCAGCAGGATGGTGCCGAGCTCGGTGGTCGCGGTCTCGTGCTCGAGGATCGCAGCGGCCATGGTCTTCCCCGCCTCGGTGTACCGCGACTCGTCCCACGACGAGCCGGCGAGCACGAGCGCCCGGGCGGCGTCGAGGTCGGCGTCGCTCGCGGACTGTCCGTCGGCGATGCCGTCGTCGGGCGTCCACCGCCAGGCGAGCAGGTGGTCGTCGGTGAGCAGGTGCCGCTTCGTCCACGTCCAGATCTCGCCGAACCGCTCGCGATCACCGTTCGCGTAGGCGATGAGGAGCCCGTACGCCTGCCCCTCGCTCACGGTGTCGCCACCCTGGTCGGTGCGTACGACCCGGCCGTCCTGCACGTACCGGTCGAGGAAGTCCGTCCGCAGCTGTCCCGGCGAGCGCGCCGCGTCCGGTGCCGGCGAGGACGTCGGGGTCGACGTGCCTCCCGCCTCGGGCTGCGCGGCGCCCCACGGCCGCACCGCGACGAGTGCGATGCCGAGCGCGACGAGCACCGCGGCTGCGGCGGTCACGGGGATCCAGGTCCTGCGGGTCATGCGGCCTGCCTTCCTGACTGGGGTGGGGTGGTCGACGGGAGGCGCGGATCACGCGGGCGGGTCTGACCGGGTGATCCGCGCCTCCAGTCAGTGCTCAGTGGAACAGCGAACGGAGCGTCGCGATCACCTCGTGGGTGGCCTGCGTGACCGGGTCGGCGGCACCGCCGCCGCCGGTCTGCACGCCGCCGGTCGGCGTGGACGCCGTGGCTGCCGCGTCCGTGACGGGCACGACGGTGAGGTCGCCCTTGCTGTCGTCGAGCACGAACAGCGTCGAGACGGTGTTGCCCGCGAGGTCGACCTTCGCCGTGCCCCGCTGCCCGCTGCCCGAGACGTCGAGCGTCCACTTGCCGGCGTCGACGGTGGCGTACTTCGTGGCCGTGCCGAAGGCTGCGTCCTCGGCGACCGCGGTGCCCTCCGAGGTGCTCACGTCCACGGACTTCGCGGTGGTCGCGGCCTGCACGAGCCGGAGCTTCGCCTTGCCGTCGCCGGGCTGCTGCAGGTCGTCGGTGAAGGCGGTCGTCTTGAGCGCGTCGTTCTTGCCGTACGCGACGACTGTGCTCGCGTCCCCCTTGTCCACCGTGACGTCGGTGGAGATCACGGGCGTGGAGTCGGGCGCGTCCGCCGCACGCATCGACAGGACGTAGGTGCCGACCGGGAGCTCCTGGTACGGGCTGACCTGGCCGTAGGTGACGTCGTCGAGCTCGAAGACCTTCTTGCCGCCGGCGAGGCTGGACAGCTCGACGTCGACGCCCTTCGTGTCCGGGGAGAGGTGGCCGACGCGGAGCCAGCCCTCGCCGGAGCTGCCCGCGGCGGGTGCGGCGGTGGTCGCGGCGGTGGCGGCCTGCGGGGCGAGGCCGACGGCTGCGGCGACGAGGCTCGTGGCGAGGGCGCCGACGAGGAGGGTGCGACGAGGTCCGGGCATGGTGGTGCTCCTTCTGGTCGTGGTTCGGGTCTGGTGCGTGGGTGCGGCTGCGGCGGCTGCGGCGGCTGCG
>NZ_JAUZED010000021.1 GCF_030705415.1 Curtobacterium sp. A7_M15 | reverse complement strand
CCCCGCTGCCGCGCCTGGCCCCGCGCGCCCGGCCCCGCGCCGGCCCCGCCCGCGCGGGACGACCGCGACCCCTCAGCCCCGCTCGCGCAGGAACGACACCTGCCGCTCCCAGTGTGCGAACCCGCCGCCCTCGTGCCCGTTGTACGGGTAGACCTCGATCGCCTTGTCCGCCGAGCCGAGTGCGTTGTACGCCGCGAAGGTCGTCCGCGGCGGCACGACGTCGTCCATGAGCGCGACGGAGAACAGCGCGGGCGCGGTGATCCCCGCGGCGAAGTGCACGCCGTCGAAGTAGGCGGCGGTGTCCCACACGGAGTCGACCTGGTCGCGGTGCACGGAGAGGTACCGCGCGAGCTCGAGGTACGGCCCGCCCACGGCGACGGCGGTGCCGTTCTCCCAGTCGCTGAGGAACGCCACGTCCGGCAGCAGCGCGGTGATCGGTCCGACGTGGGCCTCGACGAGCGCGGCCGCGGCGATGGTGATCCCGCCGCCCTGGCTCCCGCCGGTGAGCGCGATGCGCGCCGGGTCGACACCCGGCAGGGAGCGGACGGCGTCGACGAGGCGGACGGCGTCGGTGTAGACGCGGCGGTAGTAGTGGTCGGCGGGGGAGCCGATGCCGCTCGTCATCCAGCCGCCGATGTGCGGGCCGGAGCCGTGCGGGTCCGGGGTGTCGCCGCCGGATCCCCAGCCGCTGCCCTGTCCGCGGGTGTCCATCACGACGTGCACGTACCCGGCGAGGGCCCACGAGACGCGTTCGCCCGGCAGTCCGCGACCGCCGTTGTAGCCGAGGAACTCGACGACGACCGGCAGCGGCCCGGAGGCGGCGACCGGCCGCGAGACCCAGGCCCGGACGGGGTCGCCGGCGAAGCCCGGGAAGGTGAGGTCCTCGATGACGAGTCCGGTCACCGGGGTGTCGGCCGGCACGAGGACGGGATCGGTGCCCGACCCGGCTGCCCGGGCGGCGGCGACGGTGTCGGCCCAGAAGGCGTCGAAGTCGTCGGGGCGGCGGACGTCGGGGCGGTAGGCGCGCAGGGCGTCGAGGGGTAGGTCGGTGAACGGCATGTGGTCTCCTCCGGGGACGATGATGCCCCCGACGCCGTGGTGGACGGCGTCGGGGGCGGGAGTGTCCGCGAACGGACGAACGGGAAGCCGCTCAGCGTGCCGCGGCGCGGTACTGCTCGAGCACCTCGGGCTGGGGGTCGCCGGGCACGACGGTGGTCGCGGTGTCCCACGCCGGCAGGGTGCCGCTGAGCACCCACGCCGCCTGCTTCGCCGCGCCGGCCGCCACGTACTCGCCCGGCTCGGGCACGAGGACGTCCCGGCCGAACACCTGCGCCGCGACGACGCGCACGGCCTCGTTGCGCGCGGCGCCGCCGATGAGCAGCAGCCGATCGACGGTGACGCCGGTGCCCTCGACCGCGGCGAGGCCGTCCGCGAGCGCGCAGAGCATCCCCTCGACCGCGGCCCGGGCGAGGTGCGCCCGGTCCGTCGTCGCCGGTGTCATGCCGAGCAGCGAGGCGGTCGCGTCCGGCCTGTTCGGCGTGCGCTCGCCGACGAAGTACGGCACGAGCACGAGCCCGTCCGCACCGGCCGGCGCCTGCAGCGCCAGCGCGCCGAGTGCGTCGTGGTCGACGCTGAGCAGACCGCCGATCACCTCGAGCACGCGGGCCGCGTTGAGCGTCGTGACGATCGGGAGGCGCGACCCGCTCCCGTCGGCGAAGCCCGCCACCGTCCCGCTCGGGTCGCGCACCTCGGCGTCGGTGACCCCGAAGACGGTGCCGCTCGTGCCGAGGGACACCGCGACGTCACCCGGGCCCAGTCCGAGGCCGAGCGCTGCCCCGGCGTTGTCGCCGAGCCCGGCTCCGACGAGGAGCCCCGCCCCGGCTGTCGCACCGCCGGGAAGCGCCACGTCGACCTCGAGGGAACCCATCGCCTCGTCCGGCGCGACGACCCGCGGCACGACGACCGCGTCCGACGGCCCGTCGGCGGGAGCGCCCGCGACGCGCAGGCCCCGACCGAGCGCCAGTTCGAACAGCTCGCCGTCGTACTCGCGACGCACCGGGTCCCAGTACCCCGTGCCGCTGGCGTCCGAGCCGTCGGTCGCGAGGGCGTCGAGGTCGGGGCCCAACGGACTCTCGTCGGCCGGGCCGTACCCGCGCAGCCGCCACGACAGCCAGTCGTGGGGGAGCGCGACGGCCGCGACGCGGGCGGCGTTCGCGGCTTCCGCGTCGCGGAGCCACCGCAGCTTGGTACCGGTGAACGAGGCCACCGGCACCAGACCCGTGCGGGCGACCCACGCCTCCTGGCCCAGCTCCTGGACCATCTGCGCGGCCGCGTCGGCACTCCGGACGTCGTTCCACAGGAGCGCGTCGCGGACCACGCGGCCGTCCGCGTCGAGCGCGACCATGCCGTGCTGCTGCCCGGCGATCGCGATCGCACCGACCCCGTCGAGCCCGCCGGCGTCCGCGACGGCCGCGCCGAGCGCGTCCCACCAGTGGCGGGGGTCGACGGACGTACCGTCCGGGTGCGACGCGCGCCCCTCCCGGACGACCGCACCGCTGCCGGCGTCGCGGATCGTGACCTTGCAGGACTGGGTCGACGAGTCGACCCCGGCGACGAGCTGCTGACTCAACGAGCGCCCATGAGGTGCTCGATGGCGAGCTGCTGCAGCTTGACGAAGCCGAAGCCCTTGCCGCCGAAGTACGCGTCGGCGTCGAAGTCCTCGAACGCCGAGCGGTCGGCGAGGAAGGCGTCGTAGGACTCGCCGTCGTTCAGCGTCGGCGTGCTGAGCTCGCCGACCTTCGACGCCTCGAGCGCGGCCTGCACCTCGGGGTCGGCGCGGAACGCCTGCGCGCGCTCCTTGAGGAGGAGGTACATGCGCATGTTCGCGGCCGCGGAGTCCCAGACCCCGGAGATGTCCTCGGTGCGGCTCGGCTTGTAGTCGAAGTGGCGCGGGCCGTCGTAGGCCGGGCCGCCCTGGGGAGCACCGTGCTCGAGCAGGTCGACGAGCGAGAACGCGTTCTGCAGGTCGCCGTGGCCGAACACGAGGTCCTGGTCGTACTTGATGCCGCGCTGCCCGTTGAGGTCGATGTGGAAGAGCTTGCCCTGGTAGAGCGCCTGCGCGATGCCGGCGGTGAAGTTCAGGCCGGCCATCTGCTCGTGACCGACCTCGGGGTTGATGCCGAACAGCTCGGGACGCTCCAGCGTCTCGGTGAAGGCGATCGCGTGACCGAGCGTCGGCAGCAGGATGTCGCCGCGGGGCTCGTTCGGCTTCGGCTCGATCGCGAAGCGGATGCCGTAGCCCTTGTCGGTGACGTACTGGGCGAGGAGGTTGACGGCCTCGCGGTAGCGCTCGAGCGCGGCCTGCACGTCCTTGGCGGAGTCGTACTCGGCGCCTTCGCGGCCGCCCCACATCACGAACGTCGACGCGCCGAGCTCGGCGGCGAGGTCGATGTTGCGCAGGACCTTGCGGAGCGCGAAGCGGCGCACCTGCCGGTCGTTCGAGGTGAAGCCGCCGTCCTTGAAGACCGGTGCCGAGAAGAGGTTCGTCGTCACCATCGGCACGACGATGCCGGTGGCGTCGAGCGCGCCCTTGAGGCGGTCGATCTGGGTCTGACGTTCGGCGTCCGTCGAGCCGAACGCGAAGAGGTCGTCGTCGTGGAAGGTCAGGCCGTAGGCGCCGAGCTCGTCGAGCTTCTCGACCGCCTCGACCACGTCGAGGGCCGGGCGGGTGGGGCCGCCGAAGGGGTCGGAGCCGTTGTAGCCGATGGTCCAGAGACCGAAGGAGAACTTGTCTGCACGGGTGGGCGTCGTTGCCATGGTGGTCACCGTTCGTCGTCGAAACAAAATGTTGCCGCGCCCAACATAAGCGGTAGTGTTGGCTCTGGCAAGGACGTGATCGCAAAGGAGCGAGCGGGATGGCACAAGACCGACTTCGAGTGGCCATGGTGGGCCACGGCTTCATGGGAGCCGCGCACTCCCAGGGCTGGCGGACCGCGCCGAGGTTCTTCGACCTCGGCGTCGAACCCGAGATGGCGGTGATCGTCGGCCGTGACCCGGAGCGGACCGAGGCAGCGCGCAGGCAGTACGGCTGGCAGGCCGCGTCGACCGACTGGCGCGCCGTGGTCACCGACCCGGACGTCGACGTGGTCGACATCTGCTCGCCGGGGTCGTCGCACGTCGAGGTCGCGATCGCCGCGCTCGAGGCCGGCAAGCACGTGCTGTGCGAGAAGCCCCTCGCGAACACCGTCGCCGAGGCCGAGGCGATGACGGCCGCCGCCGCCGCTGCGCGGGCGAAGGGCGTCCGCGCCATGGTCGGCTTCAGCTACCGTCGGGTGCCCGCCATCGCGTTCGCGAAGCGGCTGGTGGAGGACGGGAGGCTCGGCACCGTCCGACAGGTCCGCGCGCTGTACCTGCAGGACTGGTTGGCAGACCCCGAGGGTCCGATGACCTGGCGACTCGACAAGTCGCTCGCCGGCTCCGGCTCGCTCGGGGACATCGGCGCGCACGCGATCGACCTCGTCGAGCACGTCACGGGGGCGTCGCTCGCCACGGTCTCCGGCACGCTCGAGACCTTCGTGACCGAGCGCCCGCTCATGGCCGAGGGCGTCGGGCTGTCCGGCACCGCCTCCGAGGAGCGCGGCCAGGTCACGGTCGACGACGCCGCGTTCTTCACCGCACGGCTCGCGGGCGGCGCGGCCGACGGCGCGATCGGCACCTTCGAGGCCACGCGCTACGCGACCGGCCGGAAAAACGGCTTCACGCTCGAGGTCAGCGGGTCGGCCGGTGCGATCCAGTTCGACCTCGAGTCGATGAACGAACTGCGCTTCTACGACGCGACGGCGCCGGCGGGCGAGCAGGGCTTCCAGCGGATCCTCGTCACCGAGCCCGAGCACCCCTACATGGCGGCGTGGTGGCCGACCGGGCACCTCATCGGGTACGAGCACACCTTCAGCCACGAGGTGAAGGACTTCGTGCAGGCGATCGTCGCCGGCGAGGACCCGACCCCGTCGTTCGAGGAGGGGCTGCACGTGCAGAAGGTCCTCGACGCGGTCGAGCGCAGCGCGGCCGACAGCAGCGCCTGGACGGTGGTCTGAGTGACGGACACCAGGAAGGCCCTCGTCGTCCGCGGTGGGTGGGACGGGCACATGCCGGTCGAGACCACGGACCTGTTCGTCCCGTTCCTGCGGGACAACGGCTTCGACGTGCAGGTGTCGGAGTCCACGGCGGTGTACGCCGACGAGTCCGTCATGGCGGGCGTCGACCTGATCGTGCAGATCGTGACGATGTCGACCATCGCCGACGACGAGTTCGCCGGGCTGCAGCGGGCCGTCCTCGGCGGCGCCGGTCTCGCGGGGTGGCACGGCGGGATCGCGGACGCGTTCCGGAACACCGCCGACTACCTCCACATGATCGGCGGGCAGTTCGCCCACCACGCGGGCAAGCACCCCTCGGAGCGCACCGGCGAGCAGTCCGACAACTACATCCCGTACACGGTGCACATCACCGAGGCGGGGCACGCGCACCCGATCACGCAGGGCATCGAGGACTTCGACCTCGTGACCGAGCAGTACTGGGTGCTCTCCGACGAGTACAACGACGTGCTCGCGACGACCACGCAGGAGGCGCGGGACTTCGACGCCTGGAACCGGCCGGTCACGGCGCCGGCGATCTGGACCCGGCAGTGGGGGCAGGGTCGCGTGTTCGTCTCGGCACCCGGGCACCGGCTCGAGGTCGTCGAGTCGCAGCCGCTCCGCACGATCATCGAGAGGGGACTCCTGTGGGCAGCCCGGTGAACGACCGTCCGTTCCGCGTCGGCGTGGTCGGTGTCGGCAACATCAGCCAGCAGTACTTCGAGCACTTCCCGGCGCTGCCGGGCCTGGCGCTCACCGCCGTGGCGGACCTCGACGTCGAGCGCGCGCAGTCCGTGGGTGCGACCCAGGGCGTGCGCGGCACGAGTGTCGACGAACTCCTCGCCGCGGACGACGTCGACGTCGTGCTCAACCTGACGATCCCGGCCGCACACGCCGAGGTCGCGACCCGGGCCCTCGACGCCGGCAAGCACGTCTACGGCGAGAAGCCGCTCGCGCTCTCGACGGCCGAGGCTGTGCCGGTGCTCGAGCTGGCCGGACGCGCGGGCCTGCGCGTCGGCAGCGCACCGGACACCGTGCTCGGCACCGGGATCCAGACCGCGCGCGCGGCGCTCGACGACGGGCTGATCGGCGACCCGGTCGGCGCGGCGGTGTCCTGGAGCGCCCCCGGTCACGAGCTGTGGCACCCCGCGCCGGCGTTCTACTACCAGCCCGGGGGCGGACCGCTGCTCGACATGGGGCCGTACTACCTGACGAGCCTCGTGCAGTTCTTCGGCCCGGTCGCCCGGGTCAGCGGGAGCGCCACCCGGTCGACCCGCGAGCGCACGATCGCGACCGGGCCCTTCGCCGGGGCCCCGATCCCCGTCGACGTCGACACGCACGTCGTCGCCGTCCTCGAGCACGAGAGCGGGGTCGTCTCCACGGTCACCGTCTCGTTCGAGGTGTGGGCGACCCGTGCGCCGCTGTTCGAGGTCCACGGCACCGCGGGCAGCCTCGCGGTGCCGGACCCGAACCGCTTCTCGGACCCGGTGTCGATCGCGACGGCGGACGACCGCGAGTGGCGTGAGCTGCCCGTGACCGCCGGGTACGCCGACGCGGGCCGCGGGTACGGGCTCGCCGACATGGCCCACGCGATCGCGACGGACCGGCCGCACCGGGCGTCCGGCGACCTCGCGTTCCACGTGCTCGAGGTCATGGAGGCCGTCCAGAACGCCTCCCGCGAGCACACGGTGGTCGAGGTGCGCTCGCGCGTCGACCGCCCCGAGACCGTCCCGGCAGGAGCGACCCCGGGATCATGGTGACCACCAGCACACCGAGCGCGGAAGGACGACGACGATGACGACGACGGACGAAACCGACGAGGCGGGGACGACCCGCGCCTCCAGGCCGGTCACCCTGTTCACCGGCCAGTGGGCCGACCTGCCCTTCGAGGAGGTCGCACGCCTCGCCGGTGAATGGGGCTACGACGGGCTCGAGATCGCCTGCTGGGGCGACCACCTGGACGTCCGACGCGCCGCGACGGACCCGGCGTACGTCGCCGACCGCAGGGCGATCCTCGAACGGAACGGACTGCAGGTCTGGACCATCGCGAACCACCTCACCGGCCAGGCCGTGTGCGACGACCCGATCGACCAGCGCCACGAGGACATCCTCGCGCCCCACGTCTGGGGCGACGGCGATCCCGAGGGCGTCCGCCAGCGCGCCGCCGAGGAGCTGCAGTGGACCGCACGTGCCGCCGCGGCGCTCGGGGTCGACACCGTCACCGGGTTCTCCGGGTCCTCGATCTGGAAGACCGTCGCCGGGTTCCCGCCGGTGCCCGCATCCATGATCGACGCCGGGTACCAGGACTTCCACGACCGGTGGTCGCCGATCCTCGACGTGTTCGAGGAGGTCGGGGTGCGGTTCGCGCTCGAGGTGCACCCGTCCGAGATCGCCTACGACTACTGGACCGCCCGTCGGACGTTGGACGTGTTCGCGGACCGGCCGGCGTTCGGGTTCAACTTCGACCCCTCGCACTTCGTCTGGCAGGACCTAGACCCCGCCGCCTTCCTGCTCGACTTCGCCGACCGGGTGTACCACGTGCACTGCAAGGAGTCGGTGAAGCAGCTCGACGGCCGGAACGGCAGGCTCTCGTCGCACCTGCCGTGGGGCGACCCGCGGCGCGGCTGGGACTTCGTCACCGCGGGGCACGGGGACGTGCCGTGGGAGCGGGTGTTCCGCGTGCTGAACCACATCGGGTACGCCGGGCCGACCAGCGTCGAGTGGGAGGACGCGGGCATGGACCGGCTCGTCGGCGGACCCGAGGCGCTCGCGTTCGTGCGGAAGCTGGGCACGATCGCGCCGCCCGAGGCGTCGTTCGACGCGGCGTTCTCGCGCTCGCGCTGACGCGCCGCGCGGCCGCCGCCGCGGTCGCCGCCACCCACCCGCACACCCACCGACCAGGACGAGGGACCGATGACGAGCACGAACGCCGCCGCGCCCGCACCGGCACCGAGCAACGCCGCGCGCGTCCTCCGGCTCGTCCACGAGGAGGGGCCGATCACCCGCGCCGAGATCACCCGGCGCACCGGCCTCAACCGCTCCACCACCCTCGCGCTCGTCGGTGAGCTGGTCGACCGAGGCCTCCTGCACGAGGACCTGCCCGCAGCGGGTGCCCCCGGGACCGGCGTCGGTCGGCCGAGTCCGGTCGTCCGGGCCGCCTCCGACGTCGTCGCGGCCTCGGTGACGATCGAGGTCGACGCCGTGTCGGTCGCCCTCGTCGGGCTCGACGGCGCCGTGCGGAGTCGCCTCGTCGAACCGCAGCAGCGTCCGCCGACACCGGCGGAGGCCGTCGAGACCGTCGCCGCACTGCTCGACCGGGTCCGCCCCACCAGCACGTCCCGTCCGGGGGCCCTCCGGCTCGTCGGCATCGGTGTCGCCGTCCCGGGGACCGTCCGGGTCGAGGACGGCACCGTGCAGGACGCCCCGCACCTCGGGTGGACCGACGCGCCCCTCGCCGGACCCCTCGCCGAACGAACCGGGCTGCCGGTCCGGGCCGCGAACGACGCCAACCTCGGTGCCTGGGCGGAACGGCTCGCCGGCAGCGGCCGGGGCGTCGACGACCTCGTGTACCTCAACGGTGGCGCGAGCGGCATCGGTGGCGGGGTCATCACGGCGGGGCGGCCGCTGAGCGGTGCGGACGGGTACGCGGGCGAGCTCGGGCACACCTTCGTCGCCGCGAACGGCATCCGGTGCCACTGCGGTGCCGTCGGCTGCCTCGAGACCGAGGCCTCCCGAGACGCCCTCGCGACCGCGGCCGGTACCGCTCCGGACGACCTGGTCGCCCTCGCCGTGGCGCTCGCCGAGGGCCGCCCCGCGGTCGAGCGGGTCGTGGACCGCCAGGTGACCGCCCTCGCGACGGCCCTCCGCAACGCGATCCACACCGTGAACCCGTCGGTCGTGGTGCTCGGCGGCTTCCTCGGCGTGCTGCTCGAGCACGTCGGCGACCGCATCCTCGACGACGTCCGCGCACAGTCGATGACCGGCACCGCCGACCGACTCCGCATCGTCCCGGCCGCACTCGGTGCCGACGTGCTCGTGCGCGGAGCCGCCGAGGTCGCGTTCGGCGCGCTCCTGCGCGACCCGGACCGGATCGCCGCCGCGGTGCCGGCGACCGCCGCTCCCGCGACACCCTCCACGACCAACCACCCGTCCGGCCGCGAGGACGCGGCCGAGGAAGCGAGAACCGCATGACCTCCACCCAGCGCGTCAGTGTCCTGCTCGGCACCCAGGACCTCACGGTCGAGGACCGCCCCGTCCCCGCGGTCGACCCCGGCGACGTCCTCGTCCGGGTCGCCGCCGTCGGGGTGTGCGGCTCGGACGTGCACTACTACCGGCACGGCCGGATCGGGGACTTCGTCGTCGAGGAGCCCCTCGTGCTCGGTCACGAGCTGTCCGGCACGATCACCGCGGTCGGCGAGGGCGTCGACCCCTCCCGCGTCGGGGAGCGCGTGGCGATCGAGCCGCAGCGACCGTGCCACCGCTGCGCACAGTGCCTCGCCGGGCGCTACAACCTCTGCCCGAACATGCGCTTCTACGCGACGCCGCCGGTGGACGGGGCGTTCGCCGAGTTCGTCACGATCGAGTCCGAGTTCGCGCACACGCTGCCCGACTCGGTGTCGTTCGAGGCGGGGGCGCTGCTCGAACCCCTCTCCGTCGGGATCGCCGCGGTCCGCAAGGCCGGGATCGTCCCCGGTTCGAGCGTGCTCATCGCCGGCGCCGGACCGATCGGGATCATCTGCGCGCAGGCCGCTCGTGCGTTCGGGGCGTCGCGCATCGTCATCAGCGACCTCGTCCCGGAGCGCCGAGAGCGGGCGCTCTCGTTCGGCGCGACCGAGACCGTGGACCCCACCGTCACCGACGTCACCTCGGACATCGCCCCGGTCGACGCCTTCATCGACGCCAGCGGAGCACCGCGAGCCGTCTCGGACGGGATCAAGGCGGTCGGGCCGGCCGGTGCCGCCGTCCTCGTCGGCCTGGGCAACTCCGAGATGACGCTGCCGGTCGAGCACATCCAGAACCTCGAGGTCACCGTCACCGGGATCTTCCGGTACACGAACACGTGGCCGGTCGCGATCGAGCTGGTCGCGTCGGGGCAGGTGGACCTGGACTCGCTCGTCACGGGACGCTTCGGCCTCGACGACGTCCGGGAGGCCCTCGAGAGCGACACCGACCCCGAGTCCCTCAAGTCGGTCGTCTACCCGGGCGGTGCGCCGCGCTGAGCGGCGCGGCGCCGCGCGGTGCGCCGCGCCGCCCGCGGTGGCGCAGTGTGCGATCCCGCGCAGTGTGGCAGGACGGACGGCCCGCACCGTGCCCTGGACCTCGCACACTGCGGACGGGAGGGACGGGTCGGGCCCGCCCCGCGCCTCCCGTCCGACACGTGACCCGGAACGGGGCCACCGTCACGACACCCGGACGCGCTACGGTTCGCGCATGACGGCTTCACCCGCCGCTGCCGTGCCGCAGCGCACCGACCGCCGCGCGCTCGTGTCGTGGGCCCTGTGGGACTGGGGTTCCGCGGCGTTCAACGCGGTCGTGACGACGTTCGTGTTCAGCACCTACCTGGCGAGCCGCGCCTTCGTGGACCCGGCGCTCGTCGCCGACACGTCCGACGCCGGCAAGGCGCTCGTCGAGCGGGAGCTCGCGCACAACGCCGCCGTCGTCTCGACGGCGCTGACGATCGCCGGGGTCGTCGTCGCACTCGTGGCGCCGGCTGTCGGACGGCTGGCGGACTCGTCCGGGCACCGGCGCCGGTCGGTGCTCATCGCCACGATCGGGATCGCCCTCTCGATCGGCGGCATGGTGTTCGTCGCGCCCAGCCAGCCGTACCTGCTGCTCGGGGCGGCCCTGCTCGGCATCGGGACCGTCGCCTACGAGATCGCGAGCGTCGGCTACAACGCGATGCTCGGACAGGTCGCGTCGGGCGAGCAGACCGGCCGGGTGTCGGCGATCGGCTGGGCGGCCGGGTACTTCGGCGGGATCGTGCTGCTCGTCGTCCTGCTCGTGCTCTGCATCCAGGACTTCGGCGGGGGCGACGTCGCCGGGCTCCTGCAGCTGCCCGCGACCGTCGCCTCGGGACAGTGGGACGTCCGTGTCGCGATCGGCATCGCAGCGGTCTGGCTGGCCGTCAGCTCGATCCCGCTGTTCGTCACCGTTCCCGAGGCAGCGCCGGACCGCTCGCGCGCCGGCAGCTTCTTCGGGGCGTACGCGGACCTCGGGCGGGACGTCGCCCGGCTCTGGCGCGAGCGCCGCAACGTCCTGACGTTCCTGCTCGCGAGCGCCGTGTTCCGCGACGGCGTCGGTGCCGTGTTCACCTTCGGCGGGATCGTCGCCGCGCAGGTCTTCGGCTTCAGCCCCTCCAAGGTGATCCTGTTCGCCATCGCGGCCAACGTCGTCGCGGGCATCGCCACGTTCCTGTCCGGCAGGCTCGACGACCGGTTCGGTTCCCGCACGATCATCACGGTGTCGCTCGTCGGGCTCGCGGTCTGCGGGATCGGCGTGTTCGCCGTGGGGAACGTCACCGCCGGGTTCTGGGTCCTCGGCCTGACGCTGGCGCTGTTCGTCGGGCCGGTACAGTCGTCCTCCAGGGCGTACCTGGCGCGGTTGGCGACGCCCGGCCGCGAGGGCGAGCTCTTCGGGCTGTACGCCACGACCGGTCGCGCGGCCTCGTTCCTCGCGCCGGCGTTGTTCGGGGTGGCGGTGACGGTCGGCGGGTCGACGCGGTACGGGATCCTCGGGGTCGTCGTGGTGCTGGTCGCCGGCCTGGTGCTCATGGCCTTCGTGCGGCGAGAGCCGGTGGGCGGCCGCTGACGTCGTGGTGCTATCGTCTCCGTCGTCCAGGGGGAACGACAGGGGGAGCACATGGGGGCGGCCGAACTGCGCATCGAGTCGGAGACGCTGGCGGCGGTCGCAGCCGCGCTGACCGAGGCCCGGACCGCACTCGGTGCGGACACGGACCGGTTCACCGGGCTGAGCACCGGCTGCCTCGGCGTGACCGAGGTGATCAGCCGCACCGCCGGACTCTCGCTCGCCCACCAGGGCATGATCGACGCCGTCGACGCCGCCCTCGAGCAGGCCGCGACGTTCCCCCACGACCTCGGTGCACAGGTCGACGCGCAGGAAGCCGCACTCGCGAAGCAGGCGGACGGCAAGTGAGCGGCGAGGAGCCGGACGTCGGCGACCCCGCGGGCATCACCGCCCTCGGGAAGCACTGGCACGACCGCGCCGACGCCGTGCACGACGCCCTGGCGAAGATCGCCTCGGCGTCCGACGTCACCGCATCGCCGACGTGGAAGGGCGACGCGCAGACCCGGTTCGCAGCACTGCTCGACGAGGTGCACCCGAGCGCGTCCGGACTCGTGGCGCTCTTCGACGCCGCCGGGGACGCCTTCGACCAGTACGCGAAGGACGTGCAACGCATCAAGGACGACGCGGACGCGATCCGACTGCAGCGCGGCACCGTCGCGGCAGAACTCGCCGGGCAGCAACTCGCCCTGCCGGCGCTCCGCTCCGCCGCGAAGGCCGACGACGCGACCGAGGCGGACGCCAGGAGCCTCGCGAACGCGCAACGGGCGATCGCCGACGCCGGCGACCGGTCCGCAGCACTCGACGCGCGGTGGGAGCAGCTCGTCCAGGACCGCACGACGGCCGACCAGGCGCTGCTCCGCGTGATCACCGGTCCCGAGACGCTCGGCCGTCTCGGCAGCATCGAGCGGCGCGGAGTCGGCGCCTCCGACGAGGACCTCGCGTCGATGCTCGCGAGCCTGTCGCCGACCGAGCTCGGCGCGCTCATGATGCTCGACCGCAACCTCGCCGACCGCATCGCCGGCATGTCGCCCGACGAGGTCGCCGCGCTCTGGAAGACCCTGGGCGGCGGGAAGGACACGACCGGCGCCGAGCACACCGCCGCGCAGGACGCGCTCATCGCATCGCTGCCCGCGGTCGTCGGCAACCTCGCGGGGCTGCCCGCCTGGGCGCGGGACCGGGCGAACCGGATGACGCTCGTGTCGGCCGTGGCGCAGGCCGAGCAGGACCTCGCCGACGCGAAGGAGCGGCGCGAGGGGCTCGGGTGGCCGGCGTCGCAGGCGGCGGACCAGGGGATCGAGGCGGCGCAGGCGAACCTCGACGCGTACCGGAACATCGAGAAGACACTCGCGTCGACGGCGAAGCCGGGTCGCTCGCTCCTGACGCTCGACACCGAGCACCGGCCGCCGCTCGCGGCGGTCGCGGTCGGCGACCTGGACACCGCGACGAACGTGTCGTACATGGTGCCCGGGATGGGGACGACGACCAAGGACACGACCGGGTGGACCACCGCGGCCCAGAACCTCTGGCGTGCGCAGGAGGACCTCGACGACTCGGGCACCTCGCACGCCGTCGTCGCCTGGATGAACTACGAAGCCCCTCCGGCTCCGCCCGCCTCCTGGGGCGTGCTCCGCGGCGACGCCGCACAGGCGGGTGCGACCCGCCTCGCCGAGGACCTCTCGGGCTTCCAAGCGGCCCGGACGGACCAGCCCACGCTCAACGCCGTGGGCCACTCGTACGGCACGACCACGGGAGCCGACGCGCTGCACGGCAAGGGCGTGCACGTGGACAACTTCGTGGCGGTCGCCTCAGCCGGCATCGAGGGGGACGTCGGCGGTGCAAAGGGGATCGATGCCGACCACGTCTACGCCGGACAGGGGACGTCCGGGCTGCCCACGGCGGATCCGAACGACAACCCGCGTGACCAGTACGCCTGGCTCGGTCGACTCGGCAGCGGCCGTCAAGACCCGATGGACTCGTCGTTCGGCGCCACGACCTTCGGGACGAACGGTGGGGACCCGTCGGAAGGAGCCGGGGTCACGATGCACGACCCGATCGGCTACGGCGGCGGGACCGGCTACTTCAACCTGGGCACCGAGTCGCTCAACAACGTCGCGAGGGCCACCATGCTCGACGGGGTCGGCATGACGCCTGCCGACGACGCCGGGCTGAGCGATCATGACAAGACGCTGCTCGACAACATGATGGGACCGTCACTGTGACCAGACGACCGACGACGATCGGGATGGTGCTGCTCGCATCGGTGCTGCTCGCGGGGTGTGCGACGGGCAACCCGACCAAGGAGGACACCGTGCAGGCTGCACCGACCGCAGAGCACCAGCGCCGACAGGCAGCGGACTACGTCGAGGAGACGATGCGCCGTTCGGGCGTCGACTGGGACGCGGACCAGTCCGACGAGTACGCGCAGGACTGCGTGCTCGCAGACGGCTCGACGGGCGCGCTCTACAACATCGTCCGGACCGGCGCGGGCGTCGATGACCCGGAGGCCGTGACGAAGGCGGTGGGCACGGCCTGGGTGGCGGACGGGCTCAAGGTGGAGTACTCGACGGACGAGATGACGTCGGGTGCGAAGCGGTACCTGGTGAACGGCGGCGGCGGCGCCGTCGAGCGCATCCAGTTCGGCGCTGCGACGACCAAGACCACAATGAGCGGCGTGTCGAAGTGCGGCACCGGGAACGCGGCGGACCTCGGCTGACCGTGCACCTCGCAGTCGGACTCCGTCGACACCCGACGGGACCGAGACGGTGAGCGGACGTGCGAGAGGCGCAGCAGCGGGGACAGCGCTCGCCCTGACACTGACGCTCGCCGCGTGTTCCGCTCCGCCGACCGGCGGCACCCCGGTGCAGAGCAGATCGAGCACGCCGACCGTCCAGCACCAGCGCGACCTCGCCGCTGCGTACGTCGACGCGACCAAGCAGACCTCGGACGTCACGTAGGACGACTCGCAGGAGAACGAGTACGCCCAGGAGTGTCTCCTCGGTGACGGCACGTCCGGAGCGCTCTACAACCTCGTCCGCATCGGCGCGGGTGTCCCCGACCCCGAGGGTGCGGTGCGGACCGTCGGCCGGTCGTGGGCTGCGGACGGGTTGACCGTCCGGTACTCGGAGTCCTCGCTCAACGACGGCAGTCGTCAGTTCGTCGTCACGGGAGCGGGTGGCGCCGTCGAGCGCATCCAGTTCGGGGCGGCGACCGTGCGGAGCTCGCTCGCAGCGGTCTCACGGTGCGGAGTCGGGGACGCCGCCGAGCTCGGCTGACGGGCACGGGTGGGACCCGTCCAGGCCAGGAGGCGCGGTGCCGGCCCGCCGACCGGCTGCGGTTCCGCGCACGGTTGCGCCCACCGCGTGGTTCCGACGGACTCGGCAGCGAGCGTGCGCCAGGATGGAGCCATGACCGAGCAGCGCATCGCCGTCGTCGTCCTCGCCGCCGGGCAGGGCACGCGCATGAAGTCGTCCACCCCGAAGGTCCTGCACCGCCTCGCCGGACTGCCGCTGATCGCGCACGTGCTGCGGACGGCGTCGTCGCTCGAGCCCGAGCACGTCGCCGTGGTCGTGCGACACGAGCGGGAGCTCGTCGCGGCCGAGGTCACCGAGCGGGCACCGGACGCGATCGTGGTCGACCAGGACGACGTGCCCGGCACGGGTCGCGCGGTCGAGGTCGCGGTCGAGGCGCTGCCGGCGGACTTCGACGGTGCCGTCGTCGTGCTCTCGGGCGACGTGCCGCTGCTCGACGCCGAGTCGCTGCGTGCGCTCGTGGACGCCCACGTCGGCGGCGGCAACGGCGCCACCTTCGTGAGCGCGATCGCACCGGACCCGACGGGCCTCGGCCGCATCGTCCGCGACGCCGACGGGGCGTTCGTCGGGGTCGTCGAGCACAAGGACGCGACCGCCGAGCAGCTGACGATCGCCGAGGCGAACGCGGGCATCTACGCGTTCGACGTCGCGCACCTCCGCGCGGTCCTGCCGTCGCTCACCACGGCGAACGCGCAGGGCGAGAAGTACATCACCGACGCGCCGGCCCTGATCGGTGCACGCGGGGCACGCATCGACGTCGTCACTCTGCCCGACCCGTGGCTCGTCGCCGGCATCAACGACCGGGCGCAGCTGTCCGACGCCGCACGGGTGCTCAACGCGCGCATCGTGCGTCGGCACCAGCTCGCCGGCGTCACGGTGCAGGACCCGGCGACGACGTGGATCGACCTCGACGTGTCGATCGAACCCGACGCCGAGATCCTGCCCGGCACCCAGCTCGTCGGTGCCACCGCGATCGCCTCCGGCGCGGTCGTCGGGCCGGACACCACCCTGCGGGACACCGAGGTCGGCGTCGGCGCCGTGGTGAACCGCGCCGACGCGACCCTCGCCGTGATCGGCGACGGCGCCTCCGTCGGGCCGTTCGCCTACCTGCGGCCCGGTACGATCCTCGGCGACGGGGGCAAGATCGGCACCTTCGTCGAGACGAAGAACGCGACGATCGGCCGGGGCAGCAAGGTGCCGCACCTGTCGTACATCGGAGACGCCGAGGTCGGCGAGGACTCGAACATCGGCGCGAACACGATCACGGCGAACTACGACGGGGCGCACAAGCACCGGACCGAGGTCGGCTCGAACGTCCGTACAGGGTCGCACAACGTGTTCGTCGCCCCGGTTAGGATTGGTGACGGAGCGTACACCGGCGCGGGTACGACCGTCCGCAAGGACGTCCCTGCCGGGTCGCTGGCGATCAGCTACGCCCCACAGCGCAACACCGACGGATGGGTCGAAGAACACCGACCCGGGACGCCGGCTGCCGAGGCCGCTCGGCGCGCGAACGGCGAACAGATCTGACGGCTCTCGGGCCGATCAACACGGCCCCGCGGGGTCAGGGAGTGAGCACCGCACTTGTCCGGAATCAAAACGACCGGCCAGAAACGACTCGTCCTCGTCTCGGGGCGAGCACACCCGGCGCTCTCGGCCGAGATCGCCGAGGAACTCGGTGTGGACCTCGTCCCGACCGATGCACGGACCTTCGCGAACGGGGAGCTGTACGCCCGGTTCGACGAGTCGGTCCGCGGCTGTGACGCGTTCGTCATCCAGTCCCACACCGCACCGATCAACGAGTGGCTCATGGAGCAGCTCATCATGGTCGACGCCCTGAAGCGTGCATCGGCGAAGCGCATCACCGTCGTCGCGCCGTTCTACCCGTACGCGCGGCAGGACAAGAAGGGGCGCGGTCGCGAGCCGATCTCGGCGCGACTCGTCGCCGACCTGTTCAAGGCCGCCGGCGCGCACCGCATCATGAGCGTCGACCTGCACGCCGCGCAGATCCAGGGCTTCTTCGACGGCCCGGTCGACCACCTCTTCGCGATGCCGGTGCTGCTCGAGCGCTTCCAGCAGACCCTCGACCCGTCGACGCTGACGGTCGTCTCGCCGGACATGGGCCGCGTGCGCGTCGCCGACATCTGGTCCGAGAAGCTCGGTGCGCCGCTCGCCATCATCCACAAGCGCCGCGACCCGCTCGTGCCGAACCAGGTGTCCGTCCACGAGATCGTCGGTGACGTCTCGGGTCGCGTGTGCCTGCTCGTCGACGACCTGATCGACACCGGTCGCACCATCGCCAAGGCAGCAGAGGCGCTCAAGGCCGCCGGCGCCACCGGCGTGGTCGTCGCGGCGACGCACGCGGTGTTCTCCGACCCGGCGACCGAGCTGCTCCAGAGCGAGTTCATCGACCGCGTGGTCGTCACGGACACCCTGCCGCTGCCGGAAGAGAAGCGGTGGGACCGTCTCGAGGTCCTGCCGATCGCACCGCTCATCGCCCGCGCCATCCACGAGGTCTTCGACGACGGGTCGGTCACCTCGATGTTCGACGGCGCCGCTTGACCGCATCCGTGCGTGACGCGCTCGCGGCCCGGCTCCGGGCCGCGGGCAGCGTCTTCGCCGAGGACGAGGCCGACCTGCTGCTCGAGGCAGGGGACGGTGACGCCGTCCGGCTCCGAGCGCTCGTGCAGCGACGGCTCGGTGGCGAACCGCTCGAGTACGTGCTCGGGTGGGCGGCCTTCGACGGGCACCGTCTGCGTGTCACGCCGGGAGTCTTCGTGCCCCGAACCCGGACGACCGTCGTCGTGGAGCAGGCCGCCCGTCGGTTGCACCGCTACGACCGCGTGGTCGACCTCTGCTGCGGTGTCGGGGCGATCTCGGTCGCCCTGCTGCGCCGGGTCGGTGCCCTCGACCTCGTCGCGTCCGACATCGACCCCGCGGCCGTCGAGGTCGCGGCGGAGAACATCGGCGACCGCGGGATCGTCGTCGCGGGGGACCTCTTCGCGCCGTTGCCCGACCGGTTCCGCGGGGCGGTCGACGTCATCGCCGTGAACGCCCCGTACGTGCCGACGGCGTCCATCCCGATGATGCCGTCGGAGGCCCGTGACCACGAGCACCGGGTCGCCCTCGACGGCGGGGCGGACGGACTCGACCTGCACCGGCGGATCGCGTCGGGCGCGGGGGAGTGGCTCCGGCCCGGGGGTTCGGTCGTGATCGAGGTGTCGGCGGCGCAGGCGTCGGCCTCGGCGTCGGGGTTCGACGCTGCGGGCCTCCCGGCGACCGTCGAGTCCGACGACGAGGTCGACGGGACCTGCGTCGTGGCGACGCGCCCCGTCTGAAACGACCCGCCCACCTTCGTGACCCGCCGTCGCCGGGCCGACCCGTGCTTCCCGCCCGTCGGCTGGTCGGCCTTCCGCCGGGCGGGGTCAGCTGGCCTGGACCTCGATCGTGTGCCAGCCGGACGCTCCGTTGGGAGCCGGCGGTCGCTCGACGCTCGTCTGGACCTCACCGTCCGCACTGATGGCGCGCACCTGGATGCGGTGGGACCCCTTCGTCGGCGTCCACCGGTAGACCCACTGCCGCCACGTGTCCGCCGACACCGAGTCGGCGAGGGTCGCCGCTTCCCAGGCGCCGTCCCCGACCCGGACCTGGACTCCCTTCACCCCGGTGTGCGGCTGCCACGCGACCCCCGCGATCGCCACCGTCGAACCGGCGCGGACCGTCGCACCCGCGCGCGGGGTGTCGATGCGCGACTCGAGCTTGACCGGGCCGCGTTCCGACCAGCCGCGCGGTGTCCAGTAGCCCTGCGCATCGGCGAACCGCGTGACCTCGAGCTCGGTGACCCACTTCGTCGCGGAGACGTACCCGAACAGCCCGGGGACCACCATGCGCACCGGGAACCCGTGCTCGGGCGGCAGCGGCTCACCGTTCATCCCCACGGCGAGCAGCGCAGCCGTCCCGTCGTCCTGCAGGACGTCGAGGGGTGTGCCCGCCGTGAACCCGTCGATGCTGCGGGACAGCACCATGTCGGCGCCCGCACGGGGCGCGGCCCGCTCGAGCAGCTTCCGGATCGGGTAGCCGAGCCACAGGGCGTTCCCGATGAGGTCGCCACCGACCTCGTTCGAGACGCAGCTCAGCGTCGCGTGGTGCTCTTCGAGCGGCAGGGCGAGCAGGTCGTCCCACGTGAGTTCGACCTCGTGCTCGACGGCTCCGTGGATGCGGAGCTTCCAGTCCGCGGTGTCGATCGAGGGCACCCGCAGCGCGGTGTCGATGCGGTAGAAGTCGCTGTTCGGCGTGACGTACGGCGTGATGCCGGCGACGTCGAGCGATGCGCCGGCCGGGACCGCGGGCGCGGTGGTCGACGGCGCCGGCAGGCGGACGGCTCGGCGCGCTGCGGCGGTCGCCTGGGCCGCTGCGGTACCGAGACGAGACGCGCCGCCCACCACCACCGCGATCGTCGCCGCCGTCACGCCCCACACCAGGAAGGCGCGTCGTTCCGTCGAGGCGGGGCGCGGTGCGGCGGAAGGCACGGCGGCGGCCGACTCCCACCGGCGGAGCCTGGCGGTGAGCAGCCGGAGCACGACGACCGCCGCGGCGACCCCGAGCACCGACGGGGCCCCGTCCAGCGTGCCGCTGCCGGAACGGGTGGTCACGGCCAGGAGCGAGAGGACGCCGCCCACGGCGAAGACGACGGCTCCGAACGGCGGTCGGGCACGCTCGACGACGCCCGCACCGGCGCTGACCACGACGACGATGACGGTCATGAGCACGAACAGGGCGACCTTGTCGCCGGTGCCGAAGAGTGTGACCATCAGGTCCTTCGCGCCGCGGGGCGCGAGGTCGATGACCGCCGAGCCGACCGCCACGAGGGGGCTCCCCGCACCGCCGAGGACGAGCGCGCCGAGTTCCGCGGCAGCCAAGAACGCGATCGCGGCGACGATGCCCGTCGCGGCCGCGAGCAGGCGGGGGTGCGAGACCGCCACGGGAGCGGGCGCGAGATCTGTGGTCACGGGCCGAGCGTAGGTCGAGCGCGCCGCGTGTGTGCTGACAGTCGTGCATGCAGTGGACGGAGCCGGAGGTGTTCAGGCCTGTGGACGACTCGTACCCTGCAGGTTCGGGTCCGCTGGTTCGTCCGGCGTTCACCGTTCCCGGCCAGTCGGTCGCGCGTGGGGCATGCGAGGATCGACGTGTGCTGAGGCGTCCCGATCGTGTCCCGCGCTTCGGTCGCGCCCGGCGACGGGACCGCCACCCGATGTCGCAGGCACGGCGGCTCCTGGTCCTGCGCTGGATCATCGTCGGCGTGTGGGCGGCGCTGCTCACGGCACGGATCATCGTGGTCTCCACCGACCCCGACGCCGACCTGGCGTTCTTCGGCGTCGTCGAGGTCGCCGTGATCGGCGTCGGCCTCCTCGTGATCGCCGGCGCCGTCCTGCGGGGATGGTCCCTTCGACGGCGGCACGAGGACGAAGCGCTCGCGCTCGCGATCCGGCGCATCGACCCGACGGTGTGGCTCGTCCCTGCGGCACCGACCCCGGAGCTCCGGGCATCGGTGGAGTCGATCCGGCCCGACGTCGCGCTCGGGCACCGGGTGACGTGGGCGTTCGGTGCGACCGAGGCGTCGCTGTGGGAACTCGAAGAACGTCGCGCGACCCGGCTGCTCGTGATCCGGTGGAGCCGGATGGTGCACGTCGGGCTCGAGGACGTGCACGGCGACGGGCGGTCGTGGGCGATCGCGATGCACTACGTCCGGCCCGACGACACGACGGCGGTGGCGACGTTCTTCGTCCGTGCGGGGCCGGGGTCCCGGCGGATGCTGGGCCGGGGTCCGCGCATGGAGCGGCTGGTGGCCGACCTCGCGCGCGAGCGCATCGTCGCGTAGCGGCGACTCACGTCGACTCACGGCGACTCGCGGCGCCGGGCACGCAGCGCGCTGAACGCGCGGAGATGCGGAAGGCCCCGCCGTCCGGCGGGGCCTCCCGTTGTATGCGGTCGTCGTCGCGGCCTAGTGGGTCGAGGGTTCCTGTTCGACCTCGCGGCGGTCGTCGTCGGACCAGAGCGTGTGGAAGGTGCCGTCCTTGTCGATCCGCTGGTACGTGTGGGCGCCGAAGAAGTCGCGCTGTCCCTGGATGAGCGCTGCCGGCAGACGGTCCGAGGCGAGCGAGTCGAAGTACGCCAGCGCGGACGAGAAGCCCGGTGCGGGGATCCCCGACGCGGCCGCGATCCCGACGATGCGACGCCATGCTGCCTCGCCTTCCTGCACGGCGTTCGCGAAGTACGGGTCGACCAGCAGCGACTCGAGCGAGGGGTTCTTGTCGTACGCCTCGACGATGCGGTTCAGGAACTGTGCCCGGATGATGCAGCCGCCGCGCCAGATCTTGGCGATGTTGCCGAGGTTGATGTCCCAGCCGTACTCCTTCGCCCCGGCGATGATCAGGTCGAAGCCCTGCGCGTACGCGACGACCTTCGACGCGTAGAGCGCGGCGCGGACGTCGTCCTCGAACCCGTCCGGGACGTCGGCGATGGCGGGACGGTCCGGGAAGGCCCGCTGCACGGCGGCGCGCTGGACCGGCTTCGACGACACGGCGCGGGCGAACACGGCTTCGCCGATGCCGGACACCGGGATCCCGAGTCCGACGGCGTTCTGCACCGTCCACACACCGGTGCCCTTCGACCCTGCCTCGTCGCGGATCACGTCGACCAGCGGCTTGCCGGTTTCGGCGTCCTGCTGCTTGAGGACCTCGCCGGTGATCTCGATCAGGTACGACTCGAGGTCGCCCTTGTTCCACTCGTCGAACACCTGCACGAGCTGCTCGACGCTCAGCCCGCCGACGCGGCGGAGCAGGTCGTAGGACTCGGCGATGAGCTGCATGTCGGCGTACTCGATGCCGTTGTGGACCATCTTCACGAAGTGGCCGGCGCCGTCGGTCCCGATGTGCGTGACGCACGGCTCGCCCTCGGCGACGGCGGCGATCGACTTCAGGATCGGACCGAGCGTCTCCCAGGCCTCCTTTGACCCGCCGGGCATGATCGACGGGCCCTTCAGCGCGCCCTCTTCCCCGCCGGAGATGCCGGTGCCGACGAAGTTCAGGCCCTGCTCGCGCAGGTCGTGCTCGCGGCGGATGGTGTCGTGGAAGTTGGCGTTGCCGCCGTCGACGATGATGTCGCCCTCCTCGAACCGCTCGGCGAGCTGCTCGATGACGGCGTCGGTGCCCTTGCCGGCCTGCACCATGATGATCGCGGTGCGGGGCTTCGACAGCGACGCGACGAAGTCGTCGATCGACTCGGACGCGATGAACCCGGCGTCACCGTGCTCCTGCAGCAGTTCCTCGGTGCGGGCGTACGTGCGGTTGTACACCGCGACCGTGTTGCCCTCGCGCGAGGCGAGGTTCCGCGCGAGGTTCGAACCCATCACCGCCAGACCGACCACGCCGATGTTCGCCTGTCCGTTGTTCTCTGCCACGAGGTCTCCTTCGTCCTGACGTTCCGGCACCAACCTACGGTCCGCAGCCTGGGACCGCACGGCTGTTACGGCAACTGTGGATGACCGTTCACCGGCCCAATACGGTGGAGGGATGACCGACCGTGCTGTCCTCCCGCCCCTGCTCGTGATGGGGGTCTCCGGTTCCGGCAAGTCGACGATCGGACAGGCCCTCGCCGACGCGCTCGCCGCCCAGGGCCAGTCCACCGTGTTCGTGGACGCGGACGACCTGCACCCCGTCGCGAACAAGGAGAAGATGCGGCAGGGGATCCCCCTCACGGACGAGGACCGCTGGCCCTGGCTGGACGCCTGCGCCGCGCGCATCGCCGAGGTCGAGGACTCCGGGCACCGCTGCGTGATGGCCAACTCGGCGCTGAAGCGGACCTACCGCGACCGGCTCCGTGCGTCCGCTCCGACCCTCCTCATCGCCTTCCTCGACGGCTCGCGAGACCTCATCGCCGACCGGCAGGCGCACCGGCACCACGAGTACATGCCGAGCTCCTTGCTCGACTCGCAGTTCGCCACGCTCGAGCGTCCGCAGCCGGACGAGGCCGCCGTCTCCGTGTCGATCGAGGGATCGGTCGACGAGACGGTGGCGACGATCCTCGCCGCGCTGTCGGTCACTTCCGGCTGAGCTCCGAGAGCCGCGAGCGGTACTCCTCGGCGTCGATGTCGCCTCGGGCGAACCGGTCGGCGAGCACCGAGCGCGCGTCCGACCGCGCCCGCCAGGTGCCCCGGCGGAGCACACCGAACACGAGGAACACGACGAGGAACGCGAAGAAGAAGAAGGCCGGGAAGACGAAGAACGGGAACCCGCCGCCGTGCCAGTAGGGCGCGGTGGCAGCGATGGTGGTGAGCATGGTGACCTCCTGTGGTCGGTTCGGCGTCGCGGTCACGACCGTCCCAGACTCGGTCCTGGAGGCGCGGCGCGCGTCCGTCCCGCAGCCCCACTTCCGCCTGCTCCCGCTGTCGTAGTGCACGTCCTCCTCCACATCCCGCTACGCCCGCGGGAGTAGTCCACAGGTCGTGCTCCCGCCCGATGCCGCGGGCCGGGGTCGACCCTAGGCTCGAGCCATGGACACCACCCCGACCCTCGCCGGCCCGGCGAGCGAGAGCGCGGGCACCCGCTGGGGCGGGCGCCGCCGCTTCGCCCGCGTGGGTCGCGTCCTCCCGGTGGCGTTCCTCCAGATCGTCGGGACGCTGCTCGCGTCGCGCGTGCTGGTCGGCCCGGGGCTCGGGACCGGCACGCCCGGCCCACCCTGGGCGCGCCACGCGGCCACGGGCGCGGTCGACCCCGTGCAGCTCGGGCCGCTCGCGATCGGGTTGCTCGTGGCCGGCGTCGTGGTGCTCCCGTGGCGTTGGCGGTGGCCACGGGCCGTGCTGCTCCTCACCCTCGCGACCACGATCGGGTACGCCCTCGTGGTGAGCCCGCGCGGGCCGTTCGTCGCCGCGCTGACGATGGCGCTCGCGAACGCCTGGCTCCGCGGGTACCGCTGGTGGGTCGTCGCCTCGGCGGCGCTCGCCGTCGTCGTGCTCCCGACCGCCGACGTCGTCCTCGACCGCTCGTCCGTGCTCGACCTCGGTGCGGTGCTGCTCTGCGTCGCGTGGGCCACCGTGACGATCGCCGTGTCCGAACTCGTCCGGGTCCGGCTCGAACGGGTCGCGGAACGCCGTCGTCAGCGCGCCGAGGCCGACCGGCGCCGTGCCGCCGACGAACGGGTGCGGATCGCCCGCGAACTCCACGACTCGGTCGCCCACAGCATGTCGCTCATCAACCTCCAGGCGGGTGTCGCACTGCACCTCGGCACCGATCTCCCTGACCAGACGCGCGACTCCCTGGCGAACATCCGCGACTCGAGCCGTGACGCCCTCGTCGAACTCCGGACGATCCTCGGCGTCCTCCGGTCCGTCGACGGAGCGTCCGGGGCCGAGTCCGTCGGCGCGCCCGACGGCGAGGGAGCCGAGCGTGCCCCGGTCGCCGGGCTCGATCGTGTCGCCGACCTGGTGCAACGAGCCCGTGCAGCCGGCGTCGACGTCACCCTGGCCGTCGACGGCGACCCTTCGGCCGTGCACGGCGTCACGGACCGGAACGCGTTCCGGATCGTGCAGGAGTCGGTGACCAACGTCATGAAGCACGCCCCTGGGCACCGAGCCGACGTGGTGGTCTCGATCGGCCCGGACGTCGTGGACCTCGTCGTCGCCGACCATCCGTCGCAGCCACCGTCGGCCGACCGAGGCTCGACCGAGCCGCTCGCTGCGACCGGCAACGGGATCATCGGGATGCGCGAACGCGCGAACGCCGTCGGCGGCACCCTGTCCGCCGGACCGACGACCGACGGCGGGTGGCGCGTGATCGCGCGCCTCCCGGTGGCCGGCACCGACACCGAGGACCTCCGATGACCTCCGACCCCACCACCCCGGATCCGATCCGCGTGCTCCTGGTCGACGACCAGGTGCTCGTCCGCGCCGGACTCCGTGCGCTCGTGGACGCCGAACCCGGCATGAGCGTCGTCGGCGACGCGGGCGACGGAGACGCCGCGGTGGACGCCGTCCGCCGCGAACGCCCCGACGTCGTCCTCATGGACATCCGCATGCCGGGCACCGACGGGCTCGCGGCGACGCAGCGGATCTCGGCCGACTCCGAGCTCGCGGACGTGCACGTGGTCATCCTCACGACCTTCGAGGAGGACGACTACGTGTTCGAGGCGATCCGCGGTGGCGCCGCGGGGTTCCTCGTGAAGGACACCGAGCCGGCCGAGCTCCTCCGGGCGATCCGGACGGTCGTCGCGGGGGAGTCCCTGCTCTCGCCCCGTGCCACCCGCTCCCTGGTCGAGGCGTACGCCACCCACGCCAAGCCGTCGTCCCTCGCGCCGGAGCTCGACGTCCTGACCGACCGGGAACGGCAGGTCATGCAGCTCGTCGCGGTCGGCATGACGAACGCCGAGATCGCCCAGCACCTCTTCGTCAGCCCGATGACCACGAAGACCCACGTCTCCCGGGCGATGATCAAGCTCGGCGCCCGCGACCGGGCGCAGCTCGTCGTCTTCGCCTACGAGACCGGCCTCGTCACACCCGGTTGGCGCCCGTGAACAGCCTCCTCGCCGCGGGTATCACTGGTGATACCATCGACCGTATGGCCATGACGCTCCGACTCGACGATGACGAAGCGAGCGCACTGCGGAAGCGTGCCGATCTCGAAGAGCGCTCGATGCAGGAGATCGCCCGGGCCGCGATCCGTGAGTACATCGAGCACCACAGCCGGAGCGACCTGATCGACAGCATCCTCGACCGCGAACTCCCGCGGTACGCCGAGGCGCTGGAGCGGCTCGGTCGGTGATCCACCTCACGACGGACGAAGCGCTGCACATCGCTCGTCGCACGCTCGGCGACGGATTCCTCCTCCGCGATGTGGGACTGCTCGAAGCCGCCGTCGCACGACCGGCGACCTCGGTGGGCGGTGCTGATGCCTACCCGACCGTCGTGGACAAAGCCGCGGCGCTCGTGCACTCGGCGGTGCGGAACCACGCCCTCGTCGACGGGAACCAGCGCGTCGGGCTCATGCTCCTCATCGTGTTCCTCGGCGTGAACGGACGACGGCTGACGGCGACGAACGACCAAGCGTACGAGTTCATCATCGCCGTGGCAGAGGGGCGCCTCGACGCCGTGCCCGAGATCGCCCGAGCACTCTCCGAGTTCGTCGAGACCGCGGACTGACGACGCACGCCGGGGTGACCACCACCGTGGCAACGGACGGCAACACCTGGCGGACCGCCGCACCCCGAGTTGCATGGGTCCCATGTCGTTCACCGGATTCGGCGTCGTCGCCACAGCAGCACTGACCGAGGCCGTCCGTCGCGCGGGCGCCGACCACGTCGAGCCGACCATCGCGGGCAACTTGGCGATCCGGCCGAACGGCGACGGCGGCTGGTTGCTCAACGACGGCTACGCCGGCCACCGCTTCCCGTCCTTCGCAATCCTCGTCCCCGGCGACCTCCCGCTGCTGACCGCTGACCCAGACGCGGTCCGGGGCTACTTCGAGGCCGTCCTCCCGATCGTCCGCTCCGTCGCGGACCCGGGTGCGAAGGTCGTGTTCGGCTCGGGGACGGCTCGCACGGCACCCGACGGCATGCCCGCGGCCGAGGCCCACCGCCGTTTCGCCGAGGTGCTCCGGACGGCTCGTGACACCGCCGCGGCGAACGACCTCCGCATCGTGCTCGAACCGCTCAGTCGTTCCGAGACGAACGTCCTGAACTCATTCGCCGAGGCCGTCCGGTTCCTGGACGACGCCGCCGTCGACGGGGTGGACGTCGTCGCCGACCTGTTCCACATCCGGAACGAGGGCGAGTCGCTCGACGTCCTCCGGGAGCACGGCGCCCGCATCGGGCACGTGCACGTCAGCGACCGCGACCGTCTCCCGGTCGGGGCCGAGGGCGGCGACGGGCTCTGGCGCGACTTCCTCCGGGCCGCGCACGACGGCGGCTACCGCGGTTCCGTCTCCCTCGAATGCCGGTGGTCCGGCGACCCGACCGCGGCGGAGGCCGAGATCAGTCGCTCCCTCGACCTCCTCCGACGGGCAGGTGCCGGTCTCGTGTGACGGGTCCCGCACAGCGGCACGGCCCACCTACCCCGCTCAGAGCTTGAACGTCGCCCTCGGGATGTCCGACACGATGCGGCGGGCGGTCCGCACCGCGTCCTCCTCCGTGATCTCGTGCGTCACCACGAGCGACGCCAGGTACGCGGCGTCCGCACGACGCGCCATGTCGTGCCGGGCCGGGATCGAGCAGTACGCCCGGGTGTCGTCGATGAACCCCGACGTCTTCGTGAACGACGCCGAGTCGGTGATCGCCGCGCGGTACCGACCGATCGCCGCAGGCGTGTCGATGAACCACCAGGGCGCCCCGGCGTACACGGCGGGGTAGAAGCCGGCGAGCGGGCCGATCTCGCGGGAGAACACGGTCTCGTCGACGGTGAAGAGCACGAGGTGGAAGCCCGGAGCGGTCCCGAACGACTCGAGCAACGGCCGCAGCGGTTCGGTGAAGGACCCGACGGCGGGCAGGTCGTGTCCGGTGTCCGGCCCGAAGCGCTCGAGCGTGGGGCCGTGGTGGTTGCGCAGCACGCCGGGGTGGAGCTGCATCACGAGCCCGTCCTCGACGCTCATCTCGGCCCACCGGTAGAGCATGTCGTGCCGGTAGGCGACGGCCTCCGACGCGGTCACGCCGGACGGCCCCTCCAGAGCGGCCGCGTGGATCCGCGCACGCTCCGATGCCGTCAGGGGCGTCGATCCGGCGTCGAGGACCCCCGTGTCCGTGGCGGTCGCACCGTGCTGGATGAAGTACCGGCGACGTGCGCGCAGTGCCGCCAACAGCCCGTCATGGGTTCCCGTGTCGATGCCGGCGGCCTCACCGATGGACGCGACCACGTGCCTCCAGTCCGGTCCCGACGGATCGAACACGGCGTCCGCGCGGAACGTGGGGACCACCCGCCCGGTGAAGGTGGGGTCGGCGGCCAGCCGCGCGTGCGCGGCGAGGTCGGCGGTTGGCCCGTCGGTGGTCGCGAGGACCTCGATGCCGAAGGCGTCGAACAGGGCGCGGGGGCGGAACGCGGGCGTCCTGAGCAGGCCCGCGATGTGGTCGTACTGCGCGTCCGCGTTCGCGGCCGACGGCTGCTCCGTCAGTCCGAAGACGTCGTGCAGCTCCGTCTCGAACCAGTAGCGGACGGGGGTGCCGAGGAAGTCGTCCCAGTGCTCGGCCAACTGCCGCCAGACGGCGCGTCCAGGAGGCGCGGGGTGCGTTCCCGACAGGTCGACGCGACCCAGCGCCTCCAGTCCGACCCCGTTCGCGTGCAGGAGCCGCAGGACGTAGTGGTCGGGCGTGATGAGCAGCGACGCGGGGTCCTCGAACAGCCGGTCGTCCGCGATGAGCGCCGCGTCGACGTGCCCGTGGGGGGAGAGGATCGGCGCGTCCTTCACGGCGTCGTAGACCGTGCGGGCGACCGCCCGCGCTCCCGGGTCGGCCGCGAAGAGGCGGTCCGGGTGCGGGGCGAGCGGCGTGGCGGTGGTGGTCTGGGGCATCGTCGACTCCTTCAGGACGCGTGGGGGACGGGCGCGGGACCGGTGGACTCGCGGACGGTGAGGTGGGTCGGCAGCGCGACGGCGCCGCTCATGTGCTCGCCGGGCAGCTCCTCGGCGGGGATCGCGCCGAGCCGTCCGAGGAGCATCCGGATCGCGACCCGGCCGGCGCGCTCGATCGGCGACGTCATCGTGGTGAGCGGGGGGTTGCAGAAGTCGGCGCCGAAGATGTCGTCGCACCCGACGATGCTCATGTCCTCGGGGACGCGCACGCCGCGCTCCCGGAGCCGGGCGAGCATGCCGATCGCGATGAGGTCGTTGAACGCGATGCAGGCGGTGGCGCCGGCGTGCACGGCGGCGTCGGCGGCTGCGGCTCCGGAGTCGACGAACGGTGCGTGCGGCCCGACGCGGCCGACCCGCACACCCAGGCGCTTGGCGACCCGGACGAGGGCCTTCCACCGGCGTTCGTTCGACCAGGAGCTGTCCGGGCCCGCGACGTAGAGGACGTCCCGGTGGCCGAGGGACACCAGGTGCTGGACGGCCTGCTCGACCCCACCGGGGGTGTCGATCAGGACGGAGGGGACGCCGGCGGGCCGACGGTTCACGACGACGAGCGGGGTGCGTTCGGCGAACCGGGCGATCTGCGCGTCGGACAATCGTGACGCGGTGAGCACGGCGCCGTCGGCCTTCCCGGCGATCGCGCTGAGGGCGGCCATCTCGGCGTCGGCGGACTCCTCGGTGTCCACGAGGAGCTGCGTCCACCCGGCGCCGGCGAGCTGGTGCTGCGTGCCGCGGATGACGTCGAAGTAGAAGGGGTTCGTGATGTCGGACACGAGCACGGCGACCGCGCGGGTCCGTCCGGACGTGAGGGCCCGGGCCTGCGAGTTCGGGACGTAGCCGAGTTCCCGGGCGGCCTGTTGGATGCGCTGCTGCGTCGCCTGGTTCACGCGGTCGGGCAGGGAGAGCGCCCGCGACACCGTGGACGGCGCGACACCGGTGGCGTCGGCGATGTCGCGGATGGTCACCCGCCGGGCGGTGTCGGTGTCGGTCACGGTTCCTCCGTCGTCCGGCCTGCGCGTCGGTGCGCCGGTGGACCGAACGTAAACCGGTCTGGCAACAAGTGGCAACCGATTGCCGCATGTTGCCAACCGCGGGACAGTGGTGCGACCGGGCAGTGCCGCTCGGAGGAGGTCTCGAGGAGGAAACCCCCGTGAACACGCGAAGACTCCATGCCCGCACCGTCATCGGTGCCGTGGCCGTCGTCGCCCTCGCCGCGCTGTCCCTCCAGGGATGCGCCGTGGTGAACGGCAGTGGCGACGACCCCAACACCCTCCGCGTCATGATGGGCGCGGACACCACCTACCCCAAGGAACGCAAGCAGTGGCAGCAGGACGTCGCCGCTGAGTTCAAGCGCACCACCGGTGCGAACGTCCAGTGGGAGACCTACTCCTCGGCGCAGGAGGAGCTCACCGCGATCCAGACGAGCGTCATCTCCGGCCAGGGCCCGGACGTGTACGCGATCGGCAGCACGTTCACCCCGACCGCGTACGCCACCGGTGCCTTCGTCGAGATGGACGCGAAGGACTGGAAGGCCGTCGGCGGCAAGGACCAGTTCGACCCCGCCTCCTTCGGGATCTCGGGCCCGAGCGCCTCGAAGCAGATCGGCATCCCCTTCGCCAGCCGACCGTTCGTCATGGCGGTGAACAAGGACCTCCTCGCGAAGGCCGGGATCACCGAGATGCCGACGACGTGGGACGAACTGACCGAGGACGCGAAGGCGACCACGAGCGGTGACGTGCACGGCATGGCGGTCGCGTACGCCGACGGGTTCGACCCGTGGAAGTTCGTCTGGGGCATGGCGCAGAACGCCGGCAACACGATCGTGTCGAAGGACGGCAAGGCGGAGATCGACACGAAGGCCGTCGAGAACGCCTACCGCACGTACTTCGACTGGGTGACCACGGACGGCGTCGTCGACAAGGCCGCCATCGGATGGAACAACGCCCAGGCCCTCGCGCAGTTCACCGAGGGCAAGGCGGCGTTCTTCCCGATGACGACGACCACCGCCATCAACTCGTTCAAGAACACCCCCGTGGACGGCAAGTACGAGTTCGCTCTCCTGCCGACGGTGCCTCCGGGAGCGACGTCGCGTCCGTCCGGCGGCATCGAGGCGGCGAGCATCCTCTCCGGCGACAACTGGGTCGTGGCCGACTACGGCAAGAAGCAGGACCTGTCCTTCGACTTCATCAAGCAGCTCAGCACCCCGAAGGCGCAGCTCGAGTACTACGAGCTCTTCGGCAACCTGCCGACGAACGCCGACGCAGCCGCGCAGCTCGCCGCGGACAACCCGCAGCTCAAGCCGATCATCGACGCCGGCAAGCTCTCGAAGCCGACCGCCTTCACCGGTGCCTGGTCGGACATCCAACTCTCCCTCGTGGACGTCGTCGTGCAGTCCATCCCGTCGCTCAAGGGCGGCGAGGTCACCGACGACCAGCTCCGTGCGCGACTCAAGGCAGCGCAGAAGGACGCCCAGCCCACACTCGACCGGCAGAAGAACGGAGGCCTGTGATGACGCAGGTCCAGACCCCCGCGCCGCGCGCGACCGAGTCGCGCGGCCGCGAGGTCCGCCCGCACGGCACCACCCCGCTCTACAAGCGGGAGCGCCCGCTCTGGATGCTCCTGCCCGGCGGCGTCCTCATGCTCGCCGTCATCGTGGTGCCGCTCCTGGTGGGCTTCTACATCGCGATGCTCGACCTCGACCAGTACACGCTCCGCCAGTGGTTCAGCGCCCCGTTCGTCGGGTTCGCGAACTTCGCCGAGGCGTTCACCGACTCGCCCCTGCTCCACTCGATCTGGATCTCGGTCTCGATCTCGGTGCTCGTCACCGCCGTCACGGTCCCGATCGGCGTCGCCGCGGCGATCTCCACCCAGAACCGGTTCCCGGGCCGCGGACTCGTCCGGTCGATCTACCTCATCCCGTACGTGCTCCCCGCCTTCGTGGTCGGCACGTTCTTCCGGACGATGCTGCAGCCGCAGGGCGTCGTGAACTCGATCCTGCACACCGACGTCCTCTGGCTGAACGGCTCCGCGTCGTACTGGGCGCTCGCCGGCGTGATGATCTGGACGAGCTGGCCGTTCGTCTACCTGCTCTCCCTCGCCGGACTGCAGGCGGTCGACAACGAGGTGCACGAGGCCGCCGCGCTCGACGGGGTGACCTGGTGGGCGAAGCTCCGGTACATCATCTTCCCGTACCTCCGCGGACCCCTGAGCCTCGCGGTGATCATCGCGATCCTGCACAACATCAACAACTTCACCCTGCCGTTCGTGCTGTTCGGCATCCCGCTGCCCTCGAGTGTCGAGGTGATGCCCGTCCTCACCTACATCGCGAGCTTCCAGTCGTTCCGCTTCGGCCTGTCCGCGGCGATGGCGATCTGCTCCCTCGTGATCGTCGCCATCCCGCTGTTCGTCTACCTCCGAGCCGTGAAGCTCGACACCGGTGACGACGCGGGCCCCAACCGCAAGCAGCGCCGCGCCGACCGCGCGACGCTGGCCGCCGCGACCCCGGCCGCGGCAGCCGACATCGACGGAGCCCGAGCATGAGTGCCTTCACCACGACGAGGACCCGCCCGACCGCGACGCTCACCGAGAGCATCACGGCAGGGGACCGTGGTCGCCGCCACAAGCGCCCGTACGACACTGACGTCACCCGGCTCCTGCCGCGCTGGCTGCTCGTCCTCGTGATCGCGGTGATCATCGCGTTCATCGCCGTCCCCGTGCTCTACATCCTGTTCGGGTCGGTCAACTCCGACGTCGCGGTGGCCCGGGGCGAGTACTTCCCGTCCGAGTTCACGCTGCGGAACTACGTCGACATCTGGTCGACGGTCGCGCTCGGCGAGGGGCTCGTGAACTCGATGCTCACCGCCGGGGCCGTCGCCGTCGCCAGTGCGGCGCTCGCCGTGTCGACCGCGTACGTGTTGGTCCGGTTCCGCTTCCTCGGACGCCTGACCTTCCTGCGTGGTCTGCTCGCACTGCAGTCGATCCCCGGCACGCTCCTGCTCCTGCCCGTGTTCGTGGTGTTCTCGAACATCGCGAGCGCCACCGGCGTGCAGATCATCGGCACCCGGTGGGGCCTCTTCGTCACCTACCTGACGTTCGCCCTCCCGTTCTCCACCTGGGTGATGGTCACGTACCTGCGCGGTCTGCCGAAGGAGCTCGAGGAAGCGGCCCGCATCGACGGCGCGTCCAGCACCAAGATCCTCACGAAGATCGTCCTGCCGCTGTCGTGGCCCGGCATCGTCGTGTCAGCGATCTTCGCCTTCCTGCTCGGCTGGAACGACGTCCTCTTCTCCACGATCATGACGACCCCCAACACGCGCACGGTCGCCGTGGTCCTGCAGGTCCTCGGCACCACGCAGGAGGGCGGCGCCGTCCCGATCTACGGCCAGATGATGGCCGCCTCGATCGTCTGTGCCGTGCCGGTCGTGGCGCTCTACCTCATCTTCCAGCGCTACCTGGTCGGTGGTCTCACCGCCGGCTCTGTGAAGTAGCGACAGTTCTCCACAGACTGCCTGGAGGCGCGGTGCCAGCCCGCCCCGCGCCTCCAGGCTGGTCCTCATGAAAGGAACGCAATGACCCAGCCCAGTTGGGAACTCTCCGGCTTCGGCGACGAGATCGACGCCGATCCGGTGGTCCAGGTCGCGGTGCTGCAGGCGCTCGGCGCCAGCGCCATCGAGGTCCGCAGCGCCTGGGGGGTGAACGTCGTCGACCTCGACGAGGACCAGCTCGCCGGGCTGCACCGCCTGCTCGAGGAACGCGGGCAGACGGTGTCCGCCATCGCCTCGCCCATCGGCAAGGTCTCCGTCGACGAGCCCGTCGAGCACGAGGTCGGACGACTCGGCCGCGCGATCGCCGCCGCGCACGCCCTCGGCACCACGAACATCCGCATCTTCTCGTTCTACTTCGAGGGACGTGCACCCGAGGACGTCCGCGACGACGTCCTCGTCCGGATGCGCGCGCTCGCCGACCTCGCTTCGCGGGAAGGAGTGACGCTGCTCCACGAGAACGAGAAGGACATCTACGGCGACGTCCCCTCGCGGGTGCTCGACATCGTCGAGAGCGTCGGGTCGCCCGCGCTCCGCCTCGCCTGGGACAACGCGAACTACGTCCAGTGCGGCGTCAAGCCGTTCACCGACGGCTGGACACAGCTCGCACCGTACGTCGACTACCTGCAGGTGAAGGACGCCCTCGCCGCCGATTCGTCCGTCGTCCCCGCGGGCGAGGGCGACGGCGAACTCGTCGAGACGCTCACCGCACTCCGCGACGCCGGGTACTCCGGCTACGCCTCCCTCGAGCCGCACCTCAGCGACTTCACCCACCTCGGCGGGTTCTCCGGCCCCGCGGCGTTCGGCCGCGCCGGTCGCGCCCTCCGGAAGCTCACCGACCAGATCGGAGTCACCCTGCGATGACCGAAGCAACCCCGCTCAAGCTCGCCGTCGTCGGCGCCGGCGTCATCGGACGCCACCACGCCAAGGTCGCCGTCGCCCACCCCGACCTGCAGGTCGTCGCCCTCGTCGACGCGATCCCCGCAGCCGCCACGAGCGCCGCCGACGAGATCGAGGCGATGGGCGTCACCCGCCCGATCACGACGTCCACCATCGAGGAAGCGATCGCGCAGGCCGACATCGACGTCGTCGCGATCTGCTCGCCGTCCGGCATGCACGTCCAGCTGGCCGAAGCCGCACTCGCCGCCGGCAAGCACGTCGTCATCGAGAAGCCGCTCGACACCACGATGCCCCGCGCCCGCCAGATCGCCGCGCTCGCTGCCGCCGCACGCGCACGCGGCCTCGTGACGAGCGTCATCAGCCAGCACCGCTTCGACCCGGCCTCCGCAGCCGTCGCAGCAGCCGCCCACGACGGCGGGTTCGGCACCGTGACGTCCGGACTCGCGAGCGTCGCCTGGTACCGCTCGCAGGGCTACTACGACTCCGGCGACTGGCGGGGCACCTGGGCGCTCGACGGCGGCGGCGCGGTCATGAACCAGGGCGTGCACACCGTCGACCTGCTCGTGTGGGCGCTCGGACGTCCGGTCGAGATCTCGGCGCAGACCGGCCTGCTCGCGCACGACCGGATCGAGGTCGAGGACACTGCCGTCGCCACCGTCCGGTTCGCCGGGGGAGCGCTCGGCGTCATCCACTGCACGACGGCTGCGTACCCGGGCCTCTCCGCCCGGTACGCCGTGTACGGCACGCACGGGTCCGCGATCGTCGACGACGACCGCCTGGCGTACTTCCACATCGCACCGGACGCGGCGACGCTCGAGTCCGCGTCCACCACCTCGAACGCCACGGCGGTCGCCGGCGCGGTCGACCAGAAGGACGAGGTCGTCCCGCCGGAACACGTCGTCGGCGGTCCGGCCGAGCCCGACCACTTCGCCGCCGGTCACGCCCGGCAGTACACCGACATCGTCGCCGCGATCCGCGAGGGGCGCGAGCCCGGCGTGACGGTCGACGCCGCCCTCGTCTCGCTCGCCACCGTGCGCGGGCTCTACGTCAGCGCGACGCTCGGCAAGCCCGTCCGGATCGACGACGTGATCGAGGGGACGTACGACGACGTCGTCCCCGTCGTCGGCGCACACGCAGCAGAAGGAGCCACCCGATGAAGTTCTCCGTGTTCACCGCCTCGACCCCCGACTGGACTCCGTCGCAGGCCGCACAGACGCTCGCCGACCAGGGCTGGGACGGCATCGAGTGGCGCATCGTCGACGACCGCCCGGCACCCGGCGAGACCGTGCCCGCCGGGCGCTCGTTCTGGGCCGGCAACAACTCGACGTGGCAGTTCACCGGCATCGAGGACCAGGTCGGCGAGATCGCCCGCACGACCGACGCCGCCGGGCTCGAGTACTCCGGCATCGGCGGCTACCAGCAGGCGTCGAACCGTGCCGGCGTCGACACCATGCTCCGCGTCACGAGCGAGCTCGGCGCCCGCCAGGTCCGGGTCGCGATGCCGATGTACCGGCAGGAGCGCGAGCGCACCGGTGAGACCTACCCGCAGATCTTCGACCGCACCCGGGCGGACCTCGAGTGGGCCGTCTCGCGTGCGACCGAGCTGGGCGTGAAAGCGCTCGTCGAGCTGCACCACATGACGATCACGCCCTCGGCATCGGCGGCACTGCGGCTCGTCGACGGCCTCGATCCGGAGCACGTCGGCGTCATCCACGACCTCGGCAACCTCGTGATCGAGGGACACGAGGACCACCTCGCCGCGTTCGAGCTCCTCGGTCCGTACCTCGCCCATGCGCACGTGAAGAACGCCCGCTGGGTGGACACCGGCGACACCCGGGCCGACGGCAGCACGATCTGGCAGAACGAGTGGGCACCGCTGCGCACCGGCCAGGCGTCCGTCTCCGAGTACCTCGACGCGCTCCGCCAGGTCGGCTACGACGGCTGGGTCACGATCGAGGACTTCTCCACCGACCTCCCGCTCGAGGCCCGCACCGCCGACAACCTGGCCTACCTGCGGTCCCTCGTACCGGTGTCGGCATGACCGATCGCCGACCCGGCATCGTGCACCTCGGGGTGGGTGCCTTCGTGCGCGCCCACCTCGCCTGGTACACGGCGCACACCGACGGCGAACCGTGGGGGATCACCGCCTTCACCGGACGCTCGCCGGACGTCGCCGACGCACTCGCCGCGCAGGACAGCCGGTACACGCTCGTGACGCGTGCGGCAGAGGGCGACTCCGCCGAGGTGGTCGACACGATCGTGGCGGCGCACCCGGGTAGCGACGCGTCGACCTGGAGGCACCTGGTCGCCTCTCCGGAGACCACCATCGTCACGCTGACGGTCACCGAGCAGGGCTACCGGTCCGGTTCCGACGTCCCCTCGCGCCTTGTCGAAGGGCTCGAGGCCCGACGTGCCGCCGGGTCCGGGCCGATCGCGCTCATCAGCCTCGACAACCTGACCCACAACGGCGAGGTGCTCCGCGACGCGGTGGTGTCCGCCGTCGCCGACCCGGCGGTGCAGGACTGGGTCGAGGCGAACGTCTCGTTCCCCTCGTCGATGGTCGACCGGATCACCCCGGCCACGACCGACGACGACGTCCAGGCGCTGGCGGAGCTCCCCGGTGCGCTCGACGGCGACCGGGTGCCCGTCATCACCGAGCCGTTCGCGGAATGGGTGCTCGAGGACGCCTTCGACGGCGTCGACCGCCCGGCGTGGGAGACCGCGGGCGTCCGGATCGTCGACGACGTCACCCCCTACGAGCAGCGGAAGCTCTGGCTCCTGAACGGGTCCCACTCCCTGCTGGCGTACCTCGGGCTGCTGCTCGGCCACGAGACCGTCGCGTCCGCGATGGACGACCCGGTCTGCCGCGCGGCCGTCGAACAGCTCTGGGACGAAGCAGCGCTCGAGCTCCCGCTGCCCGACGCCGAGGTCGCCGCGGCGCGGGCCGCCCTGGTCGACCGGTTCGCGAACCCCCGGATCCGGCACACCCTCCGGCAGATCGCCGCGGGCGGCTCCGAGAAGCTCCCCGTCCGCGTGGTCGACGTGCTCCGGCACCGGCTCGACCGCGACCCGTCGGCGGGCATCGGTCCGGGCGCCGCGACCGCCGTCGCGGCGTGGTGGCTGCACCTGACCGAGCAGCCCGACCTGGTGAGCGACACCGGAGCCCCCGGGGCAGACTCGGACGTGCACGACGTGCTGCGCGTCATCGCCCCCGACCTCGACACCACCCCCGTCGTCGCGGCGATCACCGCTGCGGCCGACCGCATCCGTGCCGCGCGGGAGACCGCGGAGCGCACGAGAACCGACGAAGGAGTCCACGCATGACCGACACCACGACGAACCCCGCGGCCCCGGTGCCGGGGGCGACCGACGCCGGCGCGGCGACCGATCCCACCGCCGGGCGTCCGGACACGTGGGCGTCGGCCGACCGCGGGCAGCTGATCGACCGCGCCGAGGTCATCGTCACGAGCCCGAACCGCAACTTCGTCACGCTGAAACTCACCACCGCGGACGGCGTGACGGGTCTGGGAGACGCCACCCTCAACGGTCGCGAGCTCGCCGTCGCCGCTTACCTGTCCGAGCACGTCGTCCCGCTGTTGGTCGGCCGCGACGCGAGCCGGATCGAGGACGCCTGGCAGTTCCTCTACCGGTCGTCGTACTGGCGCCGAGGACCGGTCACGATGGCGGCGATCGCGGCCGTGGACATGGCGCTCTGGGACATCAAGGGCAAGGTCGCCGGGATGCCCGTGTACCAGCTGCTCGGCGGCGCCTCCCGCACGGGGCTGATGGCGTACGGCCACGCCTCGGGGAAGGAGCTGCCGGAGCTGTTCGACTCCATCCGCGAGCACCAGTCCGAGGGCTACCGGTCGATCCGCGTGCAGACGGGCGTCCCCGGGCTCGAGTCGATCTACGGCATCGCGTCGAACAAGACCACCGAGGGCAACAGCGGCGTCCGCTACGACTTCGAGCCCGCCCAGCGCGGCGCGTTCCCCGCGATGGAGGACTGGGACACCCGTGCCTACCTCCGCCACGTGCCCACCGTGTTCGAGGCCGTCCGGAACGAGTTCGGTCCGGAGCTCCCGCTGCTGCACGACGGACACCACCGGATGACCCCGCTGCAGGCGGCGAAGCTCGGCAAGTCGCTCGAGCCGTACGACCTGTTCTGGCTCGAGGACTGCACCCCCGCCGAGAACCAAGAAGCGCTGAAGCTCGTCCGGCAGCACACCACGACGCCGCTGGCGATCGGCGAGGTCTTCAACACGATCTGGGACTTCAAGGACATCATCCGCGACCAGCTCATCGACTACGTCCGCGGCGCCGTGACCCACATGGGCGGCATCTCCCCGCTGAGGAAGACGATGGACTACGCCGCGATGTACCAGATCAAGTCCGGGTTCCACGGGCCGACCGACATCTCCCCGGTGGGCCTGGCGGCGCAGATGCACCTCGGGCTGGCGATCCACAACTTCGGCATCCAGGAGTACATGCAGCACGGCCCCAGGACGAACCAGGTGTTCCGGCAGACCTTCACGTTCACGGACGGGTACCTGCACCCGGGCGACGAGCCGGGCCTCGGGGTCTCGCTCGACGTCGACGAAGCGGGCAAGTACCCGTACGAGCAGGCGTACCTGCCCTTCAACCGGCTCGCCGACGGCACCGTCCACGACTGGTAGCGGGCAAGCTGGTCCGCATGGGGTTCGCGGACGTGGCGAAGGAACTGCTCCTCGTCGCGCCCGCGGACTTCGTCGCCGAGCGGACGGCGCGCCAACGGGCGGTCCGGAAGGACGATCGGGCCCTCGCCACGGCGATCGGCGGCCTCCGGAAACCCGCACCGGCCGCGTGGGTCGTCGACCTGCTGGCGCACGAGGGTGCACTCGACGAGGCGGTCGACCTCGGGCCCGCGATCCGGCAGGCCCAGGCGGATGCCGATCCGGCAGCCATCCGCGCGCTGCGACGCCAGCGAGCGGGCGTGGTCGACGCGCTCACCCAGGCCGGGGCCGACCTCGCGTCCGACGCCGGGCACCCGGTGACGCCGAGCGTGCTCGAACAGGTCCGGGCGACGATCGAGGCCGCCATGGCGGATCCGCACGCCGGAGCGGCCGTGCGCTCCGGGCTCCTCGTCCGGCCGCTCGAGAGCGCCGGGTTCGACGACGTCGACCTCGACGGCGCGCTCGCCGACCCGGATGCGGTGCCCGACGCGTGGTCGGGCAGCGACGCCCCGCCCATCCC
>NZ_JAUZED010000209.1 GCF_030705415.1 Curtobacterium sp. A7_M15 | reverse complement strand
CGCAAACTGCCGTTCGGGCGTGACGCGAGCGGCAGTTCGCGCGACCTCGGCGGGAGCGTGCGGCGTGTCGTGCGACCTCGGCGTCTGACGGCCGCGCGTGGCGCCGGGTTCGCACCGCCGCAGCCGGCGTGCTCGATGTTTCCCAGAACGTCCGCGATGGTTGGTGAGAACGGGCGTACCTGGCACGAAGTTTCGCCCGGGTACGCCCGATCCGACCCGCTACGCCCGATTCGACCAGGGACAGCCGGCGCCCGGCTACGACCGGGACGCCAGGGTCGCCGCGCCGATGATGCCCGCGTTGTTCCGGAGCGTCGCCGGGATGATGTCCGCCTGCAGGTCGAGGAGCGGCAGGAACTCCTCGTACTGCTTCGACACCCCGCCACCGACGACGAAGAGCTCCGGCGAGAGCAGGGCCTCGAGCGTGGAGTAGTACTTCTGCAGCCGCTTCGCCCAGTGCTTCCACGACAGGTCGTCGCGCTCCTTCGCGGCGAACGACGCACGGGACTCGGCGTCGTGCCCGTCGATCTCGAGGTGCCCGAGCTCCGAGTTCACGATGAGCACCCCGTCGTTGATGAGCGCCGTGCCGATGCCGGTACCGAGCGTCGTGACGACGACCAGGCCGTCCTTGCCCTTCGCGGCGCCGAACTGCTGCTCGGCGAACCCGGCGGCGTCGGCGTCGTTCACGAAGTGGATGGAGCGTCCGAGCTCCTTCTCGAAGAGGGCCTCGGCCTCGAAGCCGATCCACTTCTTCGACACGTTCGCCGCCGACATGGTCTTGCCGTCGCGGACGATCGCGGGGAAGCAGACGCCGACGGGGACCTCGGCCGCGGGTGCGAGCTCCTCGAGGATCGACTTGGCCACCGCGACGATGTCGTGCGGCTTGCCGCCCTCGGGCGTGGCCTTCTTGATCCGGTCGGTGGTGAGTTCGCCGGTGGTGACGTCGACGATCGCACCCTTGATGCCCGTGCCGCCGATGTCGACGCCGACTGCGAGGGAGGTCATGAGGAGCCTTTCGGTTCGGGGGTCAGGAGACCGTTCGGTTCGGAGGTCAGGAGACCGTGAGGAGTTCTGCGCCGCGTTCGGTGACGACGAGGGTGTGTTCGAACTGTGCGGTCCACGACTTGTCCCGGGTGGAGACGGTCCAGTCGTCGGCCCAGATGTCCGCGTCGATGCCACCGAGCGTGAGCATCGGCTCGATCGTGAAGACCATGCCCGGCTCCATCACGTCGTCGAAGCGCGGGGTGTCGTAGTGGGGGATGATCAGTCCCGAGTGGAACGCCCGCCCGACGCCGTGGCCGGTGTAGTCGCGGACGACGCCGTAGCCGAAGCGCTTGGCGTAGGCCTCGATCGCCCGGCCGATGACGTTCACCTGGCGGCCGGGGGCGACGGCCTTGATCCCGCGCTCGAGGGCGAGTCGGGTCCGGGTCACGAGGTCCTCGACCTCCTGCGACGCCTGTCCGACGATGAACGTGCGGTTCGTGTCGCCGTGCATCCCGTCCTTGTAGGCGGTGATGTCGATGTTGACGAGGTCGCCCTCCTGCAGGACGGTGTCGTCCGGGATCCCGTGGCAGATGACCTCGTTGAGGCTGGAGCAGAGCGACTTCGGGTACCCGCGGTAGCCGAGCGTCGACGGGTAGGCACCGTGCGCGACGACGAACTCGTGGCCGATCCGGTCGAGCTCGTCGGTCGTGACGCCCGGTCGGATCGCCTCGCCGACGGCGTCGATCGCCTGCGAGGCGATGCGGCCGGCGGTGCGGATGCGCTCGACCTCGTCCGGCGTGTACGTGTCGCCGAGCCCATGCTCGTGCGGCTCGGCCTTGCCGACGTACTCCGGGCGCTCGATCTCCTTCGGGACGGACCGCTGCGGGGAGATGCGGCCGGCGGTCAGGTGTCCGTGTTCGTCCCGGGGCATGCCGACCTCTCTAGCCGGGGCCGGGTCGCGCGCGGCGCGCACGCGGGAGCGGCCCGACCTCACGGCGTGGGCGACATCTCACGCCCCGTGGGATCCGTGGACTGTCGCGCAGCGCGGAAGGTCGCCAGGGGGTGCGGACGCGACCGCCTCGGGGTGCAGACGCGACGGCCTGGAGGCGCGGCGCCGGTCCGCCGGGCGCCAGCCGCGCCTCCAGGCGGTCACCGTGTGGTCGTATGTACCGCCATCGCGACAGGGTGACGGCCCGGCGTCGCATTTGTGCGGCAGGAGCGACACGTTCCCGCCGTCCGCGGGCGGCAGGCTGTCGCTTTCGCGAAAGCGA
>NZ_JAUZED010000208.1 GCF_030705415.1 Curtobacterium sp. A7_M15 | reverse complement strand
GGCGGCCCGCCCGCGGCGCCCGCGACGCCCGTGCCGCCCGTGCCGCCCGCGGCGCCCGCGGCGCCCTACCGCTTCAGGTTCGTCAGCTCCTGCAGCACCTCGTCCGAGGTCGTGATGATGCGCGCATTCGCCTGGAACCCGCGCTGCGCCACGATGAGGTTCGTGAACTCCTGCGACAGGTCGACGTTCGACATCTCGAGCGTGCCCGAGGCGAGCTGCCCGACACCGGGCGACCCCGGCGCGCCGACCGAGGCGTTGCCGGAGTTCGCCGTCGCCCGGTAGCCCGATGCTCCGGTCTTCTCGAGGCCGGCCGGGTTCGCGAAGGTCGCCAGGGCGATCCGACCGATGGCGAGCGACGCACCGTTCGAGAACGTCCCGACGACCGTGCCGTCCTTCGAGATCGAGTAGCCCTGCAGGGACCCGGCCTCGTGGCCGTTCTGCGACGAGATCGACGCGGTGTTGAGCGACGCGAAGCCCGTGAGCTGCCGCATGTCGACGGCGATGTTCCCGACGGCGAGCGTGCCACCGGCCGTGAGCTTGCCGTCGGCGCCGAACGTGAGCGACGTCGTCGCCTGGGTGCCCTGGCCGTCGGTCGCGGTGACGTCCCAGCCGGCCGCGGTGCGCTCGTAGGCGATCGACATGGTGTGCTTCGCGCCGGAGGCGTCGTAGACGGTGGCGTCGCGCGTGATGACCGAGCCCACGGCGGTCTCGGACGGCAGGTTGCCGGTCACGCCCGCGGTGGTGGTGCGGACGGCGGGCGCGGCGGCGTCGAGCGGCAGCACGATGTCCGACAGGGCACCGTTCTCGTTGACGACACCGTTCGCGGCCGGGTAGCCCTGCACGATCTTCCCGTCGGCGGTGACGAGGCGACCGTCGGCGTCGAAGTCGAACGCACCGGCGCGGCTGTACACGGTGTCGTTGCCGAGACGGGTGACGAAGAAACCGTCACCCGAGATCATCAGGTCGGTGGCCTTGCCGGTGGCCTGTGCGGAGCCCTGCGCGAAGTTCGTCGAGACGCCGGCGACCTGCACGCCGAGGCCGATCTGCGCCGGGTTCGTGCCGCCGATGCCGGTCTGCGGGCCACCGGCACCCTGGGTCATCTGCGACAGGGTGTCCTGGAAGACCGTCGTCGACGACTTGAACCCCACCGTGTTGACGTTCGCGATGTTGTTGCCGGTGACGTCCAGCATCTGCTGGTGGGAACGGAGGCCGGAGATCCCGGAGTAGAGCGAGCGGAGCATGGTGCGTCCTTTCGTGGAGGTACCGAGGAAGAAGGGGAAGAAGCGGGGGTCAGGAGGTCGTCTTGATGCCGGAGATCACGTCGAGGTTGACCTCCTTCCCGTTCACGGTGACCGTCGGGACGCTCGCCGCGTAGGACACCGCAGTCGCCGTCCCGGTGATCGACGTGCCCGAGGTGGCGTCGGTGTAACTGACCTGCTTGCCGACGAGGTTCGCGGCGGCGATCCGCATCTGCAGCGAGAAGTTCTCGTTCGCCGTCGTGGTCTGGTTGGTGATCTGCTCCATCATCGCGAGCTGCGTCTGCTGGCTGATCATCTGGTTCGTGTCCATCGGCGAGGACGGGTCCTGGTTCTGCAGCTGCGTGACGAGGAGCTTCATGAACACCTCGGAGTCCATCGTCTGCGACCGCGAGCTGCTCTGGTTCGCGGCGAGGGCCGCAGCCTGCGCGGCCTGGTCCACGGTGCCGGTGATGCCGTCGATCGGCATGGTCGTTCCCTTCGTTTCTGCCTGTGCTGGCGGTCGTCGCTCAGGCGAGGACGTCGAGTCCGACGGTGCGGACGGTGGGCGTGTGGGCGGTGCCGGGTGCGCGCGGGGTGAGCCGCGCCTCCTGGACGGTGTCGACGCGTGGACCCGACGGGGTGGGCCGTTCGTCGTGCCCGGAGCGCGTGTCCGGGTGGTTTTGCGAAGACAGGTCGAGGGTGGTCGACAGTCCGGACCCGGCGGCCTCGCGGCGGAGGTCCGGCATGACCTGCCGGACCGCGTCGCGCCCCGCGTCGGAGGCGGCGAACAACTCGACGTGCATCCCGTGCGCCGTGACGTGCGCACGCACCGTCACAGGGCCGAGCGTGTCCGGCGTCACCTGGACAGTGACGACGTGCTCCCCCGGACCCGCCTGCGCGAGCGTGAACACCGGGCGGCTCAGCTGCTGCGCGAGCGGGGCGGGAGCGTTGGCGATGGCCGCACCGGCTGTCGCGGCGGTCGGCGCGGCGGGCGCCGTCGGTGCGGTGGCCGGGACCGCGAAGGCGCCGTCG
>NZ_JAUZED010000207.1 GCF_030705415.1 Curtobacterium sp. A7_M15 | reverse complement strand
CGACCGCCGCGGCGGGCAGCGGCACGAGCGGTGGCGCTCCGGCCGGCGGCTTCGGCGGCGGCGCGAGCACGGCGTCCACGACCGACGTCGTGCTGCACGCCCCCGTCACCGTCGAGGTGATCCTGCTCGCGATCGGTCTGGCGATCCTCGGCGGACTCATCGCCGGGGCGCTCGGCGGCTGGCGCGCGAGCCGGCTGCGTCCGGCCGAGGCCCTGCGGAGCGTGGCCTGATGGCCGGGCCCGGCACCGGCGCGACACCCGTCGCCGGGACCACCGACAGCACCGACCCGAAACCGGAACCGACAGGAGCACCAGTGACCACCACCGAGACCGCAGCGTCCGAGGCGGAGGCGAGCCGCGCCTCCCGTCCGATCTACGCCCTGAAGAACGTCACCAAGACGTACAAGCAGAAGAACCGGACCGTCACCGCGCTCACGAACGTCGACCTGACGATCCCGCAGGGGCAGCTCGTCGCGATCCAGGGACCGACGGGCGGCGGCAAGTCGACCCTGCTGCAGATGCTCGGTGCGCTCGACCGTCCGAGCGCCGGCAGCGTGCTGCTCGGCGACCAGGACGTGGCGAAGCTCGGCGACGGCGCGCTGACGAACCTGCGGGCGACCGAGATCGGCTTCGTCTTCCAGAGCTTCAACCTCATCCCGACGTTGACCGCGTTGGAGAACGTCGAGACGGCGTTCGCGGGCTCCCTCGCGAACCGGTCGAGGTCGGAGATCCGCGACCGCTCGACGGCGGCGCTGCGGGAGGTCGGCCTCGGCGAACGGCTCGACCACCTGCCGGCGGAGCTCTCCGGCGGGCAGCAGCAGCGCGTCGCGATCGCGCGGGCGCTGGTCAAGAACCCGAGCGTGCTGCTGGCCGACGAGCCGACCGGTGCGCTCGACGAGGCGACCCGTGACGAGATCATGGGACTCATCGAGAAGCAGTGGAAGGAGCGCGGGCTCACCGTGGTCGTCGTCACGCACGACTCGTGGGTCGCGAAGCGGGCCGAGCGCCGCCTGCACATCAAGCAGGGGCAGGTGCGGGAGGTGTAGGCGGGGCGAACCGAGATTTCGCGCTGAGCGACAGTTCACGGGCGACCGGGCGCGTGAACTGTCGCTCAGCGCGTGGAGTCGCAGCGCCCTACGGCGCCACCGGGTAGTCGCAGTACGCGAACCACCGCGAGTCCGGCGACCACGGCGGCACGTTCACGGTCCCCTGCCCACCGTCGAGCGTGACGAGGGTCTCGGGCTGGACGGCGATCCGGGCACCGCGCACGAGCGAGCCGGGCAGGAGCCGGAGCTCCACGCGGTGGTCGGCAGGGTGTCCCTGCACGCCCGGTTCGTACGACAGGTAGAGCAGGTGCGCGCCGTCCGGCGAGACGTGCGGGAACCAGTTCACCCGGTCGTCGTTCGTGATCCGGACCGGGTCGGTCGCCCCCGGCCAGAGGGCGACGAGCTGCGCCGTCCCCGGCGTGAACCGCTCCGAGTTCCACACGAGCATCTCCCCCGCGAACGCGACACCGTCGTCGGGGTACGCGTCGCGGGTCAGGAAGGTCGGGTCACCGGTCGCCGGGTCGACGAGGGCGACGTCGGTGGTCCAGACGCCCTCCTCCGTGCGCTCCCCGACGATCGCAGCCAGGGTCTCGCCGTCCGGTGCGATGCCGTGCAGGTAGAACTTCCGGACGACGGGCAGCGCGGTGGTGACGTCCGTGAGGGTCGCTGCCGCTCCCCCGGCCGGCACCGGCACCCGGTACAGGTCGCCGTCGCGCGCGCTCACCACGACGGAGTTGCCCGAGGGGTCCAGAACGTGGTCGTTGTTGATCTCGGGGACGCCGGGCATCGGCACGCGGACGAGCGCGGTCTCGTCGAGCACCCGGCCCCCGGGTCGCAGCAGCCACAGGTCGCCGTCGCCGTTCAGCACGAGGGTCCCGTCGGGCAGCACGTTCGGCGCCTCGACGAGGAGCGTGCTCGACTCGAACACGAGTCGGCTCGTCCGGCTCTCGACGTCGTACACGTGCACCCGGCTGGTCTGTCCCGGCAGCAGTTGCCGCCCGCGTGGCTCGCTCATGGTTCCATCCTGTCTCGATTCCGGCCGCCGAGTCTCGGCTCGGCGGACACGCTGGTGGGCCCGGCGTGACGGAACCGTCCGCCCAGCCGAGTCTCGGCGCCGCACCGGCCGCGCACACCAGCGCACGCGCGGACGGGAGGCGCGGTGCGGGTCCGACCCGCACCGCGCCTCCCGTCCGGTGGTCCTGCCTACTTCACCGCACCGGCGGTCA